>JANPCZ010000013.1:0-78714 GCA_031431215.1 Myxococcales bacterium
GCTACATCTGCTCGGGAGCGGCTATGCCGAGCAGGGCCAACCCACACGCCAGCACCCGCGCGGTCAGGTCGCAGAGCCGCAGACGCGAGGCCCGCAGCGCCGGGGTTTCGGCCTTGAGGACGGGGCAGTTCTCGTAGAAGGCAGTGAAAGCGGCGGCAACCGCGTACAGGTGACCGCACAGGCGATGCGGCTGCAAGGCCTCGCCGGTCTTGTCGATGATGACCGGGAAGTCGAGCAGCGTGAGCGCAAGTGCGCGCTCGGCGGGCGCGCCCACCTGGATGGTGGCGGAAGCGTCGTCACCGCCAGCTTCACGGGCCTTGCGCAGGATCGAACGAATGCGCGCGTGCGCGTACATCAGGTAGGGCGCGGTGTTGCCCTCGAACGCGAGCATGCGGCCGAAGTCGAACACGTAGTCCTTGATGCGATCGCTTGCCAGATCGGCGTACTTGATCGCGCCGATGCCAACCGCGTCCGCGATGCGCCCCCGCGCCTCGGCGTTGATCTCGGGCGCCTTGTCGGCCACTGCCTGTCCTGCCTTCTCGATCGCCTCATCGAGCAATGCAGCCAGCGCGATGGTGTCGCCGCTACGAGTCTTGAACATCTTCTTGTCGGCGCCCAGCACCGAGCCGAAGGCGACGTGTTCCAGCCGCACGCCGTCGGGCACCCAGCCGGCCATGCGAGCCGCGGCGAACACCAGCGCCAAGTGCTGACTCTGCGGTGCTCCCACCACGATGATGATCCGTTGCGCGTGCAGCACGCCGACGCGGTGGCGCAGCGCTGCCAGATCGGTGGTGCCGTAGCCGTAGCCGCCGTCCTGCTTGCGGATGATGAGCGGTACCGGCTCGCCCTCGCGCCCGGTGAAGCCAGGCGGGAACACGCACACGGCACCGTCCGACACGCGCGCCACACCGTGCGCTTCCAGTTCCGCCACCAGGCCAGGCAACGCAGCGTTGTACTGGCTCTCGCCCGCGATGTCTTCGGGCCGCAGCGTGATCCCCAGGCGCTGGTAGATGGTCGAGAAGTAGGCCACTGACGCGTCGATCAGCCGCCGCCACTGCGCAAGCGTGACCGGATCGCCGCCTTGCAGAGCCACCACGCGCAGGCGTGCGCGCTCGGCGAACGCCGGATCGGCGTCGAATTTCGCGCGCGCCGCCCGGTAAAACGCCGCCAGCTCGCCGATGGCGGAATCGGCCGCTGCCGCGCCCGCGTGGCTATCAAGCAGATGCTCGATCAGCATACCGAACGGTGTTCCCCAATCGCCGACGTGGTTCTGGCGAATCACCCGGTGGCCCTGGAATTCCAGCAGGCGAGCCAGCGCGTCGCCGATGACGGTGCTGCGCAGGTGCCCGACGTGCATCTCCTTGGCGACGTTGGGCGACGAGTAATCGATCACCACCGTCTCGGGCGTTGCCGCACGCGCCGCGCCCAGGCGGTCATCGGCCAGCATCTCGCCCAAGCGCGCCGCGAGAAAATCGTCGCGCAGTTGCAGGTTGATGAAGCCCGGCCCCGACACCGTCGCCGCCCCGATCACGTCGCCAAGGTCGAGGGCCGCCGCGATCTCGACCGCCAGCTCGCGCGGGTTCTTCTTGAGTTGCCGCGCCAACGCCAGCGCAGCGTCGGCCTGGAAGTCCGCGTGCGCCGAACGATGAATCAGGGCATCAGCAGGCGGGGCATCGGCACCCAGCACCTTCCGGATGGCGGCGTCGAGGCAGGCACGCAGAGCAGGAGTCGGATCGACCATGGACGAGCCCGCAAGAGGGGCCGGCATTCCTACCTCAGGATTGCCACCGTGTCGCATGCCGGTTCGCCCAGGTCGTGGTCTGCACTTCGTGACGCTGCGCACGTAAACCCCGCGATCCCGCGCGCGCATTTCTTTCGCCGGGCGCGTGACCCTTGCGCCCTTCGCCCTATACTTCCCGGCCACGATGGGGACTGAAACCAACCCAGAAGATCGCCTGTTCGTGAAGGGTGGGTGGCGTCATTACCGGCGCACCTATTCGGTCACGGAAGTGCGCTGGGGGTTGGTCACCGGGGGCGTCCTGGTGCTGATCGCAGCCTACGTTGCCTGGCGAGCCGAGCATCCGCTCGACCCGAATCTGTTCTCCGACGGTGCGACGCTGCTCAAGGCCGCGGGGCCGCGCGGTGAGCTGACGGTCGCGCTCGGATCCGCCGCGCCTCCGGTGGCTGGCCCTGCCATGAAGGCAACGGCCAACGCTGGGGCGGAAACCGCGGGGCCGGCGGCAACCACCCAGGTCGCGGCGACCCCCGGCGCCGATCGGGGGCCCTTGCCGAAACAGCTCGCGGGTGCCGGCTGGCGCGAAGACAAGATCACGCAGTTCGACCCCGAGAACCTGTACGTGAAGATCGACGGGCGCGCCGATTTCTTCCGCACCTTCGGTTTCAAGCGGTTGTGGAACGTGCTGCTGGTCAGCGAGAAGGACCCCGCCACCACCGTCGACGTGGAGATGTACGACATGGGCAGCGGAGCGAACGCGCTGGGTGCCTACGGCGGCGAGCGCGCACCGACCGCGAAGCCGACGGTCACCGAGGCGGGCCTGCACCACCTGGATCGCAATGCGCTTTATCTGGCGCGCGCGCCGTTCTACATCCGCGTGATCGGGTCCGACGAGACGTCGCTCATCACCGGCAAGCTTGGCGAGCTGGCCGACACGCTGGTGGCGGCGGTGAAGGGCGAGCCCTTGCCGTGGGCGTACGGCGTCTTCATCGGACAGATGGGCATCGACCCCGGCAAGATTGCATACTTTCCCGACAATGCTTTCTCGCAGGCATTCGCGCACGATGTGTGGACCATCCGGCCGGGCGCCAAGGACGACGATCTCGAGCTGTTTCTGGTCGCCAAGGACAGCGCCGCTGCCGCCAAGAAGATGGCGGGCGCGTTCGGCAAGGGGTTTGGCGAGATGGGAGAGGCGGCCGGCAAGCTCGCCGGTGGCGCGGGTCTGGCGGGAATGGCCCTTATCAAGGATCAGTTCCTAGGCACCCTGTCGGCGGCGACCACCGTGGATCGTTTCGTCATCGGCGTGCGCGGGGCGAAGGACCCTGGGGTCGTCGAGCAGGAACTGGGCAAACTGAAAGACGCGGTGGCGCAGATGCCAGGCGAGTTGAAAGCGCGGGCCAAGCCGGCAAAGGCGAGTCAAGGAGGAAGCGGTGAGCACTGAGCAACACAAGCCCGACACGAGCACGACCACGGCGGCCGCGCCGGGTCCTCACGATGCCGCCCTGGCCGAGCATCGCCGCCTCGAACGGCGCCTGTTCATCAAGCAGGCCGGGATAGTTGCGGGGGCCACTGCGGTGGCAGGTTACGCCAGCCTGGCGCCGGCGCGCTGGCCCCTGTCAATGAAGGATCTGGACGGTGAGCGCGGCAAGCCCGTCATCCCGACGCTGCGCCTGCCCGAAGGTGGCTACGCGGTGGCGAAGTCAACCGTGCTGCCGCTGCTAGGGGTCGCGCGCGGTGACAAGGTCGGGGCGATGGTGCGCGGCGCGGTCGATGCGATCGGCGGCATCGGACGCTTCATCCAGCGCGGCGATATCGTCGTCATCAAGCCCAACGTGGCGTTCGAGCGGCCCGCGGTGCTGGGCGCCACCACCCACCCCGAGGTGCTGGCGGCACTGATCCACCTGGTGCGCGAGGCCGGCGCCGCCGAGATCCGCGTCGCCGATAACCCCATCGAGTCGCCGCAGAGCTGCTTTCACCGCACCGGGATCCAGCAGGCGGCGGTGCAGGCCGGTGCGCGCGTGTACCTGCCGTCGCCGGGCGAGTTCGAGATGCTGAACGTTCCCGGAGCGACCTGGATCGAGAAGTGGCCGTTCTTCTGGCGGCCGTTCCAGGGCGCCACCAAGGTCATCGGCGTGTCACCGGTGAAGGATCACAACCTGTGTCGGGCATCGATGACGACCAAGAACTGGTACGGCCTGCTGGGGGGACGCCGCAATCAGTTTCATCAGGACATCCACGGCATCATCGCGGATCTGGCGCTGATGCTGCGGCCCACGTTCGTGCTGCTCGACGCCAGCCGCGTCTTGTTCCGCAGCGGCCCCACCGGCGGCAGCCTGAGTGACGTCAAGCTGGGCCACACCATGGTGGCGTCGACCGACTCGCTCGCCGCCGATGCGTTCGGCTGGGACAACCTGCTCGAGCGCAAAGGTGAAAAGCTGCCGGCGTACTTTGGCAAGGCGGCCGCGCGCAACGTCGGCACGCCCGACTGGAAGAGCGTCACGATCAAGGAGGTGCAGGTCGGATGATGCCGCCCGCGAAGCTCATTGGCGCCCGGAGCCTGCTCAAGATCGTCGCGCGCAACCGCGATGGCTCGCCGTGGTACGCCCGGGTCTTCCGCATCACCAACTGGCGCATCATCTCGCAGGCGTTCTTCTTCGGCCTGTTCCTGTTCCTTCTGTGGGCGACCTGGTTCTCGCGCTTGCGCGGCTACCCGGTCTCGCTGTTCCTGGAACTCGACCCGCTGGTGGGTTTCGCCACCGCGCTGTCGACGCACACGGTGTACCGCTGGCTTTGGCGCGGCATGTGGATCCTGGTGCCGACGCTGCTGCTGGGGCGCGCGTTCTGCGGCTGGATCTGCCCGTACGGCACGATGCACAACTTCTTCGGCTGGGTGTTCAACATCGGCAAGAACCGCAACAACATCGCTGCCAACGTTTACCGTCCGATGTACCAGCTCAAGTACATCGGCCTCGCGATCTTCCTGGTGCTGGCGGCGATGGGCTCGCTGCAGATAGGGCTCCTTGATCCCATCTGTTTGCTGGTGCGATCGTTCGCGGTGGCGATCAAACCGGGCATGGATGCGGCGCTACCGGCGCGGCTGGATTTCCTGGCGTCGTCGCCGGGCGCGACCGACGCACGGGTGTTCAACGCCGCCTGGGTGGTCGGGCTGTTGCTGGTGGCGCTGGTGGGCATGAACCTGGTCATCCCGCGCTTCTTCTGCCGGGTGCTGTGCCCGCTGGGCGCGTTCCTGGGCGTGCTGTCGCGCTTCGCCCTGTGGCGCATCGATCGCGACGTTACCAAGTGCACCGATTGCGATCTGTGCCTGCGCCACTGTGAGGGCGCATCGGATCCGCAGGCGGCTCTGCGCAAGAGCGAGTGCTTCGTGTGCTTCAACTGCATCGACGACTGCCCGGAGGATGCGCTCAGCTTCCGCCTGTCGCCGGTGTCGTTCGCCAAGAACATCGTCGGCAAGGTCAAGGACGGCACCGCCACCCTGTTCGGCAAGAAGGTCATCTCGAAGATCCCCGAGACCGAGATCGTGGCGCCCGCGCTGCGCCGCCGGCGCTGGATCCTGGCCTCGGTGGTTGGCGTTCTGACCTACCCGTTCATGCGCCTGTCGAAGGCGACCAACAAGCGCAGCTTCAACCAGAAGGCCATCCGGCCACCCGGCACGGTGGCCGAGACCGAGTTCCTCGAGCGCTGTATCAAGTGCGACCAGTGCATCAACGTGTGCCCGACCAATGTGCTGCAACCATCGACGCTGGCCGAGGGCGGCCTCGAAGGTCTGTGGACGCCGATCATGGATTTCCGCACCGGCTTCTGTCAGCTCAACTGCACGCTGTGCAGCGAGGTGTGCCCGACCGGCGCCATCCAGAAAATCTCGCTGGCGCAGAAGCTGGGCCTGGGCGAGTTCGTGGAACAGGGGCCGATCCGCCTGGGCACGGCGTTCTTCAACCAGGGCCGCTGCTTGCCGTGGGCCATGCAGACCCCGTGCGTGGTGTGCGAGGAGGTCTGCCCGACCAGCCCCAAGGCCATCGGCACCTACCAGGAAACCATCACGCGCTGGGATGGCAGCAAGGTACTGCTCAACAAGCCGTACCTGCGCCCCGAGCTATGCATCGGGTGCGGCATCTGCGAGCGCGAGTGCCCGGTGATGGACGATCCCGCCGTGTACGTCACAGCCATCGGGGAAACTCGTTCGAAGGACCGGTCGCTGCTGCTCGGCAGCCACAAGAAACAAGGAACCTGAGGAGAGCCACCATGAGCGACGACAAGAAGATCGAACTTTCGCGCCGGGACGCGCTGCGAACCGGCGCGGCGGGTGGCCTGGTGCTGGCGTCCAGCATCGGGGTCGGACCGACGGCGCTGGCGCAGTCGCCGCTGCAGGTACCGAGGCGCGTGCTGGGCAAGACCGGCGAGAAGATCCCGATCCTGTTGATGGGCGGCTCGCTGTCGCTGGATCCGCGCTTCGATCCCAAGCTCGCCGAGTGCTTCAAGTACGGCGTCAACTACATCGATGCGGCCGACTGCTATTCGGGTGGGCGCTGCGAGCCCGCCGTCGGCGCGTTCCACAACCGGGCCAAGATCCGCGAGAAGCTGTGGATCACCAGCAAGAGCGACGAGCACGATCCAGCCGGCTTCGAGAAGACTTTCAACGAGAGCCTGGACCGCCTGCAGACCAGCTACATCGACATGTATTTCCTGCACATGCTGCAGAAGCCCGAATACCTCAGCACCGAGCTGAAAGCGGTGATTGATCGTCTAAAGAAGGAAAAGAAGCTGAAGTACTTCGGCTTCTCGTGCCACCACGGCAACGTGCCCGAGCTGCTTCACGTGGCGGCCAAGACGCCGTGGGTGGACGCGGTCATGTTCCGCTACAACTTCCGCCAGTACGGCAACAGCGAGCTCAATGTCGCCATGGATGCCGCCTACAAGGCCAAGGTCGGGCTCATAGCTATGAAAACCCAGGGTTCGGCGGTGGGCATCGAGGACAAGTGGCAGAAGTTCGAGCAGACCGGCAAGTGGAACAAGTACCAGTCGGTCATGAAGGCGGTGTGGGCGGACGAGCGCATCACCGCGGCGGTGTCGGCCATGGACAACCTGGAAAAGGTCCGCGAGAACATCGCGGCGGCCCTGGACAAGTCGAAGCTGACCCAGGCCGAGACCGACGAGCTGTGGCGCTATGCCCGGGCCACCCGCAACATGGCGTGCGACGGCTGCGACCATATCTGCACCGCCCACATCGATGCGCCGGTGCAGGTAGGCGCGACCTTGCGCTACCTCATGTACCACGACGTCTACGGCCACACCGATGAGGCCAAGGCGCGATTCGCCGCGCTACCGCCAGCAGCGCGCCAGCTCGACGGCGTCGACTTCACGCGGGCGGCAGCGGCATGCCCCTATGGCGTCGACATCGTCGGCCACATGAAGCGCGCCGGGCAAGTGCTGGTCTAGCGGCTACTCGTCGGCGAAGCGGACTTCCTCGAAGGCTTCGCCGAGGTCGGTTTCCTCGACGATCTCAAGCGCCAGATCCCGGTAGTCCTTGTCGGGCACGCCGAGCGCCTTGGCCAGGGCGACCAGGTACTCGTCCTCGGCGAGATCGTACTCGTCGTCGGCGTCGTGCACCGCGGCCACCAGCTGCAACAGCTTGCGCTTGCTGTCGGCCGAGTCCTTCGCGAACACCGAGGCGGTCTTCTTGACGTCGAAGGCCTTGGGCGCAAAGCCATCGAGCCGGAAACCGACCGCCATGGGCAGCTCGTCCTCGCCCAGCAGATCGCACAACAAGTCCTTGATGGTCCGCTTCTCGGCGCCCTCCAGGTTGTTGTCGGCGTAGGCAGCACCCATCAGCAGGTCGGCAACACTCTCGATTCGGTCCTTCATGGGTGCGATCTGCCGACGATCCGGGGCGCGAGTCAAGGTCGAAGGCGGCCGAGCCCCGATCGGGAGTACACTTGTGACTCATGGCTCCCGAGTCGCCTGATCGCCGGACCAAGACACGCAGCTACTCGGGCCGCGCGCGTTCCCGGCAAGAGGCGAGCACCAGCAAGGGCACCGGGAAATCCCGCTTCCCGGCGGTCGCCGGATACTGGGGCCGGGTCAACAGCGGTGGTGACTTCGAGTCGGCAGCGGCGTCGGCGGTGTTCCCGGCCCGCCCGCCGCGGCGGCTGCCGGTCGCGGGACTGAAGTGGCTCTTGCCCTATCTCGGCTCGGCGCTGGTTGGCGCGCTCACGGCCCTTGCAGTCAGTGGGGTGCGAACGGCTGCGGCCCCGCCGGCCGCGACGGTCCCGGCCGTGGCGACTACACCCCGGATCGCAGCGCCCGCGGCCGTGCCAGCAGCCAGCCCGGCCGTCGCAACCCCATCGCCACCGATCGCGGTCCCACTGCCTGCCTCACTGGCACCATCGGGCGCCGCGAGCACCAGCGAGCCGACGGTGGCGCCGCAACGCCCGCGAGCGCGGCCGGCAAGCGTGCCGTCGAGGCGGCGCCCGCCACCGTCGCCCGCCGCCCCCGTGCGGGCAGTCCCTCTCGACGACGGCGTGCTCGAACCCAGCTTCCGATAAACCGTGGCGTGGCTGCGCTGGGTTATGCCCCGAGGGGATTCCGCGTCTTGAGTTCCGGGAACAGCGAGAAGTCCCGATCCCGGGTGAGCAAGGCCTCGGCGCCATGCGCCAGACAGATCGCTGCGATGCGGGCGTCGTGGACCACCGGTCCGAGTACGCGCGGCCGCCGGACCAATCGCGCCAGCACGGACCAATGATCCTCGGTTTCACCCATGAGGCGGAGCACCGTAGACCCCAGCCACGCTTCGATCTGGCCTGCTGCTTCCTGGGAACTGCTGGCGTGCTCTTTCCAGATGCGGCGGTTGGTAACCACGCTGAAGAACTCGTGGACGCAGGGCCAAGGGATTCCCCACGGCTCGTCGCCCTCCGCAAGATCGGTCACGACCCTACGTGCGATGGCGTGCTCCGGGGTCTCGCGCCGGTGGGCATAGATGAGGATGTTGGTGTCGACGGCGAGCACTAGCGACCGCCGTATATCTCGTCGCGCAGGTCCGACCATGACATCGCCTCAAGTGGGTTGTGCCCACCGGAGCGCCCGACGCTGGCATCGCGCACGTGGTACCGGGATGACGGGGCCTTCGCTTCCAGAACCCGACGTAGTCCCTCCTCGACAACTGCCCGCACCGGTTGGTGGGTGCGACGCGCATACTTCTTGGCACGGGCGAGCAGCGCATCGGCGATGTCGAGCGTTGTTTTCACGTCACCCAGCTTACCCATCCCACCTACTATGGGCAACCCAGCCGGGGCGCGCCCTAGCTACTTGGGCTTCGCCGCTGGCGTGGGCCAGTGCGGTGATTCGGTGCGCGCCTCTGTGATGAACGCTTCCATCTGCGCGACCACCTTGGCGTTGCGCGCGGCCACGTCCGTGATCTCGCCGACATCGTGGCGCAGATCGTAGAGTTCCAGCGGCTGCCCGGGTGCCTGCCGGATGCCCTTGAAGTCGCCGACACGCGCTGCCTGCTTGAAGCCGCCTTCGTGGAACTCCCAGTACAGCGGCGCATGCGGCCGGGACTTGCCCGTGCGCAGGAGATCCCCCTGTGCCACGCCGTCGAGGCCTGCGGGCGGCTTCGCACCCGCCAGAGCTGCCAGCGTTGGTAGCACGTCCCAGTTCGCCCACACCGCGTCGCTGACCTTGCCGGCCGGCACGCGCCCGGGCGCCCATACGATCATCGGCACGCGGATGCCGCCCTCGTACATCGCGCGCTTGATCCCGCGCAGAGCCCCGCTCGACTGGAAGAAGTTCGCGTCGTGACCGCCTTCTTTGTGGGCGCCGTTGTCGCTGGTGAAGAACACGACCGTATCCTGGGCAAGCTTCAGCTCGCGCAGCAGATCCAGCAGCGCACCGACGTCGCGGTCAAGCCGCGTGACCATGGCGGCGAAATTGCGTTCCTGCTCGGGCCACGGCTGGGCGGTGTAAGGCTCGTCGCTGGGCACCTGCATGCCCTTGTCCTTCTTCTCGTTGTTCGCGTGCGGGGTCGTGTAGGCCAGGTACAGGAAGAACGGCGCGTCCTTGCTGCGCTGGACGAATTCCCGCGCCTCCTTGGTGAACAGATCGTGCGAGTAGCTGCCCGGCGCCAGGCTGACCTTGTCCTCATTCTTGAAAAGGTGATCGGTGTAGTAGTCGTGCGCGTGAACCTGATCCAGATAGCCGTAGAAATAGTCAAAGCCCTGCCTGGTCGGGACGCCGGTGGTGCCGGAATCGCCCAGCCCCCACTTGCCGACCAGCGCGGTGGCGTAGCCGGCCGACTTGAGCACCTCGGCCACCGTGACGTCGCCCGGTTCGAGCGGCACCGCCTTGCCGTTGCCGCGCACGCGCGCGTGGCCCTGGTGCAGCCCGGTCATGAGCGACGCGCGCGACGGCGCGCACACCGTGCTGCCCGCGTAGAACTGCGTGAAGCGCACGCCCTCGGCCGCCATGCGGTCGAGCCGCGGCGTCTTGATCTTCTTCTGCCCGTAGGCACCCAGATCGCCGTAGCCCAGATCATCGGCCAGGATGAACACGACATTGGGCTGCTTGCGAGGCGCAGCGGCCCTTGCGGGCGCAGGCGAGCCGGCCAGTGCGAGCAAGGCGACCACAGTGGTTCTGATCAAGCGCTGTTTCGTCATGACGGGCCGGCATCCTAGCGCACGCACGCGGCGATTGACGAAGGTCCTGTTCGCGTACTGAATGCAGGTATGACGAACTTCACACGACGCCAGTCCTTCGCTGCCGCCGGCCTGACGGCCCCATCATCGACCTGGTTCTCGCGCACGGCCCTCGCAGCGGCACCCGACGACAAGCGCACGCCGCGGATCGTGAAGAGCGGCCGGCTCAAGCAGTCGGTGTCGCGCTGGTGCTTCGGCAAGATCCCGATGCCGGAATTCTGCAAGGCGGTGAAGGCAATGGGCCTGACCGCGGTCGATCTGCTAGGCGAGAAAGACTGGCCCATCGTGCGCGACCACGGCCTCATCTGTTCGATGGCGTCGGGCTTCGGCGGTTCGATCCCGGAAGGCTGGAACAAGAAGAGCAACCACGACGCCCTGGTCAAGAGCCTGGAGGAAGGCATCCCGAAGGTCGCCAAGGCCGGCTACCCGAATGTGATCACGTTCTTCGGCAACCGCGTCGCCGGCATGAGTGACAGCGAGGGCATCGACAACTGCGTCGCCGGACTCGAGCGCATCAAGCAGGCCGCTGAGGAGAGCAAGATCATGGTCTGCGTCGAGCTACTCAACAGCAAGATCAATCACGCCGGCTACATGGGCGACCATGCCGAAATCGGCCTCAAGGTCGTGAAGGCGATCAACTCGCCCTACGTCAAGCTGCTTTACGACATCTATCACATGCAGATCATGGACGGAGACATCGTCCGCACCATCCGCGACAACATCAAGTGGCTGGCCCACTTCCACACCGGCGGCGTGCCCGGCCGGCACGAGCTCGACGACACGCAAGAGCTGAACTGGCGCACCGTCGCCAAGGCCATCGTCGACACCGGCTTCACCGGCTACCTCGCGCATGAGTTCGTTCCGGTTCGCGATCCGCTGACGTCGCTGCGCGAAGCGGTGGCGCTGTGCGACGTCTGATGCGCTCACATGGATAGCGTCAAGCTTCGCTAGCGGGGTTGCGCCACACCCGCCCTGCGCGCGGTCTCGATCCGCACACGCGAGGACGGTCCGCGCTTGCCCGAGCGAAGCGTGAAAGTACGCGCCCACACCGGCGCGATGGGCAACGCATGCACGCGTTCGCGAAAAGCGGCGAAGCGTTCCGGCTTCATCGCCGGCCCGATGAACGATATGGAACACAGGATGCGATCGAGGGTGGCACGGTCGACCATGGTCTCGTCATGGAACCGACGCTGCTGGTCGAGGCGGATCTTCGTGATGGCCGAGACCTGTGCGACCGATTGATCGACTTCGCGTGGTCTGCGCGGCGCGGCCGCTTCCATGATCTCCACCACGGCGCGCATGAACGGCGTGTCGGCGAACTCGCAGGTCACCAGCGCCAGCGTGCCATGCGGCGCCAGCACCCGGCGGATCTCGTGCGCCGCAAGTTGACGGTCGAGGAAGTGAAGCGCGTCGACCACCGCGACCAGATTCAAGCAACCGGTCTCAAGCGGCAACGCCTCAGCGGCGGCATGAACCGACCGAAGCGTGAGCGCGCGATCGAGCGCTGCCACCCGCAGTCGTTCGAGCATGGCGGCTGCCGGCTCGATCGCCACGACATCGAAGCCACGCGCCGCCAGCGGAAGCGCCAGATGCCCGATGCCCGCGCCAAGGTCACCTATTGAGCCGCCCTCAGTACCCGCCAACTCGGCGATGTCATCGATCAGCGCCGCCGGATACGCGGGACGCGCCTGGTAGGCATCCACCATGCGGTTGAACACCCAGGACGCCGGATCGTCGACGCGAATCTTGCGGCGGCCCAGGCTCATGACGGCCCGGTCTGCCAGGGCTGCCCGATCGCGAACGCCAGCGCCAGCGCCACCACCAGCACCGCCGCCGAGACATACGCTCCGATAGCTACGGCGCGCGGCTCGGGCGCCTGCTCGTGCCGCCGCCCGCAGAGTCCGCCCATCGCGAGCGCGAATCCAGCCAACCCGCCGCCCAGGTGCGCCCACAGATCGATGCCGGGCAGGAACGACAGCGCACCATTGATGGCCAGCACCCCGAGCAAGCGCTGGCGCAGGCGCTGGGCGACCAGGCGAGGCAACGGTCCGCCCGGCCTCAGCACCATGCCGAAGCCCGCCGCCATCAGGCCCCATATCGCGCCCGACGCGCCGACCGAAAGCGGATTTTCTGCGATCAAGGCACTCGCCAGACCACCAGACAGCGCACTCACCGTGAACACGATCAGATAGCAGCGCCACCCGATCAGTGCCTCAAGGAAGCTGCCGAAACTTACCAGCGCCAGCATGTTGAACAGCAGGTGCGGCACGTTGGCATGCAGGAACGCGTGCGACACCAGCCGCCACCACTGCCCCGCTACCACCAGAGCGGCACTGTTGGCGCCCATGCGCACCTGCGCCTCGATCAACGGCGGCAAGTTGCCGTCACCCTTGTAGGCGGCGTCGCCGCGGCCCCACAGCATGGTCAACATGTACAGCGCCACGCACACGCTGCCGAGCACGATGGTCGCACGCGCCGGGCGCTTCTGCAGCGACGCCGCGAAACTGGCGGCCTCGTCGCGATCGCGCTCGCTGCGCAGGGCAATCGCGTGGAATTCCGCGGCATCGAGCGGTTGCACGACCGCCAGCCCACGCGCGGCCTTCTGCAAGATCCGCAAACGGCGGCCCGCCACCCACGACATCCGCCCATCGCGATCCAGGTGATACACACCCAGGTGGCTCGGGCGCGGTGCGTGGCGGTCTGCCTCGGCCAGCGCCGCGCGTGCCTCGGCGCCGCCGCCCACCAGCACCACGAACAACAATCCCCCGCGGTGCGACTGGATGATGCCGTCGAGGCTGGCGCGCAGATCGTCGCCCGGCGCCTCGCCGCGATCGAGCAACACCACGCCGGTCCCTTCGCCTGCCACTTCCACCACAGCGGCGGGCGGCCGGTGTTCCAGGAGGGTGAAAGCCGCGTCGGCGCCACCCGACGGGTTGACCAGCGCCGCGAGCAAGCGGTCGAACAGGCGGGGTGGGGGCAAGTCGTCGGCGGACATCTGGGCGCTGACCGGACCTACGACGTCACGAACGGATCCGCAAGGATATCGTCAGCCGACACGCCGGCCAGAAACACCTCCTGGCGCAGCCGTTCGACCACGTCGGGCGCACCACACAGGAACACGCGGCAGGTCCGCAAGAGCCGCGCCTGCGCGATGACGGCCGGCTCGATGCGCCCAACCGGGATGCCCGCAGCCGGATCGCCGCGCAGCACGTGCGGAACGTAGTGGAAGTTCGGGTGGCGCGCGGCGAGCGCAAGCAAGTCATCGTGGGCGTAGAGGCCGGCGCGCGTCACGGCGCCGTGGTGCAGGAAGATCGCGCCCGTGTGCCCGCCCGCAAGCGCATCCCGCGCGATGCCAAGCAGTGGCGCAAGGCCGGTGCCCGTGCCCGCCAGCAGCAACGGCTCGGCTGGCCGGCCAGGCAGGTAGCAGCACTCGCCGGTCGGGCCACGCACGGTCAGCGTGTCGCCAACCTTCACGCTGTCGTGCAGGTACACGCTCATGTTGCCGCCGGGGAGCTTCTCGACGTGCAACTCGCCCAGCTCGTCGCCGGGCGCGCTGGCCAGCGAATAGGCCCGCGCCGGCCCACCCTCGCGCTCGACCCACACGAACTGCCCGGCACGATGGCCAAGCGGCGTCGCGGGCGCGAAGAAGATCCGCATGATGTCGGGCGCGGGTCGATCGATCCGCCGCACGGTCACGCTGGTCGCGGCCATCTCGTCGGGCCAGGTGACCGCGAGATCCTCGAACGGAACACACTGGCACGCGAGAAACTGTCCGTCCGCCACCTGCGTCGGCCGCAGACCCTTGCACGCGCGCTCGCCAGGACGGCCGCGAGTCGCCCGCATCCGGCACAACCAGCACGTGCCCGAGCGACACGAGAACGGCACCGCCACCCCCGCCCGGTGCAGCCGCGCCAGCACTGTCTCGCCGTCTTCACAGGCGAGAAGCGTACCCTTCCATGACAGGTTCACCGACGCAGGATAGCGCGGCTCACACCCGCGGGCCCCGATCGGTTTGACAGCCAGGAGCCTTCGTTGGAGAAGACCTGCGCCATGAGCGACGCAAGCGCGGCCGGGCCCACGATTCTGGATCAGTTCAGGCTCGACAAGAAGGTCGCCTGGATAACCGGCGGCACCAAGGGCCTCGGCATGGTCCTGGCCGATGCGCTGGCCAGCGTCGGTGCAGATGTGTTCATCACCAGCCGCAACGCCGACGAGGCGGCCGCCACCGCCGCCACCCTGGCGCGCAAGTACGGCCACCGCGCGCTGGGCCTTGCCGCCGACGTGACCTCCCCGGCGGCCGTCGACGCGGCGGTCGCGCGCGCGCACGCCGAACTCGGCGGCATCGACGTGCTGCTGAACAACGCTGGCACCACCGTCCGCAAGTCGACCGTCGACATGCCGATCGATGACTGGAAGATGGTGGTCGACATCAATCTCAACGGGCCGTTCTATTGCAGCAAGGCCGTGATCCCCGCAATGGTGGCCAAGGGCTGGGGCCGCATCATCTACATCTCCAGCATCTTCGGGCTTGTGGGCATGCCCGGCCGCACCGGCTACGTCGCCACCAAGGGTGCCATCGTCCAACTCGCCAAGGCGCAGGCGCTTGAACTGGCAACCACCGGCGTGACCGTGAACTCGGTCTGTCCGGGCCCATTTGCGACCGCGCTCAACCGGGGCATCATGGAGGATCCGGAGAAGTACAAACAGTTCGTCGCGCGCATCCCGATGGGCCGCTGGGGCGAGATGCACGAGCTGCCCGGCGCGATCGTCTACCTGGCGTCGAACGCCGCCAGCTACGTCACCGGCACCAGCCTGGTCGTCGACGGCGGCTGGACCGCGCAGTAGGTAAAGTAGAGCCATGACCGCCAACCAGCCGCCGCAGATTGCACATCGCCGCATGGGCGTGGCCGAGACGTCGTACTCGATGCGGCAGGCGAAAGGTGCCGGCAGCGCCGCGCATCCCGGCTTCCACGATGGCCTCGATCTTATCAAGCACGTCGCCGAGCTGGGCGGTGGCGGTGGCCAGGTCAGAGTCGCCGGCTGGGACACCGCGATGGCTGAACGGGTGCGTGCGTTTTGCGAAAAGGCCGGCCTGTTCGTCGAGGGCCAGATAGGCCTGCCCAAGGACGCCGACGATGCCGCCCGCTTCGAGCGCGAGCTTGCGACTCTGAAACTCGCCGGCGGCCGGATCGCACGCACCATCCTGCACGGCGGCCGCCGCTACGAGGTGTTCGATTCGCTGCCCGCCTATGAAGCCTGGCGCAAACGCGCGTGGGAATCGCTGCGCCTGGCCGAACCCATCGTGCGCAAGCTGGGTATGAAGCTGGCCATCGAGAACCACAAGGAAGTGCGCATCGACGAGTTGCTCGACTTGGTCAAGCGCACCGGCAGCGAGGCCATCGGCATTTGCGTCGACACCGGCAACAGCATCGCGCTACTCGAAGATCCGTACGAGGTCGTCGAGGCCTACGCGCCGTTCGCGATGAGCGTCCACGTCAAGGACATGGGCGTCAAGGCGACGCCGGAGGGATTTCTCCTGTCCGAGGTCCCACTGGGCGACGGCTTTCTCGACCTGCCACGCATCGTGAAGCGCCTGCGCGCCGCCAACCCCACGATCGCGTTCAATCTAGAAATGATCACGCGCGATCCGCTGAGCATCCCGTGCCTGACCGACAAGTACTGGATCACGATGCCGGCGGTGCCGGCGCGCGATCTGGCGCGCACACTCGCGCTGGTTCGGGCCAAGGAAAACCCGGCCAAGCCCCTGCCCGCAATCACGGGCCTCGATCCCGCTGCCCGGCTCGCGTTCGAGGAAGACAACATCCGCAAGTCGTACGCCTACGCGCGCGCCAAGCTGGACCTGTAGCGGCGCGGCCGCGCTACCGCAGCAGCGCCCCGATGGCCTGGTACCAGACATTGGCTATGACAAGGTAGCCGGCGTCCTTGGGGTGAAGACGGTCCGCCATGAGCGCGGTTTTGTACCCGGCATCAGCCGTGAAGGCGCCGTACATGTCGACCAGGATGATGTGCGGGTGGCATGGTGAGGCTGGAGATCGTGCTCCACCCGGACGAGGCCGCCGTCGTGCTGCAGGCGCTGGACAAGGCGCGGGAAGCGCTGCGCACCACCACCAACGTTTCCGCGGAAACGCCCCAGGTCGCCGCAGCCTCCGCGCCGACACCCCCGCCCACAACGGCAACCGCGTCGGCGACGGCGTCCACGCCCGCCCCCACCCCGACCCGCGCCGACGCCGTCATGGCCGTCGCCGACGCGTTCTTGGCCCTCCCCCTCTCGGCCGCCGCCAGCACCGCCAGCGCCAGCGCCGCCGGCCCAGGCCGGTACCAGGTCTTCGTGCACCTCGATCAGGATCCGTTCGCCGCGCCCGGCGCGCTGGTCGCGACACTCGCGGACGGTACGCGCGTTTCCGCGGAAACGCTCCGGCGCATTGCCTGCGACACCGGACTCGTCGGCGCCGCCCGCGACGAAGGCGCCTCCGTCCTGGACATTGGCCGCCGCACGCGCACCATCTCGCCAGCCTTGAAGCGGGCGCTGTGGCTCCGCGACCGTGGCTGCCGGTTCCCTGGTTGCAGCAACACGCGCTTCCTTCACGGCCATCACATCCACCACTGGCTCCGCGGCGGCGCCACCAGCCTGGCCAACCTCGCCCTGCTATGCCCGGCCCACCACCGCCTGGTGCACGAAGGCGGCTACGCCGTCGAATGCTGCGCCAGCGGCGACCTTCTGTTCCGGGCGCCCGATCTACGCCCGATCCCGGTCGTACCACCCGCCGAGCTGGTTGCCGACGCGGTCGAAGCGCTTCACGAGGCCGCCGCTACCCGCGGCGTCGAGATCGGCCCCGACACCAACCTGCCCTGGTGGGACGGCACCGTGCCCGACTACACGTGGGCTACCGAGATCGTGCACGCTGCAACACGGCCGATAGGTTCACCGCTCGAACAAGGTGCGGGGCAGGCCTGACTGGCGAATGATCGACATCAGCGTTCCGATCCTGAGCTCATCGTGAAGCGGCACCGGCACCGTGATCGTGGTCTCGCTGGTGCGCTTCTGCATGACGACGTGGCTGCCCCGTTGGCGAACTTCCGCGAATCCGTTCCCAGCCAGGACTGCGCAGAGCTGTTTTCCCGAAAAGGTTCTCAGGCTACCCAACCGCAACCTCGAGCCGGGTGACAAAGACCTGGTCGTGCAAGCGCAGCTTGATCTCCGACTCGTCCGCGGTTTCGAAGAACAGTTGCAGAGCCTCGACCAGGTTTCTGCTGGCCTCATCGATCGAGGCGCCCTGACTGACCACGTCTACCTCCGGACACAACGCCACGTACCCATCGCCTTCCTTCTCGATGATCGCCGTCATCTGCCTGGTTTTCATTGCCAAGACCATAGCATTCTTGGCGCCTACGGGAGGCTGCTCGACGCCCATGGCAGCGCGTTCGGGCCCCGCCGGACGTGTGACCGTACCTGTCGCATGCCGCGGTTAACCTTGGGGCATGGGCCAACCCTTGTCTCTGGTGGTGTACGGCAGCGCGCTTGGCAAGACCTCCGAGCGCTTCGTGGTCAAGCAGCACGGCAAGGTCATCGAGGAGAAGCCGTTCTTCCGGGTCAGCGAGATCGTGGTGCCGTCGCGAGGCGTGTCGCTGTCCGCAGCGGCACTGTTCGAGGCGGTCACGCGCGGCATCCGCGTATCTTTTCTCGGGCCGACCGGAACACCCTACGCCCTGCTGTCGTCGTCGGCGCTGGTCGCCACGGTGGAAACTCGCCGAGCCCAGCTATCGGCCTACGACGATCAGCGCGGCGTCGAGATCTCGCGCGCCATCGTGGCAGGCAAGATCCGCAACCAGGGCCGCCTCTTGCGCTACTTCCGCAAGTACGAGACCGAGGCCGAACCCGCGCGGGCCGAGGTCCTGCACGACATCGCCGACCAGCTCGATGCGCTCGCGGATGCGGCGGACGCCATCACCGGCGCCACTATGAAGGAGGCCCGTTTCCGCCTGCTGGGCGCGGAAGGCGGCGCTGCCCGGGTGTACTGGCGGGGCGTCACGGCCTTGCTGGAAGGGTCTGCCCTGTTCACGGGCCGCAAGGGTCGCGGCGCCATCGACCCAGTCAACGCGCTGTTGAACTACGGCTACGGGGTCCTGTCGCAGGCGGTGTGGGGCGCGGTCCTGAACGCCGGCCTTGAACCGTATGGTGGCTTCCTGCACGTCGACCGTCCCGGCAAACCGTCGCTGGTGCTCGACCTGATGGAGGAGTTCCGGGCGCCCATCATCGACCGCGTCGTGTTCGCGATGTGCCGGCGCAGCGAGGGAATACGCGTTGAGGCCGGGCGGCTGGATGAAGGAACGCGGAGGCTGGTGGCAGATCGCGTGCTGGAACGGCTTGGCGCCGACGCCCGTTTCGGTGGCCGCCGCGTGTCCGTGCGGGCCATCGTGCAGGCCCAGGTGCGCAGCATCGCGGCTTTCGTGCGCGGCAAAGGCAGCTACCGTTCGTTCGCGTTTCAATGGTGAGGCACGTGGGCACGTGGAGCTGCTGACTTTGGTCATGTACGACATCGAGGACGACCGCGTGCGCGGCAAGATCGCCGATGACTGCAAGGACGCAGGACTGGAACGCGTGCAGTACAGTGTCTTCCGCGGCACGCTGACCCGCACCCATCGCAGCGAGCTGATCGCGAAGCTGACCGATCGCCTTGGGCGACCGGCGCGGCCGCTTCCTGGTGGTGGCCCTGTGCGAGCGCGACGTGCGTGACATGCGGGAACACATCAACGACATGCCGGGTACCGTGCCCGGGCGCGACGGGAGCGCGGCCGCGTGATGGAGCTGCGGGCAAGCGATCTACGCCAGTACCTTTACTGCCCCCGGGTCGTGTACGCTGCGCCGTCGCTCAAGCCGCACATGTTCTCGACAGCAGGCTCGATCTGCCGCCTTCCAAGGCCGCGGAACCGCAGTACAATCCGACCTCCAACAAGAACTTCCCCAACGAAGAGGGGACTGAAACGATCTGGCGCCGGTGGTTGGGGTGGACGTGATCTTTCCAACAGGAATTCCCCAACGAAGAGGGGACTTCGCTTTATCCCGCCCCCTTTTCTGTCAGCTCCCGCGGGCCCACGCTTCGCGGGACGCTTCGCGGGGCCCCGGCGCTACTGAGCGCAGCCGATCCGGTCGGTGCCGACCGCGATTTCATCGACCCACAGGTTGAAGCCGTCGGGATGCGAGGGCTCGGGGTGGGAGTTGTGCAAACCGAACAGCAGTTGCGCGTTGCCAGGCACGGTCCACGCTAGCTTTTGGCTAAAGCAAACAACACCCAGAATCCCGACGAAGGCGCGCATTCCGACAGCGCTTCCGTTACGGGCGTAGCTTGTAGTGTTTGAAGTAGATGTTATCTGGGGAAAGATCACGATGCCGGCGGTGCCGGCGCGCGATCTGGCGCGCACACTCGCGCTGGTTCGGGCCAAGGAAAACCCGGCCACGCCCCTGCCCGCAATCACGGGCCTCGATCCCGCTGCCCGGCTCGCGTTCGAGGAAGACAACATCCGCAAGTCGTACGCCTACGCGCGCGCCAAGCTGGACCTGTAGCGGCGCGCTCGCCCTAGCGCAGCAGCGCCCCGATGGCCTGGTACCAGACACTGGCGATGACGAGGTAGCCGGTGTCTTTGGGGTGAAGACGGTCCGCCATGAGCGCGGTCCTGTACGCGGGGTTGGCCGTGAAAGCCCCGTACATGTCGACCAGGATGATGTGCTTGCCTGCGGCGGCGCGGATCTCGACCAGCGGCGGCATGGCGTTGTTGTAGTCCCGTACGCGGCCGTTTGTGGTTTCGTCACCATTCGGCACGATCTGCGCCAGCACGATCAGTGCCTCGGGCGCGGCGGCGGTGATCTTGTCCAGCATCGCGCCCAGGCGCGCCGGTGCGTTCGCGAGGTCGAGCTTGATGTCGATGTCGTTGGTGCCGATCATGAGCAGCACAATGTGTGGCTTGTGCGCCGCCATGACCCGGTCCACCAGCGGCGAGAGGCCCGCCCGCCCACCGCCGGGGTCGATGGTGAAACCCGAGTGGCCCTCGTGCAGGCGCGGAAAAACCGTGCTGTCGACCATGGCCGGACCGTTGCTGGCGGTGCCCACGAACGTGATCGTTTGCTTCTCGGCCAGGCTCATCCGAAATAGCGGCACCCGGTACCCACCGCCGCTCGATCCGAACCCTTCGGTGATCGAGTCGCCGAACGGCAGGATCCGGCACGCCATGCCGGCCGGTGGACAAGGGTTGTACAACGACGGCGATCCGTCCGGGCGATTCACCGTGACGGCGGGCGTGACCCAGTCAAGCGGCCCATCCGCGACGGCCGGCATGGCGTCGCCTGCATCGGCGCGAGGTCCACAGCCCGAAACCAGACCCAGCCAGAAAGCACCCGCGGAACCGACGGCGACAAGCAGCGTGCGCACTATCTCGACACGATCGCACGGTCAGAACGCAGCGGCCAGCCCGACCCGCGCCGAGCGTCCATAGCGCGGCACGGTCGGCGACAGGACCTCCTCACCTACGGGAAACCCGGCGCCGTAGCCGCGCACGTCGAGGAGGTTGAACAGCCCGGCGAAGTAGCGCAGGCGCCATGCGCGGTACTCGCCCGACACGGTCACGTTCCACATGACGGCGTCGTCCACGCGCTCGCCGGCGCGCGAGTGCCGGCCGGCATCGTAGAGCAACTCGTTACCGAGGCGCAGGAACGTTGGCACCAGGGCGTAAAGGCCGCGCACCGACACCAGATGCGCCGGCGCATTGGCGAACGGCCGTTCCACCCCGTTTGCGTCGAGGGCGCGCACCCGCTGCCACGAGTACGAGAACACCAGCAACGTGGCGGCGCCCGGCTCCCAGCGCAACTCAGCCTCGGCGCCCAGGCTGCGCACGCGATCGGCGCGGTTCTTGTACACCAGCGCCTCGCTTGTCCCCGATATCGTGGTCGCGCCCAGTTCGATCAGGTGGTCGACCTGGTTGGCGAATACGGTCCCGACCAGGGCCACATCTTCCTCCAACGTGTGCACGTGCTCGATCTCGGCCGACAGGATGGTCTCGGGCGACAGGCTGACTGCCTGCACCTGGGTCGCGCCGCCGTCGTTGTAGAAACGCTCGTAGGCCGACGGCGCGCGGAACGCCCGACCGAGCAACAGCTTGGTGTTGCCGCCCCGGTAAGGCTGCGCGATGACCGCCAGGCGTGGATTCAGTGTTGAACCGAAGCTGTGCCGGTACTGATCGGCGCGCACGCCCAGATTCACCCGCAGCCAACCAGTCATGCGCCAGTCGTCGACCACGTAGCCCGACAGCACCAGCTCGCTGTCACCGCCAGCCTTGACTTGCGCAGCGCTGGACGGCGACCCCAGATCGATCTGGAACTGGCTCTGGGTCTCGCCGCCCACAGTCACACGCTGGCCCGCCAGCACGGGTAACTCCAGCCGCAACTCGCCGGTCACCCACTGGGCAGCAAACCGATCTGCCAGATCGTCGCGTGGCTTGCCGGCGTCGTCGGGCGTGAGCTTGTAGGTACCGCGGAAGCGGCTCATGTCGTAGGCCGCCCGGCCCGACAGCTTGAAAGCCCCCAGCGACGTGTCGCCCCGCAGCTCGGCATACGCACGCGTGTCGAGATAGTTCGTGCCCGGCTCTGCTCGGGTTTCGTAAGCTCCCGTCGGCACGTCCTTGTCACGCTGGTTCCAGCCCGCCCGCAGGGTCAGCGGCCCGACGCGTGCAGTGGCATCGGCATGATGGGCGCGTTCGACATCGCCTCGGCGCACCGAGGTGGCACCGTCCAGTAGCCGGTACTGCCGGTCACCGATCTGCCGCAACGAAGCCCCGCCAATCGTGATCTCGGACGCCTCGCCACGCGCGCTCAGCGTCGCCCGGCCCGACAGCAGGCCGAGCGATCCACTTTGCACCAGCGCCGAGCCGTGCGGCCCGCGCACCGGACGCTTGCTGACCACGTTGATGACCCCGAACAGCGCGGCGGTGCCGTACAGCACCGAGCCTGGCCCCCGCACCACCTCGATGCGCTCCACGTTCGACAGATCGACATCAAGTTCGTGCCCCACGAAACCCTGGCCGACCGTGATCTCGTTGTACGGGTGCCCGTCCACCAGCACCAGCACACGGTTGGTGTAATCGCCCGGCGGTGAGAAACCCCGAAAACCCACCGACTCATAGCTACGGTCGTTGGAAGCAAACGCGCCGCGGACTCCCGCCAGCGCCTCGCCCAAGGTGGTCCAGCCGAACGCCGCGATCTCGTCTGCGGTCACCACCTCGATGGACGCAGGGGCATCTTCAGCGCGCACCAGGCTCTTGGTCGCCGCCGTGATCTCGGGCTCCGCGCGCCGCAACCGCACCTCCAGATACGCGCGCTCACCCTTCTTCACACTGACGACCGCGCGGAAAGTCTGCCGCCCTTCCCTGCTAATCTCGACGGCGCGCTCGCCCTCGAGAACCCCTTCGACCACCGCCGGAGTGAAGCCCATCTCGCGGCCGTCGATTCGCACCAGCGCGCCGTCGATGTTGGCACGCACCACAAGAGCACCTGTCGGCGGCGCCGCCGGCACCAGCGGCACGTCGATCGGAACCACAGCGTCGGGCTGGACCTCGACCTCCACCCGCTCGGTCTGGAACCCTGCCGCCGACACGAACAGGACATGGCGCCCGGGCACCAGGCGCACCGCACCGGGCCCGTGGTGCACCACCTCGCCGTCGACGAAATCGCGCCGCACGTCCGAAATGGCGGGCAAACGCCGCAGTTCGATGTGGCCATAGATGCGCTCGAGCACCGCCGTCGCCCGCGCCTCCTTGGCCTTGCCCACGTCCACCACGACCTCCACCGCCCGGTAGCCCTCGCGGTCGAGGACCAGCGTGACCTTGCCCTCGGGCAGCGCCAGCAACTTGGGGGTGCTGCCTAGCGCCCCCAGATCGCGCCGACCCACGTAGATCACGGCACCCGGTGGCTCGGTCGTCACCGACACCAGGGCCAGGTGTGGCCGCAGGCGATCGATGGCAGCTTTGATGGTTGCACGCTCGGCGTCGACCTGGTTCGGTGTATCCAGCGCCGACCACAGACGAAACGCCTCGTCGTACAGCTTGAGCTGTTCGAGGCAGCGCGCGATGTTGAACTGCACATTGCGATTCGCGACCAGACGGTTCGACGCGTAGTACGCGGTCAGGGCGTCGTCGAAACGGCCCTGCCGGTAAAACTGATTGCCGCGCACGAAGTGGAACTGCGCCTCATCGGCCACGTCGGCCGCTGCGGCCGGCGCCGCGAACGCCGGCGCGAGCGCGCCCACCATCAACGCCACGACCATCGACACGATCCGAACCGGCGAGGCCATGGGTTCAGCGTTGGTCCTTGATGTCATCGAAGGCCGGTTTAGGCTTGCCCGCAGACCCAGCCGGCCTGGCCGAGGCCGGCTTACCGGGCGACAATTTCCGCAGTTTCGCTTTCAGCTTCAACCCCGGTGACGGCTGCGCCCTGATGGTCTCGCGCCGGTAGCCGTCGAGCGCGAACTCGAATGTGGCCGGCTCATCCGTGGCGGTGACACCGGGCAGCTTGAACAGCGCAGGCGTGGTTGCCACCACGACCCCACCCATCGTGACGGTGGCGCCCGCAGGCTCACTGTCGAGCCCAATCTCGATCGGTGCCACGTCGGCTGCACGTGCGGCTACCGGCGCCACCGGTTCGGCCATGGGAGCCGGCGCAGCCGGTGCCGGCACGGCCAGCGCCGGTCGCGGGGCAATGGCCTCGACGTCCGGGCCGGGCGCCGTGGTCTGCGTCCGGAACAACTGCCCGCCCGCCACCACCGCCAGCGCGACCGCCAGGGCCAGCCCACCCACCTTGATGGTCCACCCGCGCCGCGCGACCCGCACCGTGGTCGCCGCTGGCGGCCGATCGATGGTCACCCCACGCGACAGCGTGGTCATCGCCGACAGCGGCCGCGGCGCGATCGGCGCCGGCCGCGGTCGCGGCGTCTTGTACGGCGGCCCGGGCTCGGCGCCGCCGCCGGCCGCCACCAACTCGTCCTGCAGGTCGAGCAGGAACTCGTCCATGGTCGGGTAGCGGGTCTCGGGCAACTTCGCCAGCGCCCTCAAGATCGCCGCCTCCAGCGCCACGGAGATGGCCGGGCTGTGACCGCGCGGCGGCACCGGCGCCTGGTTGATGTGCATGTTGATCAGCGCCCCCACGCCCTCCGACAGGAACGGGGGCTCCCCGCACACCATCTCGTACAGAATCACCCCCAACGAATAGACATCGCTGCGAGCGTCGACTTCCTTCACACCCAGACACTGCTCGGGCGACATGTAAAGCGGGGTGCCCATGAGCACGCCGGTGCGGGTCCGATGCGACTGCCCCTCGGCGTTCTGCTGCAGCTTGGCGATGCCGAAGTCCAGGATCTTGACCTGCTTGTGCCCAGCTACCCGCGGGTTTTCGGTGAGAAACAGGTTCTCGGGCTTGAGATCGCGGTGAATGATCTTCTTCTCGTGCGCCGCTGCCAGCGCCTCGGCCACCTGGCACGCCCAGTCGAGCGCGATGATGATGGCGGGCCGATGCTCGCGCAGCTCGGCCTGCAGGGTCCGGCCATCGAGGTACTCCATCACAATGTACGGCGTGCCGTCGGGCAGGGTGCCGTAGTCGTAGATGTCGACGATGCTCGGGTGATGAACCGCGTTCGACGCGCGCGCCTCGGTGAAGAAGCGACTGACCAGCTGCTTGTCGCGCGCGAGGTAAGGGTGCAGGACCTTGATGGCCGCCTTGCGCTCGATACCCGGGTGGAGCGCCAAGTAAACCTTGCCCATGCCCCCTTCCCCGAGCAGCTCGCGAACCTGATAGTTGCCGATGGTCGTGCCGATCAAACGCTGGCCCGGCGGGATTATCGGCCTCGAAAAACCAATTAGCAACGCGAGCGACACGCCAGCCTGCGCGACCGCCGCTTCAGTCGAGGCGGCAATCTTCGACACCGAGGCTGGCGCCGCTTCGGGCGCGCCTCTTGGCGTCGACTTCAGCATGGCAGCTGAAGATCTTTGGCGAGATCGCCGATGGTACCAACAAGACGTCTACACCAGACGGTAAGGCAGCAAAGACGTGGGCTACGTCGGCAACACCCCCTCCGCCACCTGGGATGGTCCATCCAAGGCGGTTTTGCGCCACGTCAAGCTGATCTGAAGTCCTCACAATGCCCTGGCCACGTCCGATGGTTTGTGCGACTTTATACAAAGTAATGTCCGTGACTATTCATCTGGGCGGAACATCGGCCCAGACGGCCTCACCGGGGGACGGCTGACATGGGCAGCATGCGCGTCTTGCTGTCGCCGTTCCGAGCACAGCCTCACGAAGAGCCGCCCGAACCGGCGAAGTCATCGGGGCCTTCCCGCCGGGCGGCTTTCTCGAAGCGCTGTTCAGTCTGTGGTTACCGCTTCGAGGCGGATCTGGAGGTCTGCCCGCTCGACGGTGTCAAGCTGCCGCAAGAACGGCCCGAGGTCGGCCAGCTTGGCCCCTACCGCCTGGTGGAACGTCTGGGCATCGGCGGCATGGGCGCCGTGTACCGCGCCGTGCACGAGAAGGTCGGACGCGGCGTCGCGATCAAGATGCTGCACCTGTCGCTGATGTCGAACCGCATGATGGTGCAGCGATTCTTCGACGAGGCGCGGGCCATCAACAAGATCCGGCATCCCAACGTGGTCGACGTCTACGATCTCGTGTCGGCCGAGGACGATCTCCACATGGTGATGGAGCTCCTACGCGGCAAGGATCTGGCGAAAGTGCTGTCGGAAGGCCCACTGCCCGCCGCGCGCGCCGTCAACATCCTCGAGCAGGTGTGTGGCGCGCTGTACGCGGCACACGAGCGCGGCGTCATCCACCGCGATCTCAAACCCGCCAACGTGTTCATCACCCGGCGTGGCGAGATCGAGGATTTCGTCAAGCTGCTCGACTTCGGCGTGGCCAAGCTGGAACGCCCGAACGGCATGATGACCGCCGAGGGCATGACGGTGGGAACGCCCGAGTACATGGCGCCCGAGCAGGCCCACGGCAAGGCGGTCGACAACCGCACCGACATCTACGCGGTCGGATGCCTGGCCTACGAGATGCTGACCGGGCGCCACGTGTTCGACGGCGCCACACCGGCCGACATCATGGTCAAGCACGTCACGCAGCCTCCCGTACCCATGCGCCAGTGGAACCCGATGATCCCACCCGCGCTGGACGCGGCCGTGCTGCACTGCCTGGCCAAGCCGCCCGAGGCGCGCCCAGCCAACGCGATCGATCTCGCGCAGGAGCTCAGCGCCGCGATCGGCCGGCCGTTCGACGGCAGCGGCGCCTTCATGCGCTGGCGCGAGTGGAGCGATACGACGTCCGAGACCACTGGGCTCGGCCGCACCGCCGCCGGGATCTCGGGGACGCGCCTCCGCCGCGCTGCGGTCGCGTCGCGCCGCCGGCAGTGGCTGCTGGCTGCCAGCGCCCTCGGCTTCGTGATGGTCGCGGGCTTGCTGGCGTTGTCTTTTGGACGAGGCTCGCCGAAGCCGGCAGCGCCGGAGATCGTCCCGGACGTGGCGATGGCGCCACCGACACCGGCGATCGCGGGCAGGGCCAACGCACGAATACGCCTCCAATCGACCCCGCCGGGCGCCGATCTCTACGACGCAAGCGGCAACAAGCTGGGCGTCACGCCGCTGGACATCGATCTGCCGCAAGAAGTCCGGCACCGGGTGCGCTTCGTGCGCGAAGGCTACCTGCCCGCCGAACGAACCATCCTGGTCGATGGTGACACGACCATCCTGGTCGAGTTGAAGGCCGAGCCGGTGCGCGGGCGGCAGGCGGCAGCCAACGGTCGGGAGCCCGGGACGACGCCGCCGGGTTCACGAACACGAAAGTCGGTGTTGAAGACCGGGTCCGGAACGATCAATCCTTTCGGCCCATGAGTGTCGAACGGCCCGACTCGCCGCGCGGGCCTCCGCCGGACGGGTCGGCCGCGAATGCCGACGACGAGCTACCCGCGCCCAAGGCCGGTGATCGGATCGGTGCCTACCGGCTGGTGCGTCTGTCGGGTCACGGCGCGTCGGGCTGGGTGTTCGAGGTCGAACACGAGAAGATCGCGCGGCGGGCGGCCATGAAGATCCTGTCGCCCGAGTACGCCGCCCGGCGGGGGGCGCTGCGCCGCATGCTGAGCGAGGCGCAGGCCGTCAACCGCATCAACCACCCCCACATCGTCGAGATCACCGACGTCATCGAGGCAACCGAACCCGGCGGCTTCAATGGCATCGTGATGGAACTGCTGGAAGGCCAGTCGCTGGCCCAGGCGCTGGTCAGCCAGGGCCGCATGCAGCCCGAGCGGTTCGTGCCCATCCTGGCGCAGGTGGCGGACGCGCTTGCGGCCGCCCATGCGGCGCGGTTCGTTCACCGCGACCTCAAGCCCGACAACATCTTCCTCACCACCCAGGCGGGTCGGGACGACTACGCCAAGCTGCTCGACTTCGGCCTGGCCAAGTCGGTCTCGCCTGAACCCGAGCCCGACGCCGGGCCCAACCCCAGTTACCCGCGCCACGGCACCGTCGAGAGCATGTTCCTTGGCACGCCTGCGTATGCTTCGCCGGAACAAGCGTCCACCAAGCCCGTCGATCACCGGACCGACATCTACTCGCTGGGCGTGATCCTGTACGAGCTGCTGTGCGGTCGTCTGCCGTTCGAGGGCCAGAACATGGGCCATTTCCTGGTCAAGCACATCACCATGGCGCCGCCGCCCGCACCGCCAGACGTGCTCGCGACCGAGGAAGGCCGGCTGCTCGATCGGGTGGCGCGACGATGCCTGCAGAAGGACCCGGCAGCCCGATTCTCGTCGGCCGGCGAGCTGAAGCGCATCTTCGAGGCGCTCGCGCGTGGCGAGCTGCCCGAGGTGGCAGATCCCGGCGCCAACACCGGCGATCCCCAGATCGTGCCGCCTGCCCGCAAGCGCCCGGTGGTGCCGGCCCTCGTGGCCGCGCTGGCGATCGCGGGACTCAGTACCTGGCTGGTGTGGGCCCGCCGCGGTGGTGAATCCCGACCGGCCGGGACCACGCAGGTCGCTACGGGCGCGACGCTCGCGGCGCCACCTGAGACCGAGCCCGACAAGCGCGCCAAGGCAGAAAGGATCACCCTCAAGTTCGAGTCCACCCCGCCGGGCGCCCAGACCCGCCGGGCCGGAACCGGCGACCTTCTGGGCTTGACTCCGTTTTTCCAGAGCTTCAGCGCCAACGGCGCCGGGGCGACGTTCGAGATGACCCTGCCCGGCCATCAACCGCGGCGCTTCGACGTCACCTTCACCGCCGACGCGGTGGTCGGTGGCGCCCTGCAAAAACTACCTCCGCCTGCTCGTGCCGCCACGGCAAGAAAGCCAGCAACCGCTGGCCCCAGCCGGAAGCCGGCCAACCGGGAGGGCACCCTGAATCCTTTTGGACAGTAGACCCAAAAGTTTCCGGCCGATGTAACCGATACTGGGTAGTGGGCGCCGGCTGAGCGCGCCAAGTCATTACCCTTGGACTCTGCTTCACGCACATTTGCTGTTGGGATGGTGCTGTCCATCGCGATCGCGCCGGGCTGCCGCGAGTCCACACCCGCCATCACGGGCGTCCAGATCACCTCGACCTGGACCGGCTCGGCGGTCGAGCAGCTCGAGTTCACCCTGGCGACCAGTGGCGGGCAACCAATCGGCGCGCCTGAAAAACGGCCCGCGATGGCCGCCGGAACCCTGGCCAGCGGGGTGAGCGTGGTGATTTATGTCGGCGACACTCTGGCGGGCCAGACCGTGCGCTGCCGCGTGCGCGGTTTCGCTGCCGGCCGCCCGGCGCGGACCGGTGAGAGCAGCGCCACGCTGGTGAAGGGAACCATCGTCGATGTGACCATCCCGCTCGCCAGGATCGGAGCCGGGGCCGGGGGAGCCGGTGGCGTCGGTGGTGAGGACGGCCAGGGCGGGACCGGTGGCAACGACTCGCCCGCGCCGCCCGCCGACGCTGCCGTGACCGGTCCGCAGAGCGACGCACCGGCCAGCGCGACCGATGCCGTTGATGGCCCGGCACCGGGTCCCGACAAAGCACCGGCCACCGATGTGACCGCCGGAACCACGCCCATCGGTGAGCCGTGCGGCGCTGCGGGCGAGTGCCGCAGCGGCTACTGCAGCGACGGCGTGTGCTGCAGCAGCGCGTGCACCGGGCTTTGTTTGGCCTGCGACGTACCGGGCAAGCAAGGCGCGTGTAGCGCAGTGCCTGCTGGGCTCGACGATATGGGCTGCGCGCGCGACACCGTCGAGAGCTGCGGCTTCGACGGCACCTGCGACGGCAAAGGCGCCTGCCGAAAATACCCCCCAGGTGCCCGCTGCTCGGCCGGGCGCTGCGCCGGTAGCACCATCGCGGCGGCCGGCGCCTGCGACGGCGCGGGCGCTTGCCGCTCGGGCAGCGTGCAGATCTGCGCGCCGTTCGCGTGCGATCCCACCACCAATCCGCCGCGCTGCCAGCCCAAATGCACCACCGCCGCCGAATGCGTGATGGGCCGCGACTGCGTCGCCGGAAGCTGTGGCAAGAAGTTCGATGGCGCCCAGTGCACCCTGCCCGGCGAGTGCGCCAGCGGATTCTGCGCCGATGGTGTCTGCTGCAACATGAAATGCGACGGTGCCTGCCTGTCGTGCGCGATGCCGGTGTCACTGGGCCTTTGTTCACCGGTCGGAAGCGGCGGCCAGGATGTGCGCGGCGTGTGCAAGGACCAGGGCGCCACCAGCTGCGGCACCACCGGCACCTGCGATGGCGCCGGCGCGTGCGCGAAATACCCGGCCGGCGCCGTGTGCAAGCCCGCGGCGTGCACCGGCGAAACCGTGCTCATGAGCGCCGGCCGGTGCGACGGCATCGGTGCCTGCCAGATCGGCGCCGAGGTGTCATGCGCACCGTCGCTGTGTCGCTTCGGCGCCTGCACCCTGACTTGCCAACGCAACGAGGACTGCGCGCCCGGAAGCCCGTGCGATCTGGTGGCGATGAACTGCGGCAAGAAAGGACTGGGCCAGGCGTGCAGCGACGCCGCCCAGTGCGGCAGCGCCTTCTGCGTCGATGGCGTGTGCTGCAGCGACGCCTGCGTGGGGCCATGCCGGTCATGCGCGGCCGGCCGAATGCCCGGACTGTGCACGATGGTGGCCGCCGGCGCGGCCGATACGCGCGCCACGTGCAAGGACACCGGCGAGCCGTCGTGCGGGACCGACGGCACCTGCGACGGTAGCGGAGCCTGCCGCCGCTACCCCGCCGGCACGGTGTGTGGCGCAGGATCGTGTACCGGGGGTATGCGCACACTGGCCTCGACCTGCGATGCGGGCGGGATGTGCGCGGCGGGCGCGGTCACCAGCTGCGGTGCATTCGCATGCAATGGCCCGGTGTGCTTCTCGGGCTGTGGCAGCGACGCCGATTGCGTCGCGCCCAACGTGTGCGTCGGCGGTACGTGCGGCCTGCGCCCGAGTGGCGTGGCCTGCATGAAGGCCAGCGAGTGCGGCAGCGGCAACTGCATCGACGGCGTCTGCTGCGCTGCCATGACCTGCGGCGCATGCACGGCGTGCAACGTGGCGGGGTCAGCCGGCGTGTGCGCTCCGGTAGCTACCGGAACCATCGACCCGCGCGGTAGCTGTACCGCCCAGCAGCCGGCCACCTGCGGCTCCGACGGCACCTGCAACGGCGCCGGCGGCTGCCGCAAGCACCTGGCCGGCACCGCGTGCGGTGGTGCCTCGTGTGCGGCCGGCGGCAGCACGGTCACCCTCGGCTCCGCGTGCGATGGCGACGGCACCTGCGTGAGCGGCGGCATGCAGTCGTGCGCTCCTTACAAGTGCAACGCCGCCGGGACCGCGTGCGCGACGACATGCGCGACCGTGAACGATTGCGTGGCACCTACCGCTTGCTCGGTGGTGGGCCAGTGCGGGACACTCAAACCCTCCGGTCAGACCTGCCTGCTGGGCCCCGAGTGCGCGACCGGCAACTGCGTCGACGGTGTGTGCTGCGCAGCCGCGTCGTGCGGAACGTGCCGGGCGTGCAACGTCGCGGGCAAGCTCGGCAGCTGCGCACCGGTTGCCGCCGGCACGGTTGATCCGCGTGCCGCGTGCGCCGTGACGGCGATATCCGGCTGCGGAACCGACGGCAAGTGCAACGGCGGCGGCGCCTGCCGCACGTACCCGGCCGGCACGGTGTGCACCGCCGGCTCGTGCTCGGGGACCAACACGGCCACGCCGCCGGCCCTGTGCAATGGTAGCGGTGCCTGCGTGCAGCCCAGCGGAACTCTGGCTTGCGGCGCTTACAAGTGCGCCGCCGGTGTCTGCCCGCCAAGCTGCACCATCGACGCGGATTGCGCAGCGGGGTACTTCTGCCTCGGCACCACCTGCGCCAAGAAGCCGCTCGGCGCTGCGTGCACCGCCAACACCGATTGCACCAGTAGCCACTGCACCGACGGCGTATGCTGTGGATCCTCGGCCTGCACCAGGTGCCAGGCATGCAACGTCGCCGGCTTCCTGGGCACCTGCCACGATATGCCCAACGGGACGCCGGACCCGAGGCCCACCGGGTGCGTCGCGGCCGCGGTGTCAACCTGCGATCTGGACGGCAAGTGCGACGGCGCCGGCGAATGTCGCAAGTACCCCGCCGGGACGACCTGCGATACTGCCACATGCAGCGGTTCCAACATCACGCCCAAGGTGTGCGACGGCAAAGGCGCGTGCAAGAACGGCACGGTCATCCAGTGCGGCGTGTACCGGTGCGACGCGGCCAACCCGGGCACCTGTTTCAGCATGTGCAGTTCCGCGTCCCAGTGCGCGACGGGCCTTTCGTGCCAGAACAACGTCTGCCAATGACCACGACCACGAGAAACTTGTTGGTCGCGGTTGCAAGTCTGGCCCTCGCAACGGGTCCGGCCATGGCGCAGGATCGCAAGGCCGACACCGCGGCAAAAGCGCACTTCCAGAAGGCCGAGAAGGCGTTCAACCTGGGCAAGTTCGAGGATGCCCTCAAGGGCTACGAGGCCGCCTATGATGGCAAGCCGCTGCCCGGCCTGCTGTTCAACATCGCCCAGTGCCACCGCAACCTGGGCAACCACGAACGCGCGCTGTTCTTCTACCGCCGCTACCTGGCGCTGGATCCGGCCACGCCGAATCACGCGCTGGTCGAAGAACTCATCGCGGAGCAGGAACTCAGCGCCGACAGCAAACCCAGAGCCGGGCCAGCGGTCGCGCCGCTCGCGGCCAAGGCCGCGCCGACCACGTGGCCCGAATTGCCCGCCGCCCCCAACGCGAAGGCGGCCACGCCGGGCGGCGCGACGCTGGCCGGGACCGACAACCCGTCCGATCAGGCCGAAACACTGCCGGTGTACCAGCGCTGGTGGTTCTGGGGCGCGGTCGGCGCCATCGTCGTGGGTACGTCAGCGGCGCTGCTCATCCGGAGCGAGGGCAGCCCGCCGCGCGGCGATCTCGGCGCCATCGACTACCGGTGACGAAACAAGCCATCCGGATAGCCTGGCTGTAGTCTGTGTGCGATGGCATCGGTCGTGGTGGCGGCCCGGGTAAGCGTGGCCTTGCTGGCTTACACCGCAGCGTGCCGGCCGGCGCGCGAGGATTTCCGCCCGGCCACCTTCGATCTGGCGGCGGCACGGCGGACCGAGGATCTGGCCGCCGTGGCGACACCGGATCCGCCGGTGCCTCGAGGCGGCCTGCGCACGTTCGACGTCAGCTACGTTTCGACCGAGTGGCGAAGCGACGGCAGCGCGCGCCCGATCCACATCCACGGATTCCTCGCCGCGCCAGCGGGTGCGGGTGCGGGTGCGCGCGAACGCAAACCGGCGGTGGTGGTAGCGCACGGGCTCGGGGGGCAGGCCGACCCGCAAGTGGCGGCGGACCTGGCGCGGAATCTCGATATCGTGGCGCTGGCGATCTCGGCACCCGGATTGGGCGGCTCCGAGGGGCGCGCGGTCACGTTCGCGGATCCGACGCCGCTGTTCGATACCGTCCCCGACGCGCGCGGCAGCTGGCTGCACGCCTACACGCACGCGATCCTGCGCGCGGTGACATTTCTTGGCAGCCGGGACGAGGTTGACCCGAGCGCCGTGTTCTTGACCGGCGTCAGCATGGGCGGGCTCGCCGCCTTCATGGCCGGCGGCGTCGACGATCGGGTAGCCGGCATCTTGCCGGTGAACGCCGCCGGCGGATGGGCGGCGGCAGCGGCAGCAGGATCATGGTTGCGCAACCTGGTGGAAGCCGCGGCGGGCCGTACGCTGGCTTCGCCTGACGTGCTCGCGTTCATGGCGGCGTTCGATCCACTCGGCTTCGCCAGCCGGCAGCACGGCGCGGTGTACATGCTGGCGGGCGCGCAGGATGAGTTCTTCCCCATCGATCAGATCACCCGCACGTTCACCGCGGTGCGCGCGCCGGCTAAGAGTCTGGCGCTGCTAGCCGACTTCGATCACGAGTGGTACTTCGCCACCGGCTGCCCGGCCGCGTGCATGCCCGGAGCGCCTGCACCAGCCGCCGTCGCTTGCCCGGCCACTTGCCCGACCGCATGTCCCCCCGGCGCGCGCTGGCCCTATTGTGGGCCTCACGGCAGCTACGATCGGCACGCCGATTTCATCGCCCGCTGGGCCCTTCTGCTGCGGGCGCTGACTAGCCGCCAAGCGGTTCCTCCCCGGCACGCATTCGCGCCCCCGCCGGCCGCGCCCGAGCTGCGTCGCGAAGGCGCCGAGATCATCGTGCGCGTCGCGGGCCCCGCGCCAGTGGCGTTGCGATTGGCCATCAGTGACAACGGCGGCTTCACCTACGGGCAGTTCCCGCTCGCGCGCGGCCGCGACGGCGTCTACCGCTTCGACGCCGGTGCGCTGCCAAACGACGCCATCGTCTTCGCGGAGGCTGAAGCCGACAGCGGCGCCGTCGCGACCTCGGTGCCAGCCCTGCCGCCGGGCTTCCGCCCCAACATCCGTCCCTACCAGCCGGTGCGACGATAGCGAACCACGTCGACGACATCGCTTTCATTCGCAAGTAGCACGCAACCTCCCGGGCCCGGGACCGAAGACAGGCGCGGTCTTCGAAAATCCCAACTCACCAGGAGGTTCCCATGCGTTCTCTATCGCGCGTCGTTCTCGCTCCCCTCGCCATCGCCGTGTGCACCACGCTGCCGCTCGTCGCCGCCGGCTGTCTGGACCAGGATCCGCCAGCGCCCGAGCCTGCCCAGGCCATGCTGGCGATCTCGGTGATTCCGGCCGACGTCTCGTGCCTACGCATCACCGCCACCGGCCCCGGCCGGACGCTGGCGCGCGAGGTGTCGGTGAAATCAGGTGATCCGTTCACCGAATCGATGTCTGGCCTGCCGCTTGGCAGCGTCACCTTTGTCGGCGAGGCGTTCCCCGGCGGCTGCGACGTGGTGACCAAGTCGACCCTGCCGACGTGGGTCAGCGAGCCTGTGACGACCTCGATCATCGTGGGACGTCTGGTCACGGTGGCGCTGACGATGAACCGCAACGGCCGCGCCAAGGTCGGCGTCGAGTTCACCGACGAGCCCATCTGCAGCGTCGCGGGTCAGATCTGCCGCACCGACAGCGAGTGCTGCTCGCACAACTGCGGCGCCGGTTCCTGTCAGGCCACCGACGGCGGGGCCGACGGCGGTGGCGCCGCGATGTGAGGCAGCCGCCTGGCCAACAGCGCGAGTGACAACCCGGTTGGCGGGGTGGCGTGACGACGCTGCCTGGCCTTCCGGGTTTTCGCCTTCGTCAGGCGCAAGTTGCGATCTCATGGGCCGCAACGACGATTTCGCCGGCCGCGACACCCTCGCGGTAACGACCTTCACAGGGGCGCGGTCGCGCGATTCAATACCCGGAGCACTTACGAAGCAGGCCGGACTTGTGCGAAATGTAGAGGCACCCGCTTGGGCCGATGTGGAGTCGAGGCAGGCCACCGAAGACAACTCCGATCTTCGAACTGATCTCGACCCACGATGCGCCACCATCGGTTGACTTGAAGACTCTGCCCAACCCGACAGTCGCCAGAATTGCACCGGCGAGAATCGAGCCGTCTTTTTGGAACACCCAGCCGGAGATCTCCTCATAGGATGTCCCCTTGGTGGGGCGCCAAACGCCGGACGCGTCGGTTGGACGATGAAGTTGAATCGATCCGGTTCCGATGGCGTCCGGATCCCCAACAGCAGCGAGAACGTTGCCCGTGGCGGGATCCGTGGAAATCGCCCAGAGGTTTCCGTGGTAGTCCGTGGGCAGGCGCATAGAGTGGCGGATCAGGCCGAAGTCGGTCCAGTTGGCGCCACCGTCGGTCGACCGAACGAGCGAGCCGATTTCACCCCCCATCAGGAGCCCGTACGCGTTGGCCTCGATGGCGTAGGCCTGGCCAAGTGTCGCCGGCAATGTTGCGTTGATGGCGGTCCAGGTATGGCCGTGGTCAGTGGAATGATGAAGCACGGCCGAGTTGTCATTGATCGCGTAGATGCTGCCGCCTGAATCTTTTGTGAACCCGGTCATCGCGGTCGAGGCTCCCGGGATGCTGCTGGCGGCGGTGCAACCGGTGGGGCTGCAGTAATAGACCATCGGAGACGTAGCAATAGTGCCAGCCAGAACCTCGCCAAGAGCATTCACCGCCAGCGCGCCTACTCGCACCAAGAAGGTCGCACCAGGAACGGGCTTCCAGGTCGCGCCGTTGTCAGTCGATACCTGGAGGAAATGTGACCCGTCCGCACAGAAGATGGGGCCGGATGGCGTCTCGACAACATCATAAACCCGGAATGTCGTCAGCACCTGCAGACCTGGGGTGCCTCCGCCACCGGTGCCAGCGCCGCCTGCCGAGCCACCCGCGCCGCCAGTTCCACCCGCGCCACCGGTTCCGCCCGTGCCCGCGGTGCTTCCGCCCGATCCGCCACCTCGACCTGCGGCGCCCCCGGTTCCCGCACCGCCGGTGCCCGCGCTCCCTCCGCCCGTGCCCGCGGTGCCCGTGCCAGTTCCAGCAGTGCCCGCGGATCCCGCCGACCCTCCGGAAGGTCCGCCAGTCGAGCCGCCATTTGTCCCACCGGTTCCACCGCCCGTGGTCCCGCCCGCTGGAGCACTGGTTGTCCCGCCGGTTCCCCTGCCCGAGTTTCCACCGGCCGCGCCGGTTGTTCCGCCCGCCGCGCCTGTGGTCGCGGCATCAGCGCGATCCGCCCCGGAGGGATTACCCGCGGCGCAACCAACGACGAAGGCCAGGGCCAGGACTCGGGGAAACTCACGCACCGAAGTCTTTGAGTGTAGTGGGGACAAGTGCCCTTTCCGCCCGGCGCCCGTCGCTTCAGGAAGGCCCGACAACTTTTCTTCCGTAGAGTTGACGATCTGCGCCAGATGATGCCCGAAAACGCAGCGCCTTGGTAGCAGACTCGCGCAAGGCCCGCGACGCCAGCGGCCGTGACTCCGGATCGGCTTCATCCGGCAACGCTGCACCCATGCGCTGCGGATCTTTACTGACGCCTGGCTGACGGGGCGTGCTGCAGCAATGGCTTCAGCTGCACCACATGCGCCTGGCATCAGGCACAGGTCGCCGGCGGGGTTCTTCATGGTTTCGCGCTTCCTACCTGCAGACGGTAAGCTTCGACCCACTGTCCGTCGCCGCCCCTTTGGGCGACTGTCGTGAGGCACGCTCACCCGACAAGCGCCGTTCGTCGCATTCCCCGATGGATCGGCCACTGGGAATCCAATCTTGTAGATCCGTCCATCGTCAGCACCCGGTCGTGCAACGCGAAGCTGAACGGTGGGCTGGGCATTCATGTACCAGCAGATGATTCGCGCATGACCGATTGACCTCTCCCGCGTGACGTTTGCGCCGCCGCGGAATACTGCGGGCGGAGGCACACCATGCGTAGGTTTCTCGCCACCGCGGTGTTTGGGGCGTGCGTGCTGATCGCGATGCCAGCGGGCGCCGAGCAGTTCGTCGCGGCGGACGTCACGTACGTCCACAGCACGCAGAACACCAGCCATTCCCACTATTACCTCAAGCCATCCGCCGCCACGCCGCCCAGCTGGCGCAGCCCCGTCGACTACACGACGGGGACCGTGTACATGCACCTCGAGGTCGAGACCAAGCCCACCAGCGACGCCGCGAAGATCCACGTCTGTTTCATCCAGGGAAATCCCGGCTACGCATGCAGCACCTATTCGTCCCCGTTCACGGCGCCCGGCACCTACCGCTGGACCGCGAACGTGGTGTCGCTCTCGAGGAACGGGATCGTCGACTGGGCGAAGGGGATCCCCAGCCTGACCATCATCTTGACCGACGCCAGCCCGCGCAACGTGGGCGTCGAGGACGTCGGGCCGGAGATCGCGGCGCGCTTCATGCCGACCCGAATGCGCGTGGTCATCACGGTGGTTTCCGCAGGGGGCCCTTACGTTCCACCGCTGGCGAGCGCCGACGGAGGCGTGCCGGCTGACGGTCCGTCGTCACGAATTGACGCTGCGGCCGTGGATCGACTGTTCTCGACGGAGGCTGCGCCCCCACCAGCGACACCGGAACCAGCAACGTCCCCAGCACTACCTCCGCAGGGGACTGAACCACCCGCCCTGCCACCCGCGCCGGCCCCGTCGGCGACCCAACCCCCGCGGGCCCCCACGTCCGATCCTGTCGCCGATCGAACCCTGCCGAACCCCGGACAATCGGGCGGCTGTGCCGTCACCGGCGGCGGCCCTGCGCCGGCGGGACTGGTCCTGATCTCGTTGGCAGCGCTACTCGCGCACCGCTTAACAAAAGAAAGAAAAACGCTGTCCCCGGCGTGACGTCGGGGGACCCGCGGAATAGCGAACCAGGAGGGAATCGATGTCGTGTCGAAATGAACCCGCGGTGGCGGCCCGCTGGCTGGTCTCCGCCTTCGCCCTGGGCGGCTGTACAGGCCTGATCGGCCCGGTCAGCGGCGCCGAGACGGCGTCCCGACCCGCAGAAAGCGCCAGGGCAAATCCCGCTCCAGGGGTCCCCGCTTCAGGGCCCGGCACACCGTCCGGCCAGGCCGGCATGAACCCTGCGGCCCCACGCCCCGCACTGCCGGCCGCCGACCTGGCGCCCTTTTCCGGCCTGCGGCGTCTGACCGTCGACGAGTACGACAATGCCATCCGCGATCTCCTGGGCGATGACACCCGCGGCGGCCGCTTGCTGTTGCCCGACGATCCGCGCATGCCATTCGACAACGACTACACCAACCAGGTCGGGTCGAAGGCGCTGGTCGAAGGCGCCGAACTGCTGGCCACCGACACCGCCGCGCGCCTGATGAAGGACACCGCGCGCCGGGATCGCCTGGTCGGCTGCAAGCCTGCCAGTCCCGCCGACGAAGCCTGCCTGCGCCGCTTCGTCGTGGCCTTCGGCCGGCGCGCACTCCGGCGCCCGCTGACCGACGAGGAAGCGAACCGCTTCGTGGCACTGCGGGCGGTGGGCCAGATGGCAGGCGATTTCTACGCCGGCCTGCGAGCGGTGGTCGAAGCGTTCCTGCAGCACCCAGAGTTCCTGTATCGGGCCGAGATCGGCAAGCCTGTCGCGGGGCAGCCCGGGCTGTTCGCGCTGGGCCCGTACGAGATGGCCGCGCGCCTTTCGTTCCTGGTGTGGGGTAGCGTGCCGGATGACGCTCTTCTTGATCGCGCGGCCGCCGGCACTCTGGCAGGCGACGGCGTGAGGATGGCCGCCGTCCGTCTGTTCGAAGATCCGCGGGCGCGCACCCGGATCGCGCGCTTCTTTGCGCTGTGGCTCGGATACGAGGAACTCAAGCACGATCCCGCGCTGGTGGCCGCCCTGCAAGCGGAGACCTCGGCGCTGATCGGCCGCGTGGTGTTCGACGAGCACCGGCCCTGGCAGGATCTCTTCCGCCTGGACGAAACATTCGTCTCCGACACGCTGGCCAAGCATTACGGATTGCCGGCCGCCGGTACGCAGGCCCGCTGGATCAAGTACGGCGCGACCGGCCGCCGGGGCCTGCTGTCCCACGGCAGCTTCCTGTCGGCGGGAGCCAAGGCGCAGGACACCAGCCCCACTCTCCGCGGCCTCTTCGTGCGTGAGCGCCTGCTGTGCCAGGAGGTCCCGCCCCCGCCGCCCAACGTGAACACCGACGACGTGATCCTGCCGGCCAATGGATCCCCGTGCAAGGCCGAGCGCTTTCGCGCACACGGCGTGGGCGGTTGCGCCGGCTGCCACCAGCTGATGGACCCGATCGGGTTCGGGCTGGAAAACTACGATCGGGCCGGTCGTTACCGCACTGCCGAGGCCGCCCACCCCGAGTGCACCATCGACGGGCGTGGCGATCTGTCGGGAGTGGCGTTCAAGGGACCGGCCGAGCTGTCGGATCTGCTGCTTGGCAGCGGCGATCTCAACGCTTGCGTGACCAAGCAGCTTCACCGCTTCGTGGTCGGTCGGGCACACCTCGACATGGTCGATCGCCGGCTGATCGATGCTATCGCGGGCCGCGCGGGCAAGGGCGACGTCCGCTTCGACGAGATGTTGCTGGACATGATCTCGGCCCCCGCGTTCGCGCACCGACGGGAGGAACAGTGATGAGCATGAGCCCCTGGAAGCTGCATCGAAGAGCGGTCCTGCGGGGCATGGGAGGCGCCGCGGTGGTGTTGCCGGTTCTGGAGGTGATGGCGAACCGACGCGCGATGGCCGCCGCCCCGCGCCGGTTCGCGCTCCTGTACGGAGGCACCTCGCTCGCCGGTGACGGCAGCAGCCTTGCGAACGCGGTCGTCCCGACGGCCGCGGGCCCGGACTGGGAGCTGACCCGCGGGCTGCAACCGATCGGCACGCTGGGCGTGAAGCCTCTGGTCACCGTTGTCAGCGCGCTGAAGATCCCATGGGCGCAGGCCGGCGGCGCCGTGCCCGCTGCCGGGCGCCCGGTGAACTTCCACGGCTCCACCCTGGTGCCGCAGGCGACCGGACGAGCGATCCCGAAGGCCGATTCGAACGCTTCCGGTCCCAGCGCCGATCAGATCGTGGCCGATGCGATCGGGGCCGGCACCGCGCAGCGATCGATCGCGTTTCGCGTGCAACCGGTTTCCTACTCGGGCGGCACGGGCGGCAGCCGCGGGCGCCTGAGCTCGGGCAAGGGCGGCGCCACCATCGATCCGATCGTCAGCCCCCGGCTGGCGTTCCAGTCGCTGTTCGCGGGATTGGCGGCTCCCGGCGCAGGCACCGCGCCCGATCCCGAACGGGCGCTGGCGCTGTACCGGCGGCGCAGCGTTCTCGATCTCGTCAGGGGCGACACCGAACGATTGACCCAGCGCCTGGGCCGCGCCGACAAGGTTCGTCTGCAACGCCACCTGGACGAACTGCGCGATCTCGAGCTTCGCATCGATATCGGCGGTGGGAAGGCGGCCACCGCCACGTGCGGCAAGCCGATGGATCCGGGAGTCGACCCCCCCATCGGTTCGAACCACGTGGTGGAGAACAATTCGCTGAAGTTCACCGCCGGGGCCGGTTACAGCAGCGAGGATCTGCGCGCGCAGCTCATCACCGACATGGTCGCGATGGCCTTCGCCTGCGATCTGTCGCGCGCGGCGTCCATCATGTTCACGATGACCCAGTGCTTTATGAGCATGGAGGCGATCGGCGGGCAGAAGAGCGACATGCACCAGCTGGGGCACGGCGCGGGCAACCTACGTGACGTGGCCGACGCCGTCGCGTTTCACGTCAAGCACTTCGCCCGCCTCGTTGCGAAGCTGCGCGATACCGCCGACCTCGACGGACGCAGCGTTCTCGACAGCAGCGCGCTGGTTCTGGTGTTCGAGGGGGGACATGGATACGATCCTGAGGGCAACCGGATGATCAGCTCTCACTCCTCCGAGCGGATGATCGCTCTCGTCGCAGGGCGCGCGGGTGGCCTCAAACCGGGGCAACATCTGGTGGCCACCGACAAGCATCCGGCGCAGGTCGTGCTAGCGGCGATGAACGGCGTCGGCGTTCCCGGCCCTTTCGGGGAGATCACCACCCCGCTGGCCGGCCTGTCATGAGCGAGGCGCCCACACCCGACGACGGCGACCTGGCCCGCCGGGTCCTGGCGGGCGAGACCCGCCTGTATGCCGAGCTGGTGCGGCGCCATCAGGACGCTGTCTTCCGTGTGGCCGCCGCCATGGTGGGCGACGCAGAGAGCGCCGACAACGCCGTTCAACAGGCGTTCGTGAACGCGTTCGAGCACCTGGACCAGTTCCGCCCAGACCATCCCTTCGGCCACTGGATCAAAGCGATCGCGCGCAATGTGATCCGCCAGCAGGCTCTGCGCACCGATCGAGAGCAACGGCGCCTCTCCCTGTACCGGGACTTCGTCGAAGTGGCGACGGCGCCCACGCAGGAGCGGCTCGCCGAGGAGCTGGGCATGGACGCCGCCCTGCGCGCCTGCCGGGAGGCACTCGCCCCCACGGCGGAGCAAGCGCTCGGCCTGCGTTACGAACGCGGATGCTCGATCGAAGAAGTCGCGGCGGCGATGGGACGGAGCGCGGCTGCCACACGCCAGCTCCTGTTCCGGGCGCGGATCGCGCTGCGCGACTGCGTCGAACGGCGGCTGGCGAGCGCATGAGTGAACGCGCGGACGAGCTGCTGGCGCGCCTGACGGACGGCGAGCTGTCGTCGATCGAACTCGACGAGCTCGAGCGCATCAGCGCCGATGCCCCTGCCCCCGAACGCCGGCGGGCGATGCTCCTTCTGGAAACCGAGGCGGGCCTGCGCCGCGGCCGCAGCGTGGACGTCGCGCCCGCGGTCATGGGTGCAATCGGGGCCCGTCGAACGCGGGCCGTTGCGAACGTCATGGGCGAGGTGATCCGAGTCGAAGCCCGCGCGCGCGACAGATGGCAGCGGCGACACCACCGACGCGGCCGCACAATCGCGAGAGCCGCAGTGGCCACCGCGCTGGTCGGCGCGCTAGCACTGGCCGGCGTGGGGGTGGTGCGCTTGTTGCGCGGCTCGGGTCGATCCGACGCCGTCGGTGGCGCGACCAACGGCGGCGGGCGGACCACGAAACCATCGGGCCTGCCCCAATGGCGTGCCGCCGGCAGTCCGGAGCCGGCCGAACTCGTGGTCGCCGGGCCGACACCCCCACCCTCCCTCCCGACGGGGCCCGCTGAGGCCGATCGCGGCGGTGTTTCCTCCGAGGGGATCGTGCTGTTCTCGTACGACTTCGAGGACGGCCTGATTCCAGCCGGCCTCGAAGCCGCCGCCGTGACGGCCGGTCCTCCGCGGGCCGACAACCGCTTCGTGGCGACGGGAGGCATCTCGAAGTGGGCGCCGCAGACCAACATGATTGCGTTCGACCTGCAGGCCACCGGACACTCAATCACACTCAACGACAGTCAGGTCCTCGTGTTCGACTACTGGGCCGGGCTCAACACACCCACACTGTTGTTGCAGGCGTTCAACAGCACACGCTCGCAGAACTTCCAATTCAAAGTGCGCGATCCGATCCGCGGACGCTGGACGCGAGCGACGGTGCGTCTGGCCGATGTGCGGCGCAACGACGGCAGCGGGGGCCGACCGGCCAGCGGCGATCTGTTCGTCAACTTGATGATCTACGGTGGCCGACTGCCCGGCGGCGGCCTGTTCGTGGACAACCTGCGTGTCGTCGAGGCGCCGGCCGGCCAGGTGCCCGCCACCAGCTTCACGCCGCTGGAGTGAACTTTGTAGCGACTCCTTCGCCTGCGCTGTTCCATGTTGCTCCAGGTCCAGCGCTACCGCGTCGATGCTGTTCCCCGCCCTCCTCACGATGACTCTGGCCGCGGTCAAAGTGGTCGCCATCAGCACCTTTCTCGCCGCTCCCGGCGGCGAAAGCCTCCTTAGCTCTGCGCCAAGCGAAGCTTCGAGTGTTTCGCGATCCGTGAAAAATCGGCGTCCTCGCTGAGCAGCGGCGCCGCGTTCTCGATGCAGCCCTGGGCGATGAGGCAGTCGATGGTGTGGGCGACCACGCCGCGGGCTCTCAGTTTCCGATTGAGGCGGGCGGCGTTCACATAGGTAGGGCCAGTCATCGGCAGCCGGGTCACCTCGGCCAGCGTCCGCCGCGCGACCTCGAACTCCCGGTCCAGTCGGAAACCCTGGAGAACCTCGGTGATGACCAGATCCACGACGGCAAGAGGCTCATCCTGCTGCAGGGCCCGATGCAACCTGAGGGCCTGCGGCGTCTCGGATCCGTTGAAGTACGACACCCAGACAGATGAGTCGACGACAATCACGTCCGGTCCCGCCGCCCGGCGCGAATGTCACCCTCCCAGTGGAGCTGCCCGCGAAGCGCTCGCAACTTTTCGTAAGTACGGCGCTGGCGCAGTATGTGCCTCAAAGCCAGATCCACCGCCTGGCGCTTGGAAGGCGCCCCCGTCGCCTTCATGACATCCGAGATGAGTGCGTCGTCGATCACGATATTGGTACGTCCCATGGTGTACACCAAAGTACCAAGGATTGGTGTATGGGCAACAGGCACCAGAAAACATGCGACCACGCCCGGCGACGAGCGAAAAACGGGTACCCGCCGCGCTACAGATCGCGGGTCTCGTCGGGCTCGCGCGCTATGTCGAAGGCCTGCCGCGCGCGACCCGACACCACCAGATCGAGCGCACGTTTGTAATAGTCGTTCAGGCGAAAATCCGCGGTCGACAGGCATTTCGCAGCGCTTTTCATTACACTCGCGCTCGTGCAGCTACCACACACCGCGATCACCGTCAGCCTGGGCGTTGCCCTCATCGCCTGCAAGCCCGACCAGCCCGCAGCGCCGCCACCCGCGGTGACAGCAGCGCCGCCACCACCACCATCATCCGGGGCGCCGGCCGCGGCCGCGAAACCGGCGCCCGGGCCGGCGCCCGCGGGCATGGTCTGGATCCCGGGCGGAACTTTCGTGATGGGCGGTGACAACGAGATGGGCAACGATGCCCTGCCCCTGCACGAGGTGGCGCTCGAAGGCTTCTGGATGGACGAGACCGAGGTGACCAACGCTGCGTTCGCGGCGTTCGTGACCGCCACCGGCTATGTGACCACTGCCGAAAAGAAGCCCGACACCAAGGACTTCCCCGACGTGCCCGCCGACAAGCTGGTTGCCGGGTCGGTGTGCTTTCACGCGCCCAAGGAAGACGTGCCGCTCGACAACTTCTTCGCGTGGTGGCGCTACGACGCTGGCGCCGACTGGCGTCATCCCGAGGGACCGAAGAGCAACCTGGGTGGCCGCGACAAGCACCCGGTCGTGCACCTGTCGTGGGACGACGCGGTGGCGTACGCGAAGTGGGCGGGCAAGCGCCTGCCCACCGAAGCCGAGTGGGAATTCGCCGCGCGCGGCGGCAAGGCGCGCCAGCGCTTCGGCTGGGGCAACGAGCCCACCCTCGGCGGCAAGTGGCAGGCGAACGCCTGGCAAGGGCGCTTCCCGTCCGAAAACAGCAAGGCCGACGGCTTCTACGGCGCCGCGCCGGTGAAGTCGTTCGCGCCCAACGGTTACCGCCTGTACGACATGGCAGGCAACGTCTGGGAGTGGGTGGCGGACTGGTACCGCCCCGACTACTACGCGAAAAGCCCGACCGCCGATCCGCGCGGTCCTGACGACAGCCTCGATCCGGAGGAGCCGGGCGTGAAGAAGAAGGTGCAGCGCGGCGGCTCGTTCCTGTGCAGCGATCGCTATTGCTTGCGCTACACCAACGGTGCGCGCGGCAAGGGCGCCCCCGACACCGGCGCGTCGCACGTCGGCTTTCGTTGCGCGCGATCGCCGTAATGGCTTGCGCCTGACGAAGCGCAAGGCCGGTGCAACCCGCGCCTGTGAGACGCCGCACGAGCGTCGCCTTTGGTTACATCCCCCGGGTTTGTTGCGTGCTCCGTAGGGCAGCCTTACCATCGCAGGCTTCCCGAGAATTCCGAACACCGTCTACCGTGGGCCCCGGTGCGCGGGTCGGATTCGCCGGGCTCGTCATTTTATGGGGGTTTTGTTGTCGTGAAATCCATTTGGCTGCTTCGTCGTCCTCGCCTGGCCCCAGTGGGCACCTCGTTGCTGCTGTTCTTGCCGCTGCTGTCGTGCCACGAGCCCGATGGCCCAGCGGGGCGTGGCGCTCGACCGCCGGCCGACGAGGTATCGGTCGTCCGACAAGCGTTGACCACCACATTGCTGGCGAAGGCCGCCACCTGGAAGTTCCTGGATAACGGCAGCGACCAGGGAACCGCCTGGAAGGAATCCGCCTTCAACGACAGCGCATGGGCGAGCGGCCCCGCTCAGCTCGGTTACGGCGACGGCGACGAAGCCACCGGGGTCGGCTATGGCGCCGCGATCAGCAACAAGTACATCACCACGTATTTTCGCAAGGCCTTCATCGTGGGCGACAAGAGCAGCCTGGTCGCGCTGAGTCTCAACCTGTTACGTGACGATGGCGCTGTCGTCTACCTGAACGGGACCGAGATCGCCCGAAGCAACATGCCCGCCGGAGCCGTCACGTACACGACCCGCGCCTCGACCGCGATAGGCGGCGCCGCCGAGTCCACCTACAACCCGATCGCACTGCCGGCGTCGGCACTGGCGGCCCTGCAGAACGGTAACAACCTGCTCGCCGTCGAGATCCATCAGGACTCGCCGACCAGCTCGGACATCAGTTTCGATGTCGAGCTGTTGGCGTCGGATTCCATCTCGGTAACGCGCGGGCCGTATCTGCAGATCGGGACGCCGACCAGCGGCATCGTGCAATGGCGCACCGATGTCGCCACCAACAGCCGCGTCAGCATTGGAGCGAGCGTGGGCACGCTCGGTACCACAATCGATGACCCGACCGTCACCATGGAGCACCTGGTCCGGGTCAACGGGCTGACCGCCAACACGAAGTACTTCTATTCAGTCGGCTACACCTCGGGGGCCGGGCGCGGCATCACACTGGCGGGTGGCGACACTGAAACGTTTTTCATTACGCCTCCTATGGCGGGCACCACCAAACCCACACGCATCTGGGTGCTCGGTGATCCGGGCACGGCTCCACTGGGCGCGACCCAGAAGCTGAACCAGATGTCGGTACGCGACGCTTACAAGACCTTGAACGGCTCCCGCTACACCGACCTTTGGCTGATGCTCGGGGATAACGCTTACCAAAGCGGGACCGATCCCGAGTTTCAAGCTGGTGTGTTCGATATTTACCCACAATGGCTGCGACAGTCTTTCCTGTGGCCGGCCATCGGCAACCACGAAACCAATCAACTCACCACCCCCCCGCTCACCATTCCCTATTTCCAGATTTTCACCCTGCCCACGATGGCCGAGGCCGGTGGCTACAGTTCGGGCACCGAAAAGTACTACTCGTTCGACTACGGCAACATCCACTTTGTGTGCCTTGATTCAATGACGTCATCCCGAGCCACCAGTCCGCCATCAGCGATGGTGATCTGGCTGGTCAATGATCTGCTGCAGAACACCAAGCCGTGGCTGGTCACGTTCTTTCATCACCCGCCCTACACCAAGGGAACCCACGATTCGGACACCGAAGTCGAATCCGTCGAGATGCGGCAGAACATCCTGCCCATCCTCGAACAGGGCGGCGTCGATCTGGTCATGACCGGCCACAGCCACGTCTACGAGCGCTCCTTCCTGATCGACGGCCACTACGGCCTATCGACCAGCTTCACCAACGCCATGAAGAAGAACAGCGGCGATGGCCGGCCCGCCGGTAGCGGCGCCTACGTCAAACCTTCGGCCGGCATCGCGCCTCACGAGGGCACGGTGTACGTGACTGCGGGCAGTTCGGGTCAGGTGGGCACAGGACCGCTCAACCACCCGGCCATGTTCATCTCGCTATCGCGCCTGGGCTCGCTTGTCCTGGACATCGACGGCAACCGGCTGGACGCCCAGTTCGTGCGCGAGCTGGTCACCCCCAGCCCGACCGCACCGACCGGCGTCGCCATCGACGATACCTTCACGATCCTCAAGGGGGTCCGCCCACCGGCCGCGCCGGCCATGCTACTCGCCACCGCAGTCTCGAACACCCAGATCAACCTGGCGTGGGTGGACGCGGCTAGCGACGAGACTGGATTCAAAATCGAACGCTCACCCGACGGCACCAGCTTCATGGAGGTAAGCACCGTCAGCGCCAACGTGGCCATGTTCTCGAACATGGGTCTTTCCGCCAACACCACCTACTTCTACCGGGTGCGGGCAACCAACGCGGCTGGCAATTCGGCCTACTCGAACGTGGCCAGCGCAAAGACGCTGAACTGCACCGGCGAGATCTGCGATGGCAAGGACAATAACTGCGACGGCAAGATAGACGAGATCTTCACCGACAAGGGCACGACGTGCACCCTGGGCACGGGCGCCTGCGCCGCCACCGGCATCATGGCGTGTCGCGGAGATGGCATGGGCACCACCTGCAACGCCACGCCCGGAATGCCCAGCCTCGAGATCTGCGACGGCAAGGACAACGACTGCAACGGTGCCACCGACGAGCTGTTCCCCGACAAGGGCAGCGTGTGCTCGGCTGGCACCGGTGAGTGCGCGAGGTCCGGCACCAAGGAGTGCACAGTGGGCGGCGCGGGCACCATCTGCAACGCGACGCCCGGAATGCCCAGCCCCGAGATCTGCGACGGCAAGGACAACGACTGCAACGGCGCAACCGACGAGCTGTTCCCCGACAAGGGCAATACCTGCACCGGCGGCGTCGGCGAGTGCGCGCGCACCGGGTCGAGGCAATGCGCTGGCGACGGCCGCAGCACGACCTGCAGTGCGACGCCGGGCACGCCGGTGCCCGAGATCTGCGATGGCAAGGACAACGACTGCAACGGCCAGACTGACGAGCTTTTCCCCGACAAGGGCTCCGCGTGCTCGGCCGGCATGGGCGAGTGCAGCCGTATGGGCACGAAGACCTGCGCGACCGACGGTCGCAGCACGACATGCAACGTGGCGCCCGGCGGCGCCGTGGCCGAGTTGTGCGACGGCAAGGACAACGACTGCGATGGCCAGATCGATGAGGACTTCGCCGACCGGGGTGCGGCATGTGCGGCAGGCGTGGGCGGGTGCGTGCGCATGGGTATGAAGGTGTGCTCGGCCAACGGCGCGAGCACCGTGTGCGGCGCCATGCCAGCCGCGCCGGTTGCCGAGATCTGCGATGGCAAGGACAACAACTGCGACGGCCAGATCGACGAAGCCTTCGCCGACAAGGGCACAGGCTGCAGCGTCGGCGTCGGAGCTTGCGCGCGCAAGGGCACCCGCGCGTGCGCGATGGACGGAACCTCCACCACCTGCGGCGCCACGCCCGGGCTGCCCACGCCCGAGGCCTGTGGCGACGGCGTCGACAACAATTGCAACGGAGTGATCGATGAAAACTGCACGGCGGGTGCGGGAGGCTCGGGGGGCACAGGAGTTGGCGGATCCAGCGCCGGCGGATCTGGTGGATTCGGAGCCGGCGGCTCCGGCGCGGCGGGTGTGGGTGGTTTCGGCGCCGGTGGGCGCGGCGGCTTCGGCGGTGGTGGTACCGGTGGCTTCGGTGCCGGCGATGCCGGTGGCGGTGGTGCCGGTGCCGGCGGCAGCTTCGGCGGCAGCGGTGGCTCGATCGCCGGGGGCGGCGGGGGCACGATGGCATCCGGTGATGCCGGATCGGACATTTCGGCCCCGCGCACGGACGCCGGGACAGAGCGCCCACCGGCGCCAACGCCGCTGCCGGCAGGCAGTGCTCGCCTGGCCACACGGTCCGGCTGCGCCTGTGAACTCGGCGCCCCGAGCGCCCCTCGTAGGCCCGGCATCGCGCTGGGTTGCCTGTTGCCCACTGTCGCCCTGCTATGGCGGCGCCGACACGGGAGGCGCCGCCATGAAGTCGGCCCCACGACGAAGGGCGACGCTGTATAAAGCGGAATGATCCACTCGGTGCTCCTGGCAAACCTCGCCTTGATCTCAGCCACCCCCGCCCCTTCAGTCTCCGCCTTCAGCGCCGCCGTCGACACCGACGCCGCGTCGGGGCTGAAGGTCATCGTGCTCAAGTACGACGACGCGAAGGACCCGACGCGCAGTCTCGCCGCCCGCGTGCTGCCCGAGGCGGGCGCCAATCTGTTCTCACTGAAGATCGGCGACGACGAGCTGATGCCCCAACCGGACAAGCTGGCCGACCTCAAGCAAAACAAGACCGGCACGCCCATCCTGTTCCCGACGCCCAACCGGGTGCGCGACGCCAGCTTCACCTGGGAGCGCAAGACGTTTTCCTTCCCGGCCAGCAGCGGCAAGAACTTCATCCACGGCCTGGTGCGCACGCGTCCCTGGTCCTTCGACCCGCCGACGGCGACCGAGACCGCCGCGACGGTGACCACGTTCATCGACTGGAACGCCGAGCAGCCCGACTTCGCGCGCTTCCCGATCAAGCACCGCCTCGCCGTCACGTTCACCCTGGGCAAGCAGGGCGTACGCATCACCTACAACGTGGACAACCGCGACAGCACGCGCCTGCCGTTCGGGTTCGCGCTACACCCCTATTTCCGCATCCCGGCCGATCGCAACGACGTGTTCGTGCGGATTCCGGTCGCCCAACGTATGGAAGCGGTGGACAAGCTGCCGACCGCGAAGCTGGTCGCGGTGGCGGGATCGCCGTTCGATCTGCGTGAGCCGGTGTCACTCGACAAGCTAGATCTCGACGACGTGTACTTCGGCTTGACCCCGTCGGCGCTGCCCGCATTCGAGTGGCGCAGCCAGGGCATCCGTATGACCCTGGGCGCCTCGAAAGAGTTCACCCACCTGGTCATCTACACGCCGCCCGGCAAACCATTCTTCTGCATGGAGAACCAGACCTCATCGACCGATGCACACAACCTGTTCGCCCAGGGGCACAAGAAGGAAGCTCACCTGCTGGTGGCCGAACCGGGAAAATCGGCCGCCGGCTTCGTCGACTGGAAGATCAGCCGCACGAAGAAGTGATCACGCGCCACCCGTTCACGGCGGTGCCAGCGGGCGTTCGACGACCTGCCCGCCGTCGAGCACGAACAGGCGATCCGCGAGCCGCCGGGTCTCGGCCAGATTGTGCGTGATGTGCAAAGTGGTCACGCCGGTGCGCACGCGCACCGAGCGCAACAGCGCGTACATCTCCTCGCGGGTGTCGTCGTCGAGAGCCGACAGCGGCTCGTCGAGGCACAGCACGCTGGGCCCGGCGGCGATCGCGCGGCCCAGCGCCACCCGCTGCACCTCGCCGCCGCTCAGCCCCGTCGGGTGGCGGTCGAGCAGGTGTGTCACCGATAGCAACTCGCCCAGTTCGCACACCCGCGCGTCGATCGCGGCCCGCTGCCACTTGCGCACGCCGAGCGCGAACGCAAGGTTCTGGTACACGGTCATGGTCCGGAACAGCACGCCGTCCTGGGGCACGAAGCCGATGCCGCGCTCGGCCGGCGGCAGGCGCGTGACGTCGCGGCCCTGCAGGACGATGCGCCCACTTTCGATCCGACGCAGCCCGCAGATGGCTTCGAGCAACGTGGTCTTGCCGCTGCCGGTGCGGCCCATCAACACCGCGTAGCCGCCGGCCGGCACCTCGAAGCCGACGCCAGCGAGCGCGAACGCGCCGGCGCGCACGGACAGGCCCGCGATGGCGATCATACGAACGGCCTCTGCAGCCCGAACAGCCGGGCCAGCACCAGCACCACCACCGCCACCGTCACCATGATGAGCGACACCGCCACCGCGGCCTCGATGTTGCCGACCGACAGTTCCAGGAACACCGTGGTCGGCAGCACCTCAGTTCGCATGCGGGTGGCGCCCGCGAAGACCAGGATGGGACCGAACTCGCCCAGCGAGCGCGCCCACGCCAACGTCGCCGCGGTCAAGCGCCCGCGCGACGATTCGGGCATGGCCACGCGCCAGAACGCCTGACTGCGCGAGCACCCCAGCGTCAGCGCAACCTGCTCGGTGCGCGGATCGATCTGATCGAAGGTCACGCGCATCGTCCGGATGGCGAACGCGCACGCCACCACGAACTGCGCCACGATCACCGCTGGCACCGCAAACGTGACCTGCACCAGCCGCTCGACCGCGCGGCCCACGGGCGACTGGAACAGGATCAGCAGACCAAGGCCCAGCACCAGCGGCGGCAGCACGATGGGTATGTCCAGCAGAGCATCAACGACGGTCTTGCCGGGAAAGCGAAAGCGCGACATCAAATAACCCACCGGCACCGCGACCCACAGCGACAGGATCGTGGTCACCGTGCACGACAACAGGCTCAGCTTGATGGCGGCGCGGATCTCGGGGCTGCCGAGCGCCTTCCACAGGTGGCCTGGCGTGGTGAACGTACCCATCGCGACCAGCATCGCCGCGACCAGCACCACGTAGACGGCACCCAGAGCGGCGAGCACAGTGAAGAACGGAACGTCCGAGCGCGCGCGGCCACCACCACCAGACACGGTCATGGCGCGGGCGCCCGCGGTGACATCGTCCCGCGCCCGTCCCAGTCAACCGCGCCGGGCACAGGCGCAAACCCGGCGCGCGCGAAGGCGAGTTGGCCGCGATCCCGCGCCGTCAGGTAGCGCGCGAACGCCAGCGACTCGGCCAGCCGCGACGGCGCACCGTCGTCGGGCGCGGGAGCGACCACGCCCACGGTGACCAGCTCGGGCGCGGCGAACACGTCGACCTCGACCGAGGCGAGCCCGAACTGCCGCGGCAGCGAATCCCACACGATGCCCGCGTCGGCGGCGCCGATCCGCACCGCCTGCGCGACCTCGGTGACCGTGCCCGCAAATGACAGCGCCGCACCGCCGGCCCGGCTACGCGACTCCAGCCGATCCCAAGCGCCGATCCTGCCCAGTCGTTCCTTGACGGTGCGCCCGATCGAGGCCAGCTCGGGGTTGGCGAGCGCGACCCTGACATCGTCACGCAGCAGATCGTCGATGCCTCGCACGCCTTTCGGGTTACCTGCGGCGACGGCGATGACCGGGTGGATGCGGGCGACCGGAAACGCTTCTGTGACCAGGCCCAGCGCGAGCGCGCGATCGACGTACGAGGCGTCGGCCGCCAGGAAAAGCTGCGCGCGCCCCTTCGCCACCCGCAGCTGGGCGAGCAACTTTCCCGACGGACCCGGCTCGATCTGCACGCGCACGCCGACCTCGCGCTCGAAGGCCGTTGCCACTTCCTGCACGGGTCGCACCACGCCGGCGGCGCACAGCAGAACCAGATCGCGCGATCCCACCGTCCCCGCGCCAGACCAGACCCCGTCAGCCGCCAGCCACCCGATCAACACCGCCGCCACCACCACCGACGCAAGCGGCGCCCACAGAGGGTGCCACGCGCGGCGGCTGCGAGCTGGCAACGTTTCGACCATGGCGAAGGCTACAGCAGCGCAACTCTCGTCACGAAAGTGAAACGGTTGCACATGACAGGGTCGTACCTCGGCAGGCCGCGAAGCTCAATCTCCGTCGGAGAATCAGCGTCGCCTGGCTAGCCCGCGGATCTTGATATCGCGCACGGCCGTACCCGTGTTGTAGGTCGCGATGCCGAGCGGGCGCGACGCTTCGACCTCGGGTCGGATGCCGATGTGCCGACCACTGATGGCCGCGTCGACGACCTTTTCGTTGTCGATGAACGCCTGGACCTTGGCGGCCGTCACCCGCACGCGCACGCGGTACCAGCGGTCCTTTGCGAAGTTCATCAAGCGGGTGGTCTCGTTCTCGGATGCGTCCATGCCGTCCAGGCTGGACAGGCCGACCACGCCCCCGCCCCAACCCCCGACAACAAACGACAGCGGATTCTTCGCCACCGGGAAGGTGAGCGCGCAAAAAAAATCGTCGCCGTCGACCTTCATGGCGTCCAGCGAGATCTCGTAGTTGACAAGCGGCAACTCGCCGCCGGTCCAGGTAATACCGCTCAGCGGATCGCCGCGGCGAATGATGATCTGGTTATCTTGCACGCGCACGCCGCCTTCGCCGCCGAAGTTGGTGCTCTTCCAGTGCTGCAACGACTGGCCATCGAACAAGACCTGCCAGGCGTCGTCCCCCGGCGGCGGGGCCTCGGTCTCGGGCCGGGGTGATGCGGCGGGCTCTGTCGTTGACCGAGGCGGCGCGGCTACGGCTTTGACCGGCACCCGCGCCGGCGCGTGAGCCTGGCAGGCAGCGAGATAGATCGCGGCGACCATGCCAGCGGCAACTTCGGCGCGCACCATCGGCGGCATGCTAGCAGACCCCTTGCCGCTCGATTGACACTTGGGCCGAGACACAAGGCTTGGACTCCGTCGCGATGCGGGATCCGCAGCACGGGTGCGCATTCCGCATCGCGCGACCGGAGCTGCGAGCCGGAACATCGGCGCTAGAGCCACGCCGATGGCAAGGCACGCAAAATGCACAGCGAGCGCCGAAATGCCCAGCCTAGAAGCGCCCTTGGACCAGCACCCGGAAGCGCAACCCACGGACGGCGAGCTGGTCGCCGGCACGCTGGCTGGACAGCGCAGCGCTTTCGAGACCCTGGTCCGCCGCCATCAAAAGTCGCTCTATTTCGTCTGCTACCGACACGTCCTCGACCACGACGCCGCGGCGGATCTGGCGCAGCGAGCGTTCATCCGCGCGATGAACAACCTGCAAGGCCTGCGCAAGGCCGACAGCTTTCGCAGCTGGCTTCTGACCATTGGTACGCGCCTGTCCTTGAACCACCTGCGCGACGCCGCGAGGACCGTCAACCAGGACATCCCGGAATGCGCGGTGGTCCCCGAAGCCAACCGCTTGCTTGAGGCGGTGGAACAATCAAGAGCGCTGCAGGCTGCGGTCTCGACCCTGCCCAACCGTCAGCGCGCGGTGATGCAGCTTCGCATCTACGAAGAGCTGCCGTTCAACGACATCGCGCGTGTGCTATCGACCACCGCGAACGCCGCGAAAGTGAACTTCCACATGGCGGTCAAGAACCTGCAACGACAGTTGGTCCGGCCCTCTGCGCACGGTGCTCGGTAACCAGAGCTTTCAACCCACGTAAGGGCAAGGGCGCGAGCGCTTGCCATGCTACGCTGCCGCCCCATGAAGCAGCTCGTCGCCGGCAGCATGATGGCGCTTGTCCTAGTAGCAGCCGCCCTGGTACCGGCCGCAGCGGCTGAGCCGGCACGCAAGGTCGTGGCGGTGGGCACGCGGCCCGAGAGTGTCACCCGGGGCTGGGGCGGGCGCTGGTTCGTGACCGTGATGGGCGGTGACAAGGTCGCCGGCGACGGGGCGGTGCGCGAGATCGTCGGCACCGAGACCAAGGACTTCGCCACCGGCCTGGACGAGCCGAAGGGCATCTGCTTCACCGGCAAGTTCCTGGTCGCCACCGACCTCAAGCGGGTGTGGAAGATCGACGCCAAGGGCGACAAGACCATCCTCGCCGATGACAAGGCCTTCGGAAACCCGGTCAGCTATCTCAACGACACCGCGTGCGAGCCCGGCGGTCAGGCGGTGTACGTGACCGACATGGGCGCCAACACCAAGATGCGCGATCCCCAGGGCGCGCTGTGGCCGCTGGACAGCACCGAGGCCAAGGCCCTGCCCGCCCTGGGCCGCGTGTACCGCATCGGGCTCGACGGCAAGGTGTCGGTGGCGGTCGACACCTCGGTCGATATGAAATGTCCGAACGGCGTCAGCGTCGCGGGCAAGGGCCGGCTTCTGGTGGGCGAGTTTTTCACCGGCAACATCCTCGAGGTCAGGGGCAAGAAGATGACCGTGCTGACCACCGGACTGCGCGGCGCCGATGCGGTCGAGGACGACGGCAAAGCCAACATCTATGTGTCGAGCTGGAGCCAGGGCAAGGTATGGAAGCTGGCCAAGGGCAAGAAGGATCCCGAGGTCATTGCCGAGGGCTTCCAGTCGGCCGCCGACTTCTACCTGGACCGCGCTGGCAAGCAGTTGCTGCTGCCCGACATGAAGGCCGGCACCGTCACCTTCATCCCGCTCAAGTAGCCGGCGGCCTCACCGTCGCGGTTTCGACAGACGCGCCGCCAGCGCGTGCAAGGTGGCCTGGGCCTCGGGCGAAAACCAGCTTTCTGTGACCGCGTCCAAAGTCGCGGCATCGAGCGCGGCGAAGCTGGCAAGCAGCGGCTGCCGGGCGCGCCGGCGGGTCTCGGCCATGGCGATGGGCGGACGCGCGAGCAACTCGTTCGCCCAGGCGATTGCGCGCGGAACCACAGCGTCGACCGCTGCAACTTCGTCGACCAGGCCGCAGCGCAGGGCCTCGGCGGGGCCGATCAGCAAGCCGGGCACCGCCAGCCGTTCCGCCTGCCGCGCGCCGACCACATACGCCAGCGCGCGCAGCAGGAACTCGGGCACGGGCAGGCCGACCTGCACCTCGTTCAGCCCGACCACGAACGGCCCGTCGGCCAGCACGCGAAAGTCCGCGAACAGAGCCATTACGGTGCCGCCCGCGGGGCTGTGGCCGGTCAGACCGGCGGCGATCGGGATCGGGGAAGCGGCGATGGTCCGCATCAGGCCGAAGAAGCCCGCCCATGCCGCGCGGATCTGGGCCCGGTCGAGCGCCAGCCATTGCGGCACGTCGAGCCCGCCCGAGAACCGCCCCGGCGCACCCGAAAGCACGATGGCACCAGCACCCGCGGCCGGTGCATCGCCGATGGCGCGATCTATCGCCGTCACGAACTCGGGGCCCAGCGCGTTCACCGGCGGCCGCGCCAACCGCAGCTCGCGCACCCGGCCGTGATCGACGATGTCCAGCATCCGGGCAGTCTAACTGCGCCGGTCGGGGGTAGCGCCGGCTTTCAGCCGAGCTTCAGCTGCGACCGATGTCGAGGCTGCGGAGCTTCCACACCTGGGTGACAGCCTCCATGAAGATCTCGCCGCTCATCTTCGATTTACCGAGGACCCGGTCAGGAAAGACAATGGGCAGCTCGCGAATCTCGCAGCCGTGGCGCGCAGCCCGGTACTTGAGCTCGATCTGAAAGCAGTACCCGGTCGAGGTGACCTCAGAAAGGCCGATGGTCTCGAGCGCCTTGCGGCGAAAGCCGTTGAACCCGCCGGTCAGATCGCGCACACCGACCCCCAGGAGGAGGCGAGCGTAGAAGCTGCCCCCCCACGACACGAAGCGCCGCGCGGCGCCCCAGTTCTCGACATCGCCGCCGGGCACCCGGCGCGAACCCACCACCACGTCGGCGCCGTCCGCCAGCGTGCGTACGAACTCGGGCAGGTACGCAGGACGGTGGGAAAAGTCGGCGTCGAACTCGAAGATGTACTGGTACGGCCGCTCCAATGCCCAGGCGAACGCCGCCAGGTAGGCGCGGCCAAGGCCCTGCTTGCCGGGCCGATGCAGCACGTGCACGCGTGAGTCGGCGGCCGCCAACGCGTCCGCGATCTTGCCGGTGCCGTCGGGCGAGTTGTCGTCGACCACAAGCACATGCGCGGCCGGCACCGCGCGCAGCACCTGGGGCACCAGGCTGGGGAGGTTCTCGGCCTCGTTGTAGGTCGGGATGCAGATGAGCGCGCCCGCGCCGTCGTGAGTTTCAGCCATGCTGGAATCGCGGGCCCAATCTCCTCCGAGAGGCGCCTGCTGCGCAAGTGTGTGCGAAAGACGGCGGCCCCAGGCCCGGTGTGACGCCCGCACTCCGAATCCCTGGTCCCCGCCTTGCACGGTCGCTGTCCGCGAATGATGAACCTTCCGGCCCACCTGGGACGAGCACCAACCGGAGGCGTGCGACCGGCGCCTTCCGCACGGATCACTGCCGAATTGGCAGCTTGCCCACGACCGGCGCAAGCTAAGGTGGTCACGACATGACCGATGGGGGCAAGCCGGCTCGCGGCCGCATCGGCGGACTCTCGGGCAGCGCGCTGCTGGTGGCGGCGTCGCTCGGACCGCTCTTGCTCGCGAGCGCCATCTTCGCCGAGCGGGGCATCTCGCGCGCCGGCGAGGCGGTGCTGCGCGGCGAGGCCGAGGGCTGGGTGCGCGCCTTCTTCACCTGGCAGCCCGCCGGCCGCATGCTGCCCACAACCGTCGCAGATCTGACGGCCTTCCTGGCCGAGTACCAGTCGGCCGGCCTGCGCTACGTGGCGCGGGCCCAGCCCGACGGTCGGGTCGAAGCGGGCACCCCGGCTTCGGCGTTCGACATCGACAGCGTACCGGTTGCCCAGCACCTGCGGGTCGGCAACGTCATTCGCTTCGGCGTCCCCATGCCAAGCCGGCCGCCGCGCCCGACAGGTGGAATCGTTGGGCCACGGCCGCCACCACGGCCGCTCATCCCCGGCGAGCGGCCGCGTAGCATGCTGGTGTTCGAATTCGAGCCGCGCGTCTGGCCCGAACTGGCGCGCGAGTCGCGTCGCATGGGCGTGCTGGCCAGCATCACCGCCATCGCCGTTGTGTTGCTCGCCCTGGGTCTGTGGCGATCGAATCGACGTCGGGAGACGCTGGAACGACAGGCGCAGCAGGATCAGCATCTGGCTTCGCTGGGCGAGATGTCGGCGGTCCTTGCGCACGAGATCCGTAACCCGCTGGCGTCGCTCAAGGGCCACGCGCAGCTACTGGTCGAGTCACTGTCACCCGGCGAGAAGTCGCACCAGAAGGCCGACCGCATCGTGCAAGACGCGTTGCGGCTGGAGCGATTGACGTCGGACCTGCTGGCGTTCGTACGCAAGGGTGATCTGACCCTGGCACCGGTGGACCTTCGCGATCTGGTCAAGGCCGCGGTTGCTGGCGAGGTGCCGCCGGAGCGCCTGCATCTGGCGCTGCCGGACCAGCCGCTGGTCGCCGCGGTGGATGCGCCGCGCATGCGCGAAGTCATCGAGAACCTGGCGCGCAACGCCGCTCAGATCGCCGACGGTCCCGTGGCGGTCGACCTGCGCGCCACCGACGACGGCGTCGAGGTAACCGTGCGCGACCATGGCCCGGGCATTCCCGCCGGCCAGGAAGAGCGCATCTTCGAGCCGTTCGTCACCACACGCGTGCGCGGCACCGGCCTCGGTCTGGCGATCGCCCGCCGCATCGCGGTTGGCCACGGTGGCACCATCAGCGCTGCCAATCATCCCGACGGCGGCGCCCTGTTCCGCCTGTGGCTTCCGCGCTAGGGTGCCACGATGTCTCGCGTCCTGGTCGCCGACGACGAAGAAGGCATCCGGTCCTTCATCGCCGAGGCGCTGGAGATGGACGGTCACGAGGTCGCGATGGCGGCGACCGGTGACGAGGCGGCCGCGTTGCTGGACCGACGTGCGTTCGACGTCGTGGTCTCGGATCTCAAGATGCCAGGGCGCGACGGCATGGCGTTGCTGGCCAAGGTCCGCGCCGAGCAGCCCGAGACCCAGGTCCTGATCCTGACCGCACACGGCACCGTCGAGACCGCCGTGCAGGCCATCAAGGCGGGCGCGTTCGACTACTTGCAGAAGCCCATCGGCAGCCCGACCGAACTGCGGCTGCTGGTCGGGCGCGCGGCCGAGCGCCGGCAGCTCATCAATGCGCGCGAGGGCTCGTACCGCTCGGAGGAGGACGCGTGCCCACCGATGTCCTACGGCGACAAGACCATGGCGCCGGTGGTCGCGGCGCTCGAAAAAGTCGCGCGCACCGACGCAACGGTGCTGCTGCTGGGCGAGACCGGCACCGGCAAGGAAGTCGCCGCCCGCACCATCCACGCACGCAGCACCCGCGCCCTTCGGCCATTCGTCGCGGTCAACTGCGCTGCACTCAGCGAGTCGCTGCTGGAAAGCGAGCTGTTCGGCCACGAGAAGGGCGCCTTCACCGGCGCGCATGCGCAGCGTCGCGGTCGACTCGAACTGGCCGAGGGCGGCACGTTTTTTCTCGACGAGATCGGTGAACTCAAACCCGATCTACAGGTCAAGCTGTTGCGCGTGCTACAGGAGCGCCGCTTCGAGCGGGTGGGCGGCAGCCGCACGCTGGCCGCGGACGTGCGCTGGATCGCCGCAACCAACCGCGACTTGCAGGCGATGATCCGCGCCGGCAGCTTCCGCGAGGATCTGTACCACCGCCTGGCGGTATTCCCCATCCGACTGCCGCCGCTGCGCGAACGGCGGGCGGACGTGGCGCCGCTGGCCGAAGCGTTGCTGCGACGGGTGGCGGCGGAAATGGGCCGGCCACCGCTGACGCTGGATCCAATGGCACGGAAGGACATCGAGGCCGCCGATCTGCGCGGCAACATTCGCGAGCTGCGCAACCTACTCGAGCGGGCGGTGATCCTGGCCGAAGGGGACGTGGTGCGGCCCGAGCATCTGTGGCTCGATCCATCTGGCCTTGCACCCGAGTCGGCGAGCGGAGTGGACGGCGGCGCGAGCGCGGGCACCGGCGCTGCGCCCGGAGGCGCTCGCACCCTCGAGGACCTCGAGCGCAACGCCATCACCACGGCCCTGACCGCCGCCGGCGGCAACCGCCGCAAGGCCGCCGAGCAACTGGGCATCGGACTGCGCACGCTGTACGAGAAGCTCAAGCGCTACGGCCACTCCGAAGGCCCACCGGGTCAGGACTGAAGCCGCAAGGGCCGACCGGCACGTTCGACTTCGTCCTCGACGTGTGATCCGAGAAGCAACGGTAGCGTCACGAAACCAGGACGTTGCGCCACCGTAGGCGGGGAAAGCGCTTGAATCCCGCGTCGGCGGTCCACCATTCGCAGCCGTGCTCCATCGCGAGAGCGGCCAGGTAGGCGTCCGTCGTATCGGCGCCACGGCTACCAGCCACGGTGGCAAGGCCCTGGAAAATGCCCCAGTGCCGCGGGCCGGGCGCAACCACCACGGCATCGGGGTGATCCCGAAGCGAGTCTACGAATGCGAACGCACTCGCGAGGCTGGCGGGTTGCTTGAACACCCTCGGGTTGGTGGCGATACGAACCACCGCTGCCAGCACCAACTCCGAAACGGCGAATCGGTCCCCGCCTGCGATGAGCCCCTCCATGCGAGCGCGGCACACCTCGTGATGAGGAGACTCGGGCATTCCGGCGCTCAACACCACATTGACGTCACACAGGACCAAGTCGAAACCGTCACCTTTCCAGGAGATCGCTGGTATCGGTCAGGTCAACGCCTGGAAGGGGGGCACCGCCATCCATCATGCGCAGGCGGAAACGCTTGGCTCTTGGCACCGGCGCGCTGTCTCCGGCGAGGTACCTCCTCAGGCTGTCCTCCACCAGGCGCGCAAGACTCAGGCGTCGGCGGGCCGCCAGTTGCTTGGCTTCGATGAGCACGTGATCGGCGATGTCCAGGGTGGTTCGCATGGCATAAATATGTCTCACGCTTGTGCCGCGAGCAAGGCTTACACCGGCGCGCCAGGGAACCGGCGCGCGCTACGGCTTGACGTCGCGGAGCGCGATCAGCTTCGCGCGCATCTGATCCAGGTCGGTCTTGAGGCGCGTGACATCCCCTTGCCAGTTTGCGAACGCAGGGCCGTTGCTGTCGAGGCGCACCGCTTCGCTTATCTGCGCCGCCCACACGTCGATGTCGGCGCGCATGCGATCGGGATTGAAGGGACCCGCGAGCAACTGATTCACCGCCGCCACGAACAGCGGCCGCCCCGCGAGCGCCAGGCCGCGGTACACGCGATCGCAGCCGGGGTGCATGATGTTGGTCGATGGTGGAAACGCGAGGAAACGCCGCGAACAGTCCGCTGGCGGCTTGTCCCACGGCGTGAGAATCGCCTTCTCGCGAGGGTCGGTGACATTGAATGTGAAGTCGAGATCCCACGGGATGAGCCACAACCGCTTCTCGGTCTCGGACTCGTAGATGTAGAAGTTGTGGTTGGTGCAGTTGGGAAAGCAATAGAACGTCAGCGGGCCATCCCAGTTGGACACAGCGTGGTCGATCACCAGCACCTTCATCAGGTAGTCGACGTTCATCCACGAATCGATGACCTTGGGCAGGTCGGCGGGGCTGGCGGCGTAAAGCGCTTGCTGGAATTCGAGGATCTTCGTTGGTGGCACGACCTTCTTAGTCGGGTCGGTGGGATCGGGCTCGTTGGTTTTCTGGCCTGCAACGTAGACCTTCGGATCGGCGGACTGCGGCCAGGTTTCCTTGTACAGGTTGCCGTCGCCAGCGCCGGGCCACCACAGACGGGTGAACCGGCCGTCAACTTCCTCAGTCAGGCCAAACAGACCCTTGTACGCGCCGTTGACGAACACCTTGGCGTGCACCGAGCGCGACGCCGGAATGCCGTGCTGGCGGAACATCTTGTACGCCAGTCGCTCACGCAGGTGCGAGCCGTCGAGTTTGTGCGAGTGAAGGTTGATTTTCTTGAGGCCGTGAAACCGCTGGTTGACGTTGTACTCGGCGAAATCGACCTTGTACGACAGCTTCTTGCAGGTGTTGACGTTGTTGACGAAGCAAGCGCGGAACGACGCGTACCCGCCCTTGTAGCGCAGACCTACCTGACCGGCATCCTCGCCATCTACAGTCAAGGTCGCTGGCACGTACAGCTCCATCAGTGCGGTGTCGTCGAGCTTCTTGAGATCGGCGGCGCTCAGAGTCAGGCGCCACTCCGACAGCTTCTTCTCGTCAAACACGAAATCGGTCGGGCTGGGCAGCGCGCCCGCGTCGCCAGCATCTCTAGCAGCACCGGCATCGAGGCCCGATCCGGCGGCTCCGGCGTCGGCCGCACCTGGCATGCCGGGCGGAGAGCTGGCATCCGCACCGGACACGCCGCCCGCACCCCCGGCGCCCTGAGGCGGTCGCCCGGGCATCACCACCGAGCCGCCGTCACCGCCCGTCATACCACCGGAAGGTCCATTGCCATTGGCCTTCCCGCCGCCGCCGCCGCCCGGCGCGCCCGCCCGGCCCGGCCGGGGGCCACTGTCGACGCTGCCGGCTCCGCAACTCCCCAGGACAGGCAGCAAGGCCGCCAGAACAAGACCCGTGCGCAAGCTAGTCCTCATCGTCAACTGATAGTCCGCTGTCACTTAACGGTCAAGCGCGCTCTGGCCCCACGCGCCATCACGGCAACGTCATCGCCCACAGGCCGTCATGTTCGGACGGGCGGCGTTTTCGCACCACGAACACGACCGACGCCCCGGCATCGAGCATGCCGCAGGTTGTGCAGGCCGGCGCCACCACGAAATCGGATACCGAGCGCGCGACCTCGCGTACGATTCCAGTGTCGAGCTCATACAGCGTCAGTGCGCCGACTCTATCCTGCGATGACCAGTCGGTGATGGCGAGCACGCGCCGGCCCGCAGCCACGAACAGGGCATGCCGGCCGTCGGCTGAACCGCGGGCCCCCAAGAGACGAGCGATGCGCCGGGTGGCGCCGGTGGCAGGCCGGGCCGCATAAAGAGCCCAGTCCCGCGTCGAGACACTGGCCGCGAACACGATCGACTCGGCACCGTCGATCACCTCGAACGCCTCGAGGTTTCGGCCCGGCGCCGACAGGCTCCGGGGCATCGCGTCCGGATCGTCGGTCGGCCGCGCGAGCAGAGTCGTGGTGTCGCCGGTGTCGCCGTCGACCACGGTCGTGTACGCGACGAAGTTGCCGTCGGTGGAGAACCTGGCGCGAGAGACGACGGCACCGAGAAGACCCGCCCGCAACCCGGCGCCCGCACGTACCAGATAGGCTGCGGGCCCAAAACGCGCGACCGCCACGCTCGCGCCGTCGGGCGCCCACGCCAGCGATGCCGGTTCGAACATGGCGTGGGCCAGTTCAACCTGCGGAATCGCGAACGCCGAATTCGAACTGGCGTCGCTGCGCATGAAATGCAACTTCGCGTGCGGCTCGGGCGTTGATTCGGATTGCACGACCTCGTAACACAAGAGACCCGCTGACAGTGGGTCGAACCCCAGGAAGCGGCACTGCGCGGGCAGTGGCACGCGTGGGGCATCGCGAGTCTGCGTGTCGACGACGAACCAGTCCTTGTCCAGCGTGCGTGGATCTGGCTTCGCGACGAGTACGCGCAAGTCCGCTGAATCGACGGCAAAACTACTGGCGACGCCGACCATTGCCAGGGCCTCCTCGTCGTTGCCGCCGGAGACTCGTTTGAGCACCCCTAGCGGGTCGATGAAATACACGTACCCGCGCGGGCTGACCCATGGCTGCGCCACGACACCGAGCGCGCGGCGCACACCCTCCGCATTCACGAGATAGCCGACTGGCTTCGGTCCTGTCGCATCGAGAACCTGGACGAACACCTGATCGGCTGCGTGGGCGAAGGTTCTGACCTGATCGACGCGCCAGCTGACCGCGCCCGAATCGAGATCGAAGCGCGACAACGACACCGGCGAGCCCGGGGCCCACGTTGGCAGGGACTGCCCCGCGGGCGCCACCGGGTCGACCACCACGTAGGCCGCTCCGTGGCCGTCGACGTCCACCGGCCAGGCACCGCGATCAACCAGCTTGCGTGCCGGCCCGCCCGCGAACGGCACCGACCACAACTGCGCCACTGGTCGCTCGGGATCGCCGTCGATCCTGGGCACTTCGAACACCACCACGGGGCGGTCGCGGCCCGGCACGATCGCCATGCGGCCGACATCCCGCCCGGCCAGCAGTTGCAGTCCCGACGGTGGCGATGCCGCTTCCAGGCACGCCAGGGTCGGCGTCACGGTCGCGAGGACGAAAAGGCCGATTGCGCGCATCAACTCACGGCAACGTCATCGCCCGAAGCCCGTCTTGCTGCCACGGGTTGCGGTGCCGCACCACCAGCGCCGCCGGCGCGCCCGGATCTAACAAGCGGCAGGTCGGGCATGGCCGCGCGACCGCGAAGTCGGACACCGCGTGCGCCAGCACCTGCTCCGCGCCGGTGATCAGATCGAAAAGGACCAACGTGCCGTTGCGATCCTGGGTCGACCATTCAGTGATGGCAAGCGCGCGGCGACCGGACGTCTGCAAATGCGTGAGCGCCGAAAAGTCGTCGTCGGAGATGCGCACGAAGGTTCGACCCACGCCCTTTGCGACGAGCCGATAGGCGCCGCTGGCCGGGTTGGCGACGTAGAAATCGTAGGTATCCGAGGCGAGTTCCGTCAAGTACCCGACCGGGTCGTCGCCCTCGACAAAGCGCAGGCTGAACCAGGCCGCCCCGGCGGGCGACAACGGTCGCGGCGGCGCCAGAAAGCCGATGTCCTGGGCGACGAGTTGCCACGAATCCTCGGACGTGGGCCTGGTGGGGGTCTGGTAGAGGAGAAAGCGCCCGTCGGGACTGAATGCCGGGTGGAGAGCATGGACGCCGACCCGACGCAGGGTCGGGTCCACGGTCGGCCGGAACGCGAACACGGCCTCGCCCGTGTGCAACACAGCGACGTCTCCCGCGGGTGCCCAGCGCAGATCGATGCCGATGTCGCCCTGACCGCTGACCACGAAGGCATCGTCCTTGCGCAATGGCACATCGAGCACCTCGTGATCGGTGACCGCGGCGTGAACCGCGTGCAGGCGCCAACGAAACCTGTCGGTGACATCCAGAAAGTACAACCGCCGGTCGCGCGGCCCGAAGCCCAGAAACTGCGTGGCAGGCGGCAAGTCGATCGGAACCACGGTCTTCTCTTCCAGGTCGGCCAGCAGCCAGCGCGGCGGCATGGACAGCATGCGTGGCTCGACGGTCTGCTCGGGACTACCGGTCTCGGCCAGGACGCGTTTGTCACCGGGCTCGATCCAGTAGCGGCGGACGTTGGACAGGGGCAATGGCTCGACGTGCGCGTCGGGCCACGGCAGGTGGAACGCCTGGTTCGACGAGGTCAGGAAATAAAGTCCGCCCCGACTACCAACCTTGGCCTCACGCACAAGCTCCAGTTCACGCCGCTTACCCTCGGAGTCCACAACGAATCCGGGCCCGGCCTTCGGTCGTCCTGCGGACACCGGGTTGAAGAACTCGGTCGCCAGGAAAGTCTGGAAGAAGAACGAGTTGCCACCCAGGAAGGAAAAATTCGTGACGTCGGGGATGTCCTCCAACCGCTCGCCCGAGCCCAGCTGCACACGCTGCAGGTTGGCGCGCCGGCCTGGCTCCCACTGCACGCCCGAAACGCCGTCCTGCTTTTCGAGGTCGTGCAACACGAACGCCACACCCTGCCCGTCGACGTAGAGCGGACGCGCGCCGTTGTCGGCCAGCTTGCCGGGAATGCCCCCGGCGAACGGCACCGTCCACAGGCGCGGCGCCTCGGGGTCCGGCTCGCCGGTCCGCTTGGCGGTCTCATAGATCACGTGCACGTCGTCGCCCACCCGCACCACCCGCGGCGCCACCGCCTCCCGCCCCGGCAGCAGTGTGCGGCCTGCCGGCGGCGGCCCCGGCTGCAGGCAAGCCGCGACCAGCATGGGCAGCGCGCACGTGAAACACCCCCACCGCATCAGACGCCCAGTGTACCGCCCCGATCGGCACGGACGATGCTCACGCCCCCGAGGCGGCCCGCAGCATGCTTCATGCTACCTTCTCGCCACCGTGCTGCCTGACAAGGCACTTGGTTCCTTGGCCGCCGCGTACGGTCGCGCCTTGGTTGCGGCAGATGCCGCGCGGGTGGGCCAGACCCGCGCCGAGGAGCGACGCTTTCTGGCTGCGATAACCGCCCTGTGCGCCGGCGAATCGTATTTCCACAACGGCGAGAACGTGTTTCCGGTGGTGCTGGCTCACGTGGCGCCAACCGCCGCGGCGGATGTGCGGCAGCGCGTGCTCGGCCACCTGCGGCTGACACTGGTCGATGCGTTCGCGTACGCGGTGCCGACGGCGGCGGCCCTGCGCGCGATCGCGGCTCTGTCACCCATCGTCGAGCTGGGCTGTGGCGGCGGCTTCTGGGCGTGCTCGCTCGCCGAGCTGGGCGCCGACGTGCGTGCATACGACGTCGCCCATCCGCTGGCGGGCGACGCGCGCGCACGCCACCGCGTGCCGCATCACCGCATCCAGGTTGGCGATCCGGCCACCGCCCTACCGCGCGAGCGCGACGCGCGCACGCTGTTGCTGTGCTGGCCACCGGGCGTTCTCGGCCGCGACGGCCGCCGCCCCCCGGGGCCCGCGTGCTTCTCGACCATGGGTGAGGACGCGCTTGAACGTTTTGCCGGTGAGCACCTGGTCTTCGTCGGCGAGTTCTCCGACTCGTTCGGCACGCCGCGCTTTTTCGCGCTGCTGGAACAACAGTTCGCGCTCGGCGAACGCCACGCCTTGCCCAACCTCGGTAAGTGGCAAGACGCTGTCTACCTGTACCGGCGCCGCTAGCCCATTCGGGAACCAAGCGCCCACGGAGCGACGGCAATTCCTTTCACGCGACCGCCGCTGCGCGGATAACATGCGACCCAGATGCGCGTCGCCCAGCTGATCGGAGCACGCCGCTTTCATCTCGCAGAGGTGTGCGTCCTGGCGGCCGACATCTGCGGCATCGTCCGACTCGACGATCAGTGAGACACGCATTTCGCCCGCTATTGATCGCAAGCACGCTCGCTTGGGCGGCGCCTGCGGCTGCGCGGACACTCGAGCTGCCGAATGATCTGGCGCGCGAGGTGGTGTCCGAGACGGTGCCGACCGCGTTTGCCCCCGGAGATCTGCGCGCCGAAGACTTCGTGGTCACATGGGTGGGCGAACCCCTGCCCGGCGTCCAGGCAGGGATCGTGCCCGGGACCCTGCAATGGGTGCGGGTCGCCGAGGTGATGTTGCTGCCGCGCGGGCGGCTATTGGTGACGGGCGAGAACGTCGAAAACGCGCGCGTGACCGCCAGCGCGGCCACACAGGGCGCCGTCGCTGTCGCGGGACAGGTGGCCATCGAGCTGCCGCTCGCCCTGCTATCGGGGCCGCGCCATCGGATCGAGATCGTGATCGTGCGCGGTGGCCAGCAATTCACCGGCTCGCTACAGGTGCGCTTTGCGCCGCGCCGGCCAGCCACCGGCCCGCGCGTGTTTTTCGATCCAAGCTGCTCGCGCTTCGCGGTCACCGCTGATGTGGCCACCGGGCCGGATGACCGCTGGATGCTGGTCGGCTGCCGGCCCCTGCTGGTGAAGGACGCCGCGCACGCCACGACTGCGATCGACATGCTGGTGTACTGGGACGGCGCCGGCCCGTCGGTGACAGTGGACGGCGTCGACACGCCGGACGTGGCGCCGGGTCTTTGGGCGCTGTCGGTGCGCGGAGATCCCGGCCAGACGCAGTTTGGCTCGGGTGACAGCCGCGTGACGCTCAGGTACCGCACTCCGGCGCGCTTCCGCCGTGGGTTCATCGGTGCCGGCGTGGGCGGGTACGCGCATCTGTTCGCCCTTGGGCCCGACCACAGCAATTCCTACGCGCCCCTGGTGACCCTCTATGGTTCGTACTTCTTCACCGACGCCTTGCGACTGGTGCTGTTCGATGCCACCGCCATCGAGGCCCACGTCGCGAGCGATCTGGGACTCTACCTGCACATCGAGTGGTTCCGTTTTCTCGACCGCCGCATCGGCGTCAACCTTCTGCTAGGCGCGCACGTGCTGGGCTTCCGCTCGCAGGGCAGGCGCGACGATCGCTACAGCGTCCGTTTCAGCACCCCGCAAGGCCTCGAGGCCACCTTCACCGACGCCGGACCCACCGGCTACAACCTGACTGCCGGCGCGTTCGTGTACCCGAACGTCGCGGGACGCTCGTACTACAACATCTGGCTACGGTGGGGCCCGGCACGCTGGTTTGTCGAACTCAACTACATCGACTTCACCGAGAGCGTGAACGCAGACCTTCACCTGCGCGCCCGCAGCGTCGGCCTGACCGCCGGGCTGCCGCTGCTGCGGTTCTTCTGATCGCGAGGCAACAAGCCCTGGCGCGGCCGTTTCGAGGTACCGTGAACGCCACAACGGCCCGCGGGTGGTACGATGCCCGCAACGATGGCAGGCCCGGCACAAGCTAAGGCGTTGCCTGATCGCGGTAGCAGGAGGCAGGGGTGACAACGACGGATTACCGAGAGTTCAGGGTCCTGTACGTCGACGACGAGGTGGCCAACCTGACGGCGTTCCGCTACGCGCTCGACGGTCAGTTCCAGATCGAGATCGCGTCGAGCGGGGCCGAGGCCCTGGTCAAGCTGGCGTCGCAGCCGATCGCAGTGCTGCTGGCTGACCAGCGGCTGCCGGGCATGACCGGAGCCGAGCTATGCGCCGAGGCAAGGCGCCGCTACCCGGACACGGTGCGGATGATCGTGACGGCGTATGACGACGTCACCCCTGCCGTGGCCGCCATCAACACCGGCCACGTCGCCCGCTACATCCTGAAGCCCTGGCGCGAGGACGCCATGGCCGCTGTCCTGCGCGGTGGCATCGAGGACTACCGGCTGGCCGCACTCACACGTGACCTGCAGGGGCGGCTGGTGAGGGCCGATCAGCCGACGACCACCACGTACCTGGTCGGGCGCGTGTTGCACGACATAAGCAGCCCGGCCACCGCGGCGCACATGAACGTCCACGCTGCCCACGACACGCTGGGCGAGCTCGCACCCAATCTGCCCACGGCGCCCAGGGCTATCCTCGAGCAGGTGAAGGAGCTGCGTCTCGCGACCGACGATGCCGTACTCTCGGTCGACCATCTCATCACGCGCATCAACACGTTTCGCCAGCGCGCAACGAGCAGCGGCCCCAGCGAGGAGCCCAGCAGTATTGGTCAAGCCGTGCAAGCCGCCTGCATCCTGGTCCGCGGCGAGATCAGCCGGCGCGCCCGTTTGGTCCTGGATCTGGAAGGTGATGCGATGGTGGCCGCCGATGCCGTGGCTCTGTCGCGGATCCTGGTGAACCTGTTGGCCCATGCCTGCGACTCCATCCTGCCGGGACTGCCCGAGGACAACCAGATCGCGATCCGACTGGGCTGCGACCAACGGCGGGGCTGGATCGAGATCGAGGACACCGGTCCCGGCATCGCGCCCGAAGACCTGGCCAGGATCTTCCACCCCCGCATCACCGACCAAGGCATCGGCCACGGCATGGGCCTGGGCATCGTGCACGAGATCGTGCGCAGCCTGGGCGGCACCATCACCGCAGGGGCGAGGGCCCACGGCCACGGCACCCGCTTCGTCGTCGAGCTGCCGCTGGCGATGCCGGCGCCGGCAGCGGAGCCAAGCGCGTGATGAAGATCGACTACCGGCAGTTCACGGTCCTCTACGTCGATGACGAGATGGCCAACCTGATGGCGTTCCGCTACGCCCTCGAAAGTGAGTTTCGGATCGAGATTGCGTCGAGCGCAGCGGAAGCGCTGGACGTGCTGGCGTCGCAGGAGATCGCCGTCCTGCTGGCCGATCAGCGCATGCCCGGCATGACCGGGGCCGAGCTGTGCGGCTATTCGAAGGTTCACTTCCCCGAAACCATGCGGATGATCGTCACCGCCTACGCCGACATCACGGCGGCGGCCGCCGCGGTCAACACCGGGCACGTGTTCCGCTACATCGTCAAGCCGTGGCGCGAAGAGGCCATGGCCGATGCCCTGCGCGGCGGCATCGAGGCGTATCACTTCGGCGCGATGACCCGCCAAGTGCAAAGCAAGATGATGCAGGCCCATCAACAGTCCACCACGACGTACCTGTTGGGACGCGTGTTGCACGAGATCAGCAGCCCCGCCACGGCCGTGCACATGAACGCCCACGCGATCCAGACCACCTTGGGCGCGCTTGAGCCGTACCTGGCCCAGGCGGCCGATCCGGTAGGCAGGCAGGTCGGCGATCTGCGCCTGGCGACCGACGACGCCGTGGCCTCGATCGACCAGCTGGTCGCCCGCATCAACCGGTTTCGCCAGGGCGCGGCAAGTGACGGGCCCAGCGGCGAAGCCAGCAGCCTGGCGCAGTCCGCCCGGGTCAACGCCGCCGTGATCCGCAGCGCTCTGCGCCCGCGCGCGCGCCTGGTCATGGATCTTGAAAACGATTCAATGGTCGCCGCCGACAGCGTGGCCCTGTCGCAGATCCTGCTCAACCTGCTCAGCAACGCGTGCGAGGCCATTCCGCCCGGCCTGCCCGACGAGAACCAGATCATGGTCCGCGTGGGTGCCGATGCGAGCCGGGGCTGGATCGAGGTCGAAGACACCGGCCCTGGCATCCCGCCCGAGAAGATGCCCACGCTGTTTCACGCCCTGATTGACGGCAAGGGCGAGAGCCGCGGCATGGGCCTGGCCATCGTGCGCGAGATCGTGGAGGGACTGGGCGGCACCATCACCGTCGGTCCAGGAGCGCGCGGCCACGGTACCCGCTTCGTGGTCGACTTGCCACTGGCTGACGCCGCGGTGGTGGCATCGAAGCAGGCGGCGGCGGGGGCGATGATGGCGGGCGTGGCGGCACGCGCGGAAGCGAAACCGCGCGCGGGGGTGGCTGGCGTCACCGGCGCTGAACCGACGTCAGCGCCGGTGCCCGAGCGCCCTGACGGCGAGTCGGGATCGGAGAAGGACGAGGGTTAGAGCACCGCGGGGGCCGCCACATGGGTCCGCGACAGTGGCAGCTTCACGACGAACAGCGCTCCGCCCAGGTCGGAGCGGCCAACGGTGATAGTGCCGCCGTGCTGGAGCACCACCTGGCGCGAGATCGCGAGACCCAGGCCGGTGCCTTCACCGGCGGGCCGGGTGGTTGCGAAGGGGCCGAAAATCCACTCGGCCCGCCCGGGATCGACGCCCGGCCCTGAGTCACCCACCTCGAGCAAGAACGCTCCCTCACGCAGGCCGGCATGCACCCGCACGGTGCCCCCGGACGCCACAGCTCGAAGCGCGTTGTCGATGAGGTTCAGGAAGACGTGGTTCATGTCGCCGGGTCTGCCATCAAGTTCGATGGCCTCGTCGATCTCGGTCTCGATCTTCACATTGTCTGAAACCCTCGATTCGACCAGGCGCAGAGATGCTTGCAGCCCGTCCGACGGCTTGAACCGCGCAACATCCTCGCGATCGATGCGCGATAGGTCCAGGAGGTCCACGGTCAACCGTTCGACCCGGCTCGCGCTGTCGATCATGACTCCCATCATCTCGTCGGAGCGCGGATCCATCGATGCGGCCAGCTTGCGCCGCATCGCCGGTAACCCACTGAGCAGGGCGGCGAGCGGGTTGCGTACCTGGTGCGCAATGGAGGCGGCGAGCACCCCGAGCGAGGCCAGTCGCTCGCGGTGGGCCATCTCGCTCACCATGCCGCGAAGGCGCACCTGAACACCCAGGCGGGCCAGCAGCTCGCGGCCGTGGAATGGCTTGGCGACGTAGTCATCAGCGCCCGCCTCGAAGCCTTCGAGCACGCGCCCCACGTCACGCCGTGCGGTCAGCAACAACACCGGCAGTGAACGCGTCTCGTCCAGCGTCCGCAGCCGCCGGCACAGCTCGAATCCATCCATGCGGGGCATCGCCACGTCGCTGACGACGGCATCGGGGCGCGCAGCGAGGATGAGGGCCAGCGCTTCCTCGCCATTGCGCGCGGTCTGCACGCGGTACTGCGCCGCGAGCACGTTTGCGACGAAGTCACGCAGATCGTCGTCGTCCTCGACGACCACCACCAGGGGAGCCGAGGCGTCGGGGCCGGGCCAAGAGGTCGGGCGGTCGAGCGGCGAGCTGTTGCTCTTCGCTATCGCTTCAGATGGCATCGGCGCCGCGATCGCTGCGGTGACCACACCCGGTCCGGGCAGCACTGCCGACTCCTCCGCGGCAGGGGCGGTCGCCATCGTCCGGGGCACGGTCAGGGCGAATATCGAGCCGGTGCCCTGCGTGCTACGCACCGAAGCTTCGCCGCCGTGCAACCGGGCCGCCTCGCGCGCGATCGCCAGGCCCAATCCGGTGCCGCCCTTGCTCGTGCGAGCGTCGCTGCCCTGGGCAAATCGATCGAAAACCTTGGGCAGATCATTGGGCCCGATTCCAACCCCATCGTCTTCCACCTCGAACACCACGGAACCTGAGACCTCGCGGACACGAATCTCCACCCGGGTCCGGGCATATCGCAGAGCGTTCGCCACAAAGTTAGACAGCGCTGTCTCGATCCAGGCCGAATCCATCGACGCCGGCGCAAGCATCGTTGGCGCGCCGGTGGTCAGCGCAACATTCCGAGCAGCCGCCGAGGCAACAAAACGCGATGCCACACCGCTGGCGAGCGCAACTGGGTCCGTGGGCGTGCGGGCAAGTTGGGTCTTGCCCGCGTCCACCTTGGCGAGATCGAGCAACTGGCTGATCAGCTCCAGCAGACGAACCGCGTTTCTCTGCATCGTCTCGACGGATTTCTGCATCCCGCCGGGAGGCTCCCGTCCAGACACCAGGTATTCGAGCGGGCCCAGAATCAGCGTCAGCGGGGTTCGCAACTCGTGTGAGACGTTCGAAAAGAAGTCAGTCTTCGCCCGATCGAGATCCCGTATCTGGCTGAGCGCCTCGCGCAACTCGTGAGTTCGCCGCTCGACCTTCTGCTCGACTTCGGCCTTCGCCTCGAGGAGTTCGGCGTAGCGCTGTTCGTTGGCGACGGAGGCCCGTCCCAGGGCGTCATACACACTACCCAGGTCGCCGATCCGATTCTGAAGAACACGACGAAGCTCGTGGCTTCGCCCAACCCCCCAGCCCCCCATCGCAGCCATGGCTGCTACCGCGGCGAAGAGTGCTCCTGGCAGGTCAACGAAAGGCGTGATTGCAACACTGCCGCCGATGCCAAGCAGCAATCCGACCCAGGACCATAGGGGCCGGCGATGTTCTTCCCAACGAACGTCATAGACACAGGCCTCATCGCCTCTAAGCATGCATTTAGGGTGTTCAAGCTGTGCTGGCGGCAAATCAAACAGAGTGGGTCCCGCGGCAATTTGCACACCTCTAATGTGGCAAAAATACGGGGTTCGCTCAGCGGGGGCTTCTGGGGAGCGCCGCACAGTGATGATCGCCCGCCTTGATTCCGGCCGTTCCACTGCCCACGCTGTCACTTTGTTGACCCTAGGAACCAACCTCGCGAGTTGGGCGTAGAAAAAACCAGGCGTCCCGAGTGAACGGGCCAACGGGAGGACGATCCCGAGGTAGCGAGGAGTGAGCATCAATCTCATCGCCCGATCAAGCACGCCCCGATCGGAGGCCCCGACCATCAAAGCCTCCATTAACCCCTCCGCAAACTCCAGTGAGAACCAACCTGTCGGGTCTTCTAGCTGCTCAATCGTGGTGCCCAGCTGACGAAGGATCTCGACGAGCGCTGCTCTTCCGAGTTCCTTCTCGCCGACCTCGAGCAATGCCCTGAAGCCTGATGCGTGCAGCTCAACGCGATTGATGTCGGTCACGGCCATTGGCCTACGTGCCGGTCCGCACTCGGCCCACGATCGCATCGATGTCACGCCGACGGTTTTCGAGGTTCCACGAGATGCCGAAAGTCTCCTGATACTCCACGCCCAGTGCCGGCCTGACGAGGCCGCGGGCGCGCCGCAAGCGATGCCAGGGCAGCGAGGGGAACATGTGATGCTCGATGTGGAAATTGAAGTTCAGCACCAACACCTCCGACAACCCGCGAGGATAGTAACAAGAGCGCGTTGTCTGGTGCTGCGCCCACACGGGCAATTTTTCCGCGAACGTGGGCATGCCGACGTGGTGGGGCACGTTAACCAGCTCTTCGGCTACGAAAAAGACAGCCAGGGCGAGCACGAAATTCGATGGCCGAACCACGTCAGGCGCAAGCCGCCAGAGCGCTAAGAAACTCGCCAGAAGCCAGGCCACCGAGGCACAACTGGCCAGCAGGCGGCTCCTCGTCATCTGTCCCGAACGCCACATCTGGTACGGGTGGGTCACAAAAATCAGGTGCTGGAGGAACGCCCCGAGCGGTATCCACGTGCGCCAGCAGGCGCGCACCATTCGCGGGACACCGCGTTCTTTGAACCTGCGAATTGACCTGAGCGTGGGATCTCGGTCGAGATTGCCAGCCCAAGCGTGGTGTTGCTGATGAATGTATTTCCATGGGTAGTACGGAATGAAGCAGAACGTGCTCGCATAGTGCCCAACCAAGGCGTTGACAAGCCGAAAACGCGAGATGTTGCCGTGACCGCACTCGTGAAGAATCGAGAAGCTGTTGAAAAAGATCACCGCGAGCAGGAACTGCGACGCGATGAACGACGGCCAGTCGCCACGGCGAAGCAGCACCACAACGGCCGCCAGCAGGGACAGGTCGAGCGCTACGATTGCCAGCGTCGGGCCGATGGAGGGCGTCAGGTCCAGTTCCTCCCGGATGGCCAAGTAGACATCCCGGGCCGTCCCCGCCATGACTAGCCCGCCTCGAGAAGAGTTCGTACGGTCTTGCGTCCAACTGACCTAGCGCCAACGTTGCCGTAGCGGTCTGCTATGTACTCGCAGTAACGATAGATCCCCGAGCGGTTCATCACATAGAGCCAGACGTCGGCCAGGCGCTCGAAACCGGCCGCCTCCAGCGCCCCCACGTTGGTGCCATCGACCGTGATGACAAAACGATCGTCACCTGAACCAGCGCTGCACAGGATGGCTTGCGCCGCCGCCGTCATGACATCGCCGCCTTCCGCTGCCTCGCTTACCACGGGAAGGATCCACCAGGCGTTCAGCATCAGCGTCAGGTTGACACCCGGGGAGGTTCGCTCCTCCAGCAACGCGAGCGCCGCCACCCCACCGCTGCCCAGCACATGGACCTTGCGACTCCGTTCTAGACCGGCCTTGCGAAAGCGCGCCCGGGTGTCAGACAGGGACAAACCGCCTTCGACCATGGACAACGCCCGGGCTGGGGCGGTACCCAGCAGGCGCTCGGCCGCGCGCGCGATCAGTTTCTCCTCGCCGCGCCGAAGCGAGCGTGGCTTGCACGACAGCGGTCGCCCGTCGGTACCACTCGCTTTGCCAACCCAGTAGTTCAACCTCACCCGCGAGACCGCCTCCGGGGTTCCAGCGACCTCGAGAAAGTGCCCCTGGAACGATCCCATGGCGAGACTGTCTTCCTTCATGAAGAACACGAAATGGTGCGCATCGGAGCGCGGCAGAACATGATCGACGTAGGCGACGTGAACGGCTCCGCTGCCGTGACCAAGTTGCGTCGAGGTGGCTCCAAAATGTTGCGACAACCAGGCGAAATTCCACGCCCGAACCCCCGAGAACGTAACCTGCGGCGTTCCGACCGCCGGATACACCAGGGTGAACGCCACGTCCGCCTTCCGGTCATGCAGGCGGCGCCAGTTGGTCGCGGCGATGGGGGCGACGGGTTCCAGGTTGCGCAGCATGAAGTCCGCGACCAGGCCGGCGCGGCGGTAGATGTCGAGCATGGCGCGGAAGTCGGAGCCGTCGTGCATGCGCACCTCGGGGTTCCGCACGGCGGCCAGCAGGTTGATGAGTCCGGTTTCGTCACGGGCGGCGTCGCCGCGCCCAGCGGCGTGGGCCAGCACCAGGCCGCCCGCCCGGCGCTCGAGCGCGCGCACCTCCATGTCACCCAGGTGGACGGTCTCGGCGTTCCACATGACGCTAACCTGCTCCATGGGTAGGCGCTTCCACAACACGTCGGTTCGGGCGTCGGCCTCGAAGCACAGGCCGCCGAACGACAGATCGCGGATCTTGCGTACGGTGATTGCCCCGGTCGCTGGGTTGCGAAACGACACCGTGAGCTTCTCGCGAATGTGATCCTCGGCTCGCTTCTCGCGCCGCCAGCGCCGGCGGCGCAACAACAACGGCAGCGACACATCGATGTGCGCGGCTTCGCGTGCAAGCAGACGCACGTCCAGTTCGTAGCTCGCGCCGAACAGCTCGAACCCAACGGTCACGTGAGGCGCGATGTCGCCAGGTGCCTCTTCGCCCAGGGTCAGGCGCAGGCAATCCTTGGTGGCGGCGGTGATCTTCACCTGCAAGCGCGCGGATCCTCCAGCCTCCAGCCACGCCGGGCGGCTCATCATGGCGGCGAGGTCGAGGCAGCGCTTGATGCGCTGGGGCTGCGACACCAGATCGTGGGCCCTACCCGATTCCTCGGCATGCGCCTCGCTGAGCGCCAGGCGGCAGCGAAACAAGCGCGCGCCCTGCGCCGAGCGCCACGGAATCGCCTCCAGCACCGTTGCGGCCGCCCGGCGCAAGATGCGGCCGTCGCCGAGCAACTCAACCGGATCGTAGCGAGTTCCGGGTACCAGAGGCACGGTCGATTCGATCATGCCGTGGCTGGCGCTGAGTCCAATCACCGGGAACACATGCAGATCGCGATCGTCGGTCGCGGTCGGCACCACCAGCACCAGCGGCTCGCGGCCGGGGCCATCAACGCGCGCCAGATCGCGCGCCGGCAGGTCCACCAGACGCGCACGCTCGTCGATCAGCACGCGGGCGGCCCGATCACCGGCAGGTTCGATCCGGCGAGCGCACAAGGCCCACGGCTCCCCGGGCACCGTCGAGCACACCCGGATCCCCGACGGCGGAAGCAAGCGCAAGGGTGCGATGCCGTCGGCCGCGATCGGCGCCAGCCACAACCACTGCCCGGCAGCGTCGCTCTCGATCCGATCCAGGTAGCTGCCCAGCTTGGCCTGGTCGCGGCCCTGATCGAGCACCACCGGGGTCAGCGCTCTGGCCGCCTTGTCGAGCCGCCGCAACACATCCCGCAAACCCGATTGCTTGCTGCTACTCATCGGTCACCCGGCGGAGGAATATCACCGGCGTCGAGACTGGAAATGCGGCGCGCCGCCGGCAATTCGAGTGACAGCACGACCGCGCCCCCGGAGGTACTCCGCGCGCCCACCGTACCCTTGGCGCTGCCGATCATGGATCGCGCCACCGCCAGGGCGAAACTGGGCTGAATGCGCTCGGGGTCGAGCTTGGGATCGAAGAACACCTCGGGATCTTCGCCGGTCAGTTCGGGCACCCTCTGCATATCGACCCCGGCGGCGGTGACCGTGATAAGCACTTCGGCACCGGTGCCCCCCACCCGCACGGTCAGCGTCCGCGGCGCATCTCCGTCGGGCGCAAAGAAGCTGACCGCCGCCATCAACAAGTTTGTCATGACCTGGCCAAGGTCCGCGCTGCGCATGCGCACCCAGGGCGTGCTTTCGGCGATGAACTCGACGCGCGCGGTGCGCTCCAGGTCTGACCGCAGGATGCGTACCGTCGCATCGACCACGCGCGCCACATCAGTGGCTGCCAGATCCGAGATGGGCAACACCTCGCCCACGGTCAGACGATCGACGATCTCTCCCAACTCAGTGGTGGCCACCATGGCCTGGTCCTGAGCGGTGCCGGTCTCATCCAGCAGCGCGCCCACACGATCGGCATTCGCTCGCTCGCGGCCGGCGGCGCGGGTCAGATCGCGGGCGCGGGGCAAGGCCGCCCGCAGCGCCGCGTGGGGTCTTTGCAGTTCCCTGGCGAGGGCCTTGCCGATGGCGAGTGCAGTGGCCTGCGGCCCGGTGCGCAGCAAGCGCGACTGCATGTCCTTGACCGCGCGCTGAACGTGCACCAGGTCAATGGCCATTCGCAGGATCTCGAGGAGTTCCTCGTTGCGAAACGGCTTGGTCACATACTTCGCGACCTGGCCACGGTTGATGGCGGCGATGGCGTCGTGCATGTCAGCATGAGCGGTGATGATGATACGGACGGTGTCGGGACGCAGCTCGCGCGCCTTCACGCAGAGCTCGACGCCGGTCATGCCCGGCATACGCTGGTCGGTCAGGAGCACGGCGATGTCCTGCTTGGTCAGGATCTCGATCGCGTCCTCCGGGCGCTGTGCGGTCACCAGATCGAACTCGCCCTCCAGCAAATAGCTGACCGCGACGAGGTTCTGTCGCTCGTCGTCCACATACAGGATCGGATAGCGCCCCACGTCCATGTGTAGCCGTCCCCCGGCGCCATCATACGCCAGTCTGAAGCGCTGCGGCGCGGCCCGCCTGCGCTTCCGCTAGGCGTTACCGCGGACGACGCTCATCAGCGCTTCTGACGTCGCGGGCTTCATCAGGGACGTGTGGATGAGCTCGCGATCGATCAGGTGCTGCCAGACTTCCGGCTGCGAGCCCGAGTACAACACGCGGCGCACCCCGGGATGGTCGCGCGTCACTTGCGCAAGGAAATCCGAGCTGGTCTCGCTGCCAAGGTCATAGTCACACAGCAGAACATCCGGCACGTGCTGGGCCAGGGACGCTCGCGCCTCGTCGGACGAGTAAGCCACCTTGACCTCGAACTCGGCACGCAGCAATCGCTGAATTCCCCGCGCCACCGTGGGTTCATCATCGAGCACAAGAACCGACTGCCGCTGCGACATGGGCGTCGAGTGTAGGCACGAGGCCAGCCAGAAGGAAGCAGAAACTTCGCGGACCAGCGGCCGAGCGGGGTCGGCGAGATCGTGATAAACCGGCGACGCCGATGAGCGGGCCGCGCAACCTGAAGATCTTCGCTGGCGGCAGCCACCCGTCGCTGGCCGCCGCTATCGCCGCACAGGCGGGGGTCAGGCTTGGCAAGCTGCGGGTGACCCGGTTCTCGAACGAGAACATCAAGATCAAGATCGAGGAAAACGTCCGCGGCTCTGACGTATTCGTGATCCAGACCTCGGCGCCGCCGCTGTCGGATCACATCGTCGAACTCTTGATCCTGATCGACGCACTCAAGTTCTCGTCCGCGGCCCGTATCACCGC
>JANPCZ010000014.1:0-50000 GCA_031431215.1 Myxococcales bacterium
GATCTTGCCCGAGCGCACCAGTTCGATGATGCCGAACGGTTTCAGCAGGCCGACGAAGGCGTCGATCTTCTCGGTTTCGCCGGCGCAGCGGAGAATGATCGAGTCGGCGCCAAAATCGACGACCTTGGCCTTGAAGTTCTCGGCGGCTTGGAGAATCTCGGTGCGCTCCCGGAGACCGGCCTTGAGCTTCACGAGCACCAGTTCGCTTTCGATCACCGACTGGCCCGTGTGGTCGATGGCGTGCACCACGTCGATCAGTTTTTCGAACTGCTTGATGATCTGCTCCAGCGTGTCGGGGTCGCCCGAGCAAGTGATGGTCATACGCGAGAACTCGCCAGGAGCGGCGTCGAAGCCGGCAACCGAAATGGCGGGCGACACCACGAGCGACTCCATGTTGTAGCCACGGCGCGAGAACACCAGCGACACCCGCACCAGCACGCCAGGCTGGTTGCGCACCATGACCGAGATGGTGTGCACGGGTGTGCCGGGCGGCGCTGCGGTAGCGGGTGGCGTGACCAAGGCGAGTGTGGTGCTCATGTGGACCCTTGCGGCTTCTCCAGCTTCACGTTCGGCTTCGGGCGTTCGATGAGCATGTCCTTGACCGCCGCGCCGGCCGGGATCATCGGAAACACGTTGTCCTCCTTCATGACCTCGGCGTCTATCAGGCAAGGACCGTCCTCGTAGTCCATCGCGGCCTTGAGCACGCGATCGACGTCGCCGGCCCGGCGGATGTGCCACCCCTTGATGCCGTAGGCGGCGGCCAGCTTGACGAAGTCCGGATTGCCCTCGAGATCGGCGCCTGACAGGCGGTTGTCGTAGAACAGCTCCTGCCACTGCCGGATCATGCCCAGGTAGTGGTTGTTGATGATCAGCACCTTGACCGCGATCTTGTTCAGAGCCGCGGTCGCCAGCTCGGACATGGTCATCTGGAAACCACCGTCGCCGACGATGGCCCACACCTTCTTGTCGGGGCAGGCCATCTTGGCGCCGATCGCCGCCGGGAAGCCGAAGCCCATGGTTCCCGCACCGCCCGATGACATCCAGTGCCGGTTCTTGGTGGTCAGACAGAACTGCGCTGCCCACATCTGGTGCTGGCCCACATCCGTGGTCAATATCGCGTCGCGCCCGCCCAGCTTGTCCAGGCGGTCGAGCACGTGCTGCGCCCGCAGCCCGCCCTTTTTCGGGTACTTGAGCGGGTACTGCTTGCGCCATCCCGCGATGGACTTGAGCCACTCGGCGCTGTCGCACTTACCCACCAGTGGGATCAGATCCTCGATCACCAGGCGCGCGTCGCCGGCGATGCTGACGTCGGGCTTCACGATCTTGCCGAACTCGGCCACGTCGATGTCGATGTGGATCTTGACCGCGTCCTTGCAGAACTCGGACAGCTTGCCGGTGATGCGGTCGTCCCAGCGTGCGCCGACCGCCATGATGAAATCGCAGCCGGCCACCGCCTTGTTGGCGTAGGCGGTGCCGTGCATGCCAAGCATGCCGAGGTGCAGATCCTTGTCTTCGGGCACCGCGCCTTTGCCAAGCAACGTGTTCACCACCGGCGCCTGTAGCTTCTCCGCCAGCTGGTAGATGGCCTTGCCGGCGTTGGCGATCACCGATCCATGGCCCACATAGATGAGCGGTCGCTTGGCTCGCGCAAGCAGCGCCGCCGTCTTCTTCAGCTTGTCGGCGTCACCGCGGCCGGGGACGTGGTAGCCGGGCAGCTCCACCTTGTCGACAAAAGCCGCCGAGCACGGCCCGGAGGTCACGTCCTTGGGTAGATCGATGAGCACCGGCCCCGGCCGGCCCGTGTTCGCGATGTAGAATGCTTCCCTCATCACGCGCGGGATGTCGGCCGCGTTGCGCACCAGGTAGCTGTGCTTGACCACCGGGTAGGTGATGCCGGTGACGTCGGCTTCCTGAAACGCGTCCTTGCCGAGCATGGGCGTGATGGTCTGTCCGGTCAGCACGATCATCGGCACCGAGTCCATGAGCGCGGTCAGGAGGCCGGTCACCGTGTTGGTCGCTCCCGGCCCCGAGGTCACAAGCACCACGCCGGGCCGGCCGGTGGCACGAGCATAGCCATCCGCCATGTGGGTGGCACCCTGCTCGTGACGCACAAGGATGAGCTTGATCTTCGAGTCGATCAGCGCGTCGAAGATGGGCATCGCCGCCCCGCCGGACAGGCCGAACACGACATCGACCCCCTCCCGTTCCAGGCAGCGGATCACCATCTCGCCGCCGGTGAGGGTTTTCTTCTTGCCCGAGGCGTCCGCCGAAGCTTCAGGTGGCTGAACTCGCGGATTCAGGTGGGAAAGCGCCTTGTCGATCACCACTGCTCGTTTCATCGTGCTGTTTCCCCGTCCAAGTTGACCATGATTTCCACACGTGTCGGTAGAACCGTGCAGAAAGGGGACGATCTATAGCACAGGCTCCGCGATCTGGTAGCCAAGTGCGCGTTTTCCACACGGAAGACGCGACGCGCTACTCCACGGTCACGCTCTTGGCCAGGTTGCGCGGCTGATCGACGTCGTTGCCGCGCGCTAGCGCCACTTCGTAGGCGAGCAACTGCAGCGGCAACACCGTCAACAAAGGTTGCAGCAAGTGCGGCGCGTCTGGGATCCACAGGACGGTCTTGCAGTTCTCGGCGATGGTCTGATCGCCCGCGGTGGCGACGGCGATGACGTGGCCCTCCCGCGCTCGCACCTCGGCCAGGTTCGACAGGACCTTTTCGTAGCCCTTGCCTCGCGGTGCGATCACGACCACCGGAATACCGTCGTCGATGAGCGCGATCGGGCCGTGCTTCATCTCGCCGGCTGCATAGCCCTCGGCGTGGATGTACGAGATCTCCTTGAGCTTGAGCGCGCCCTCGAGGGCGATGGGGTAATTCGTCCCGCGGCCCAGATAAAGGAAGTCCTTGGAGTCCTTGTACTCCGCGACCACCGCGCGCAGATCGCTGGTCATGGCCAAAGCCTCGGCCATCTTGTTCGGCATCTGCAGAAGCTCACGGATGAGATCGGCCGCAGCGGCCTCGGGCAAACCGCCCGAGCGCCGCCCCAGGTGGATCGCGACCAGTGCCAGCGCGGCCAGCTGGGCCGTGAAGCACTTGGTGGACGCGACGCCGATCTCGGGCCCGGCGTGGGTGTACAGCGCTCCGTCGGCCAGCCGTGGGATCGCCGAATCCACGACGTTGGAAATCGCGAGTGTGCGCGCGCCCCGGCTCTTGGCTTCCTTGATCGCTGCCAGCGTGTCGGCGGTTTCCCCGCTCTGGGAAATGCCGATCACCAGATCACCCGGGCCGACCACCGGATCGCGGTAGCGGAACTCGCTGGCCAGATCGACCTCGACCGGCAGCCGCGCCGCCGCCTCGATCAGGAACTTGCCGACCAGGCCCGCATGGTACGAAGTCCCGCACGCCAGCAACACCACCCGCCGCGGCACCGGCCGGCCATCGACGCCGCCATCGAAGCCGACATCGAAGCCGTCAAGGGTAGCGTCGTTGGTGTCGACCAGCAGCCGGCCGCGCAGGGTATCGGTGACGGCACGTGGTTGCTCGTGAATCTCCTTGAGCATGAAATGCGGGAAGCCGCCCTTCTCGGCTTGTTCCGCGGTCCAGGTGATGGTTCGTGGCGTACGCGCGACCGTCCGGCCATCGATGTCGGTGATCTGCACGCCGTCGTTCCGCGACAGCCGCACGATGTCGCCGTCCTCCAGGAAGATCACCTCGCGCGTGTGCTCAAGCAGCGCCGGCGCATCCGACGCCAGGAAGGTCTCACCCCGACCGATACCGACGACCAGCGGCGAGGCGTTCTTGGCCGCAACCAGCTCGTCCGGATGTTGGTCCGACAGAACCACCAGCGCGTAAGTCCCTTCCACCTGCCGCAGCGTCCGGCGCACCGCCTCGACCAGGCTTTCGGCGCCGGCCGCGAGGGCCTCATCGACCAGATGCGCGGCGATCTCGGTGTCGGTCTCCGACGAAAAGGTTCGCCCCGCCGCTTTGAGCCGCGCGCGCAGGCCGGTGTGGTTCTCGATGATGCCGTTGTGGACGACCGACACCGGGCCGACCCTGTGCGGGTGAGCATTCTCGTCCGACGGGCGCCCATGGGTCGCCCATCGCGTGTGCCCGATGCCGATGGTCCCCGGCAACGGGTCCACCGCCAGCAGCTTTTCCAGGGCCGCAAGCTTGCCCCGGCAGCGAACCACGCGCGCCCCGTGACCGCTCGACACGGCAACGCCGGCCGAATCGTAGCCGCGGTATTCCAGGCGTCGCAGGCCGCCTATCAGGATTGGGGTCGCATTCCGTTGACCAACGTAGCCGACGATTCCACACATATTTCTGTTTCGACCCTATTCGATTTGTGTTGGGGTGCTCAAGGGAACGGCTGAGGAAACGTGGAAATCAGGGCGAATTCCTGGCGTCGAGGCGCCGCTGCACGAGCTCGACCGCGAGATCGAGCGCCGCCAGAAAGCTGGATGGGCTCGCCCGCCCGGTGCCCGCGATGTCATAGGCGGTGCCATGGTCGGGCGAGGTACGCGGAAACGGCAGCCCCAGCGTCAGGTTCACGGCGTCGTCGAAGTGGAGCATCTTGATGGGGATCAGCCCCTGATCGTGATACAGCGCCACCACCGCGTCGTACTGGCCCATCGCTGCCTGGCGGAACACGGCGTCGGGCACATGCGGGCCGCTCACCCGCGCGGCGAAGTCGCCGCCTGCGAGCCGGCGTTGCGCTTGCTCGATCGCGGGCAACACCACACGGGCCTCCTCGTCGCCGAAGCGCCCCGCCTCGCCCGCGTGCGGGTTCAGGCCCGCCACCGCGACCCGCGGCAGCCGTACACCGAAGCCGTCACGGAGCGCGCGCACGGTCAGCAAGATCGCCGAGGCGATCCCCGCCGTGGTCAGCGCGGCGGGTACCTCGCGCAGGGCGAGGTGGGTGGTCGCGACCGTGACCCGAAGGTTCTTTCCCGCCAACATCATCGCGAACTCGTTAACCCCAGCCGCGTCGGCCAGAAACTCGGTGTGGCCCGGGAACGTAAATCCGGCCTTGCCCGCCCATTCCTTGGATATCGGCGCGGTTACCAGCGCCGCCACCTCGCCCGCCACCGCCGCCCGCGCGGCTGCCGCCAGGTACTCGATCTGGGCGCGGCCCGACACTTCACTGGGCTGGCCGGGGGTCACGTCGCCGGCACCGAGCCGGGTTACTTCCACGATGCGCTCGCGGGCGATCGGCGCAACCCGGGCGACATCCGAGGCCCGCGCGAGCGCGCCGGCATCGCCGTACACGCGCACGTCCATCGGCAGTTCCGGCCGCAACCCGAGCGCCCGCACCACGACCTCCGGTCCCACGCCGGCAGGATCGCCCATCGAGATGCCGAGCAGACGCCTTGACAAAGCGGCCGGCATTGTACCAGCGCAGGGTTCGATCGACGAACGATCCGCGTGCTGACCCTTGGCTTGCTCCGTGGCCGATGCAATACTGGCGGGCAGATGGACGACTTCCATTGCTCGTTCTGCGGCAAGCGTCGCCGGGAGGTGCGCAAGCTCATCTCCGGCCCACGCGTCTTCATCTGCGACGAGTGCGTGGCCCTGTGCAACGACATCATCGCCAAGGAAGAGGCGGCGGAGCGGCCACGCTACCCGCGCCCGCGGGAGATCTACGACGAGCTCAACCGCTACGCCATCGGCCAGGATCGCGCCAAGAAGGCGCTGTCCGTGTCGGTCTACAACCACTACAAGCGCATCGGCCAGTTCGGAAAGATGAACGAGGTCGAGATCCAGAAGGGCAATATCCTGCTCATCGGACCCACCGGTTGTGGCAAGACGCTGCTGGTGCAGACGTTGGCGCGCAAGCTAGACGTGCCGTTCGCGATGGCGGACGCAACCACGCTGACCGAGGCCGGCTATGTCGGCGAGGACGTCGACAGCGTGATCAAGGCGCTGTACCGCAACGCCGGCAATGACGTGGACAAGGCCGCGCGCGGCATCGTCTGCATCGACGAGATCGACAAGATCGCCCGCAAGGGCGGCGGCCCGTCCATCACACGCGACGTCTCGGGCGAGGGCGTGCAGCAAGCGCTGCTCAAGATCCTGGAAGGCAAGCAGACCTCGATCACGCCGGATGGGGCGCGCAACCGCCCGCAGCAGGAGCTGATCCAGGTCGACACCACCAACATCTTGTTCGTGTGCACCGGAGCCTTCAATGGCCTTGAGGAGGTGGTGCGCCGCCGGGTTGGTGTGCGGGGTCTCGGTTTCGGCGCCGATGTCGTCAAGGGTGAACAGGACAAGAATGCGCTGCGCTCGATGGCCCGCACCGAAGATCTGGTCAAGTACGGCATGATTCCCGAGTTCATGGGCCGCTTGCCCATCATCGTGGCCGCCGACGAACTCCACGTCGACGACCTGGTGAACATCCTCTGGAAGCCCAAGAACGCGCTGGTCAAGCAGTACGAACGACTGCTCGAGATGGAAGGCGTCAAGCTACGCTTCACCGAGGACGCGCTGCACAGCGTGGCCGAGGAAGCAGCCCGGCGAAAATCGGGCGCGCGCGGGCTGCGTGCGATTCTTGAGGAAGTGATGCTCGATGTGATGTATGAGATCCCCTCTTTGACGGGCGTCAGCGAGTGCGTGGTCACGCGTGATGTGGTGGTTTCGCGAGGCCGGCCCCAGCTTGTACGAGAAAAGAAAGCGTCTTAGCTTCTCAACCCCTGGTTCGGTTCCACCGAACTTTCGCGTCACCGTTTCGCCTCACCGAGGAGCCCCATGCTGAGCGAGAGTCAGAAGGCCCAGATTCGTCAGGTTCTTGAGGACGCCAAGCGTCGGCTGGCCCGTACCGGCCAGACCGCACTCAACTACTCGATGAACCACGAGCGCAACATCGGCCGCGACTCGATCGACGAGTCGATGGAGGAGGAAATCTTCTCGACCGAAATGCGGCTGCACGACCGGGAGAAGTTCCTGCTTGGCAAGATCAACAAGCAACTGACCCGGCTCGACAATGGTGGCATCGATGGGTGCGACGACTGCGGCGAGCCCATCGCGTTCCGTCGCCTGATGGCGAGGCCGGTGACCACGTTGTGCATAGATTGCAAGGAGCAGAGTGAGCGCGAAGAAGCCGCGATGGCTCAGGCTGGCCGGGGCGGCTTCGACACCGTCGAGCCGTCCAGCGAAGTCGGCTCGGATGCTGACGCCGGGCGGGCCGCAGGCGTCAGCGCCGTGATGGACGAGTAACCGAGATGACGGAGACCAATGGGGAAAATGCCGCGACGACTCGCGGTTCTGCCTGGAAACGCTGAAAATGGCTGACTCGCCGCTTTCAAGGCATCTGGTATAGTTTTTCGGGCTTGAGCATACGGGCCCGTATATGCCCGACAGCCGATATCGAATCACCGAGCGCATTGCCGCGGGGGGCATGGCGGAAGTCTTTCGGGGCGTGGCCGAATCGCTCCAGGGCTTCCGAAAGAACGTTGCTATCAAGCGCGTTCTGCCGGCTCTGACCAAGAACAAGAAGTTCGTTTCGATGTTTCTGGACGAGGCTCGGCTGTCGCTGCACCTGCAGCACGCCAACATCGTGCAGATGTTCGATATCGGCCACGCCGACGACACCTACTTCATCGTCATGGAGTTCGTCGAAGGGGTCGATCTCAAGGCCATCCTTGAATGGCGGCGACGCATCGGCAAACGGCTCACCGTCGGACAGACCATCTACCTCATCATGGAGGCGTGCAAAGGGTTGGCCTACGCGCACGACGTCACCGATCCCGAAACCGGGGCGCTGCTCGGGATCGTCCACCGCGATGTCTCGCCCCCCAACGTGCTGATCTCGCGCAACGGCGAAGTGAAGATGGCCGATTTCGGTCTGGCCAAGGCGACCAGCCAGCTTGAGATCACGGACCCCGGTGTGGTCAAGGGCAAGATGAGCTACCTGTCGCCCGAGGCTGCCCGTGGCGAGGAGGTGGACCGCCGCGCCGACATCTTCGCGGTTGGGATCTTGCTGTACGAGATGCTGACCGGAAAGCGCCTGTTCTACGGCGAGACCGATTATCAGACAGTCGAACTCGTGCGTGGGGCGAAGGTTCCGCCCATTGCGCCGCAGAACCCCGAAGTCGAAGAGGAGATCGAGGACATCTGCCGGAAGGCGCTGGCCAAGCGTCCCGACGATCGTTTCCAGAGCGCGACCGATCTGCAGGACGCGCTGGCGCACTATCTGTTTTCACGCGGTCTGAAGATGATCCAGCGTGACATCGCGGACTTGGTGCGCGGCTGCCAGGAGGACATGGCGACGCTGTCGGGCACCGCACGTCGGGGCGGCAAACCCAGCATCATTGACACCATCCTGCACGAGGAGATCGACAGCTTCACCTCCGTGGACTTCCAGGAGCCTGGGGTGGGGCCCGAGGGCGTTCCTGCGGGCGCGCCCATGGGTGACTTCATCGATCCGCGCGCCTGGGCAGAGGATCCCGACTGGCCCGGCCGCCGCACCACCGGAGCGCGACGCGTGACCCCCGGGTTTCCGACCGCTCGTGGCGCATCGGCGCTGCCCGCTGGCGGGGTGCCGGTGTTGCCGGCTGCTCCGCCACTTTCGGCGCCTCTGGTCGAAGGCCGACCACGTAAGGGTGGGGCTGCGCCCGTTGCGACGGCTCAACATGTCGGAGTCGATGACCCGATGTCGCCGACTCCCGGCCCCGACATGCTGGCCGAGATTCTGGAGCCGCAGCCATCCCGCCCATCGCCGCCCCGCCGCAAGGGCGTCAGCAAGGGCCTCTTCATCGGCGTGCTCATCGGCGCACTTGCTGCCGGCGCCGCCATCGCAGCGGTCGTCGCTCACTGAGCTGGCAGACGCGGAAACGAGTTCGGCGCGCGCCTAAAGCGCCTTCTTGATCATGTCTTCGACACGGGCGCGGGGCACGGCACCGACCAGCTGGCCGACCACCTTGCCATCCTTGAACATCAGCAGCGTCGGAATGCTGCGAATCTCGAATTGCGCCGGCACTTCCGGGTTCGAGTCGATGTCGAACTTGCCGACCCGGATCTGGCCGGCGTACTGGGTTGCTAGCGCCTCGACGTGCGGGGCGATGGCACGGCACGGGGCACACCACACCGCCCAGAAATCCACCAACACGGGTAGCGTGGACTTGAGGACATCGCTGCTGAAGTTGGTATCGGTGATCTCGACGAGATTGTCGCTTGCCATGGCGGCCTCCTTTAGCACGGAATATGATTCCGCGCTCGTCGGTAAGGTTACAGACTTTGGCGGCGAGGGGCCCCTAACGGCTTTTTGAGCCGGTTCCTTGTCGATGCTACCTTTCACGAGCGCTTTGCTGTCAAAGCTGCGCGAGGATTCATGTACGCGAAGATCTTCGTCTCGCAATCGACCATCGATGCCTGGGTGTCATCCGACAAGGTCGACCTGACCGGGTCGGCGCTGACCTTACGTGGTGGCGGTGCCACGCTTGAACTCGAGCCGGCTTCTCTGTTCGTCAGTGTGTCGGGCGGGGACGACGCGAAGGGGCTCGTCGGTAGGGTTATCAGCGCCGGCACGCTGTCCGCGATGGGCGCGGAGGCGTACATGGCCTCAGTGCTGCTGGGCGATACGGCGTACGACGTCTCGCCCGGTTTTCTCGCTGCACCGCTGGTGCCGCCACCCCGGCCGGAAGACGCGCGCGCGTTGCTGGCGGCGCTGCGGGCCGCACTGGGCACGCAGGACTCGTAGGAGGCCCGGTATGGACGCCGTGACGATTCTCTATCTCGCGGCGTATGCGACCAGCACGGGCTTCTTCTTGTTGCGGCACATGGGCGGCGGTCAGCGCGCGGCCGGGGTCGGGCGTGCTTTGTTGACCGCCGGCTTCCTGCTTCAGCTGGGCGACATTGGTGTGCGCTGTGTTCGCCTGCAGCACCCGGCGTCGTCGACCCCCGAGGCCATCGCCCTCATTGCCTGGCTCATCGCGGGCGGCTTCCTGCTGGCCTCGCTGCGCTACCGTCTTGACGCGGCGGGTGCGTTTGCGGTGGCGCCGGTCCTTGTGCTCTTGCTGCTCGCGCGCGTGGTGCCTTCGGAAAGCGCAGCGGCGCCCCTGGGGTCGCTTGGACTTACGCACATCCTGCTCGCCACGCTCGGGGTCGCCACCTTCGCGCTCGCCGCCGCCGTGGCTGTGCTGTACCTGTGGCAGGAACGCCAGCTGCGCCACAAGCACCTCGAGCAGCTGCGCGGCAAGTCCACGCCGCTCGACACACTTGATCGGCTGGCCGCCAGATGTGTGTCGTTCGGGTTCCTGGTGTTCACGCTCGGCATTGTGACCGGGGCGTTGTGGGTCGCGCGTCTTGGCCTGGTGAGTGGACGCGCGGACGTGCGGCCTGAGTATGTGCTGGCCCTGGCGTCGTGGCTGGCATTCGGGGTGTTGCTGCTGGCTCGTGCCGGGGCGGGATGGCGGGGCCGGCGCGCGGCGTGGCTGACCCTGGGAGGATTCGCCGGAGCTTTGCTGGTGGTGGTCAGCTACTTCATCCGGCACGCGGCATGAGCAGCACGAGCGAGAACGCATGAAGGGCGATCTGCTCGTCGTCGGCTTATCGCATCGGACCGCGCCGGTCGAGGTACGCGAGCGTCTTGCTGTGACACCCGCCGAGATCGAAGTGCTGCTTCGCGCCCTTCGTAGTGATCGCATCACCGAGCTGGCCATGATCTCGACCTGCAACCGTGTCGAGATCTACGCTGTCTCGACCGATGGACCCGCGGCGCTCGGGTCCTTGCGCGATCACATGCACGAGCGCCTCGGCGTCGCAGTCCTGGATCAGGGCCAAGCCTACGGGCTCGATCGGCGCCTCTACCAGCGGCTCGGCCGCGAGGCGGTGCACCATCTGTTCAGGGTCTCCGCCAGCCTGGATTCCATAGTGGTTGGCGAGCCGCAGATCCTGGGGCAGGTCAAGGAGGCGCTGGAAGCAGCGCAACGGGCTGGCACGGTCGGATCCACGCTGGGCTACTACTTCTCGCGCGCGTTCCGAGCGGCCCGGCGGGTGCGCCGCGAGACCGCCATCGCGCTGCAGCCGATCTCGGTCAGCTCGGTTGCAGTGGACCTGGCGCGCACAGTCTGGGAAGGGTTTTCGGACCTGCGCGTGCTCATCATAGGTGCCGGCAAGATGTCTGACCTGGCGGCCCGCTCGCTGAGGGCGCAAGGAGCCACGGTGGCGGTCACCAACCGCACCCAGGCTCGCGCCGAGGAGCTGGCGTCACGTCTTGGCTGCGAGGTCGAGCCATTCGCTGATCTGCCGCGGGCGCTGTTGCGAGCCGACATCGTGATCACGTCCACCGGGGCGCGCGAGCCCATTGTGGGGCGCGAGTTGGTGGTCGAAGTTCAGAAGCTGCGGCGTGGGCGGCCGCTGGTCATCATCGACATCGCTGTGCCCCGCGATGTAGAGGCGTCGGTCGAGGAACTCGACGGCGTCTACCTGTGGAACATTGATCATCTGCAGCGCGAGGCGCAGAAGAACTTGCAGGACCGCCGCCAGGAGGCCGAGCGCGCCGAAGTCATGGTGGATGAAGAGGTGGCGCGAGCGCTGGCGGTCGAACGCGGCCGCGCTGTCGGCCCCACAATAGCGGCGCTGCGCGCGCGGCTGCTTGGACTGGCGCGTGCCGAGGCTGACAAGCTTGCAGGCAAGCTGCCCGATCTCGACGACCGCGGGCGCCGCGAGGTGCAGGCGATGACCGAGGCGTTGGTCAACAAGATTCTTCACGCACCCTTGGTGACCCTCAAGGATGGCGCTAGCTCCGCGGAGGGCCAGGCCTTGATCGAGGCCGTCCACAAGCTCTTTGGCTTGCCCGAACTCGAGGTCATCTCAAATGAGGATGCCGCCATGGAAGAGGGCGAGTAGTGGCCTCACGTTCTGTGTTGGGGCGCATCGTGATCGGTACGCGTGGCAGTGCGCTCGCGCGCTGGCAGGCGGACCACATATCCGCTTTGCTGCGGCGGTCGCACGTAGGCCTCCTGGTCGAACAGAAGATCATCGTCACCGAGGGCGATCGCTTCCAGACCGGGCCGGTCGTGCAGATCGGTGGTAAGGCGGTCTGGGTCAAGGAGATCGAGCAGGCGCTGCTGGCGGGTGACATCGACATCGCCGTGCACAGTCTCAAAGACGTTCCGGCGGCGCTGGCGGAGGGGCTTGTGCTGGCGGCGCTGCCACCGCGCGCCGATGCGCGCGACGCCCTGGTGAGCCGAGCCGGTGGCGGCCTTGATGGTTTGGCGTCGGGCACCCGCGTGGGCACTTCCAGCCTGCGCCGGGCCTGCCAGCTTCGCGCCCTGCGCACCGATCTGGTGATCGAGCTCTTGCGCGGCAACGTCGATACACGCCTGCGCAAGGTGGCCGATGGCGTGGTCGATGCGGCCGTGATGGCCGCGGCGGGGCTGGATCGATTGGGACACGGTGGCGCAATCACCGAGCGCCTCGCGATCGACCGGATGCTGCCCGCCATCGGCCAGGGTGCTTTAGCCATCGAGGCACGCGCCGGCGATCGCGAGGTGTGGGATCTCTGTCGTCCGCTGTCGGATCCGGCTGCAGAGATCACGGTGGCGGCAGAGCGCGCGTTGCTGGTGCGGCTGGGCGGCGGGTGTCGCACGCCGCTCGCCGGGCACGCGACCTTGATAGGCGTAGCAGGCGACGGCGTGAATCTCCGCGGGCTGGTCGGGCGTCCCGATGGCAGCCTGCTGTTGCGCGCCGAGATGCAGGGCCCGGCAGCAGACGCGGCGGGGCTGGGCGCACGCGTCGGGGAGCAGTTGCTGCGCAGCGGCGCTGACAAGATCCTGGCCGATCTGGAAGATTCCACAGGGTAAAGGCAGCGATTACAGCGAGTTACATGGCTAATTTTGACCTATCGGGCGCACTGGACGATGATCACCACGCGCCACCATGTCGATCCCCCCCTTGACGCGGCCAAGACCCCTGATGCTGGTGGGTCTATTCGGGACCGCGATCGTCGCGAGTTGCGCGACCCGGCCGCCCGAGGCGGTGAAGCTGGACGAGCTGTCTGCCACGATTGAGAAGCTACGCACGCAGAACGCGGCTTATTCCCGCAACATCGACGAGCTCGAAAACCGAGTCTTCATTCTGACCGATCAGGTTGACAGCCGGAAGGTCAACGGCGAGCGGGTGGCGGAACCCAAGCTACCCACTGTGACTTTGCACAAGGGCGACGCGCCGGCTGGTGGCATCGACGAACCGGCCACTGCAACCGCGGCTTTCCCTGGCGATCTCAACGTCGAATACGTCGGCGAGGCCGCACGCACCAGCACGAAACGCCCGCTGCTGAGGTTGGCCGGCGATGACAACCCGACTTTCGCCGATCCACCTTCGCGCGCGACCACGGCATCGCGTGTTGTGGTCGTGGCTGGCGAGAAAACGCCGCGGTCGGCGGTCAAGGCCACCAGCGACAACGTGGCGGCGGCAGAAGCGCCTCGGCCGGCGGGAGGGCCACTCGGGCTTTACAAGCAGTCTCTCGACCAACTGCGCGCAGGACTGCATGGGGAAGCGGTGGCTGGTTTTCGCGAGTTCATCGCGAAGTACCCGGATCATGATTACTCGGACAACGCGCAGTACTGGCTGGGCGAGTGTTTCTACGTTCGCAAGGACTACGTGGCCGCCGTGCGCGAGTTTCGCCGCGTCGTCGATCGGTTCTCGCAGGGAAACAAGGTGCCCGACGCGCTGTTGAAGGTCGGCTTTTCGTACATCGCTCAAGGCAGCGCCGAGGCCGGCCGGCAGGCCTTGATCGAGCTGGTCCGTTCGTATCCGCACCACGACACCGCGGCGCTGGCCGCTGCCAAGCTGACGGAACTGGAGCGCGTCGGGGCCTCCGGCGCCTCGGATGGAACCAAGACCGAGGAGATCAAGTAGATGACGATCATGAAGCGGGCTTTCCGTGGGTTCCGATCTCCAGGTTTCCAGGCCGGGCGCTGGGCCGCTGCGGTGCTGATCGCGTTTCTGTCACGCACGGTCGCGGCGCAGGGGTTTGTCGAGAAGGTCAGGGGTTTGCAGCAGGATCAGCCGGCCGAGGCGGAACTGCCCGACGTCAGTGCCATCGAAAAAGGTGCCAGGCCGCGGGCGTCTGTTTCTTTTGGTGGCCGCGCCGCCACGTCGACGCGGCTGGGCGAATCGCAAGCCCCGGCCGAGCCGGGCGAAAGTTCAGCGCCGGCCACACGGGGCGAGGCGACTGCCACTGGTCTTGCACCGCCGGGCGGCGTCTACGGCCTCGATTCGCAAGCTAGCGCCGACAATGCGACGGTTGAAGCGCCCCACGCCATGGGTGTTCCCGAACTTCATAACGTCAAGAAGGGCGATACGCTGTGGTCGATCTGTGAATTCTACTTTCGCGATCCGTGGCGCTGGCCGCGCCTGTGGGCGCAGAATCCCCTGATCACGAACGCTCACTGGATCTTCCCCGGTGACGTCTTGCGGTTACGTGCGCCGGACGAAGCGGTGGCGGCTGCGCCGGCTCCGGCGGGGCCTGCCCGAGGGATGAGCATCACGTCGAGCCGCACGGGATCGTTCGACAGCAAGGCGGTGGTGCTGCGGCAGTACGGCTTCATATCGGGCGGCGACGTGAAGCGCGCGGGAGCGATCAGCGGCTCGCGCGAAGAAAAGCAGATGCTGGCCACCGGTGACAGTGCCTATGTCTCGTTCCGCAAGGAGCTGCCGCTGCGTGCTGGCGAGCGCTACAGCGTGTTCACGGTGGATACGGACCACCCGGTGGTGGCGCCCGGTTCGAGAGAGGTTCTTGGCTACATGGTTCGCATCTACGGTGACATCGTGGTGGACCAGATAGCCGAGCAGGAGGTCGGGCGCGGCACCCTGGTGGATGTCATGGATCCGATCGAGCGTGGCTTCCTGGTCAGTCCGCTCGTCAGGCAGTTCCGACGGGTCGAGCCGCGCCCGTCGGGAGTGAACCTGGAGTCGCGCGTAGTGGCATCGTTCACGCCGGTGATGCTGCTGTCGGCGGAGAGCTTCGTGGTCCTGTCGCGCGGAAAGCGGGATGGCCTTGAGGTCGGCAATCGGACCTTCGTCGTCCGCAGGGGGGATGGCCATCGTCCCATGATGGAAGCCTGGGATGTTCTCGACACCCGGTACCCCAAGGACGTGGTGGGCGAGCTATGGATCGTCGATGTACGGGATGGCGCCTCGATCGCGTGGGTGGCGCGCACCAACCGTGAGATCCGCGTGGGCGAGACCACGGAGACGCGGAAGGGACACTGATCGTTCTTCACGGCCCCGCTTTCACATCGCCCAAGTCACCGAAACCGCGGCGGTTCCGGGTGTTCGCCTTGACGGCTGATGGCGGCGGCATTATGTCCTTCCCCCTCATGCAGGTTGCGGACAACTGCCTGGCGGCGCTTCCGATAACGCCGGGAATGGCGAGTGGAGACGTTTTTTCGGTGCCGCGCGATGCCGACGGCTACCCGCCGCGGCTCCTGCGTGGGCCGCGGCCTCCCGCGGTCCTGTGGGTGAAGGGCCGTGTCGCTTCGGCGGCCCGCGAACGCAGATCGGTCGCCATCGTCGGATCCCGAGCGGCCAGTGGCGATGGTCGGAGCCGTGCACGGGCTCTGGCGGCGGGACTTGGTGCTCGAGGTTTCGACGTGGTCTCGGGCGGCGCACTTGGTATTGATGCCGCCGCTCACGAGGGCGCTCTTGATGCCGGTGCTGCGACATTCGCCGTGCTCGGCTGCGGTGTCGACGTGGTCTACCCGGATCGGCACGTTGCCCTCTTCGAGCGCATCGTCGCCGCGGGCGGTGGCCTCCTGTCCGAGCACGAGCCGGGAACGCCGCCGCGGCCAAAGCAGTTCCCGTCTCGCAACCGCATCATCGTTGGCCTGGCGGACGTGGTGGTGGTCGTCGAGGCGAACCGGCGCTCGGGGGCGCTTATCACAGCTCGCCTGGCTCATCAGCACGGCGTGCCGCTGTGCGTGTGTCCGGGCAGCCCCGGCACCGAGGATCTCCTTGCGGCCGGTTGGGCGTGCGACGTCGAGGGCGTCGCCGATGTCGAGGCCGTGCTGGCCGGAACGCGACGACCTGGGCGCGCCGCGAGCGTGGTGCCCGACGGTCGGTTTGCCGCCCTGTTGCGGGTGCTGGGCGAGGCGCCGGCCGGGCCTGCCGAGCTGACGGAACGGCTGGGGCTGGGATTGCCCGCGGTGATTGCTCTGCTGTGCGAGGCTGAACTCGACGGGGTTGTCGCGCGGTTGCCTGGCGGCCGCTACGAGGTACGACTTGGCAGCTAGCAAGAAGACCGGCGAGACGGTCACGGCCAGCAAGACTGGCAAGAAGGCGACGAAAGCCATCGCCGACCAGGGCAAGAAGCCGAGCGGGGACGTCGACGATGCCGAGCCGGTGGCGAAGCCCGCGGCGGCCAAAGCGGCGCGCAAGGCCTCGGCCGCGACACCGACCAAAGTGGCCAAGGTCAGTGTGCGGCCCGGCAAGAAGAAGGCGGCGGTGACCGAAGATCTCGCCGCCGACGTTGACGCTGATGACGCCGACAACGAACCTGTGCGCAAGCCGAAACCAGGCAGCGCGCTGGTGGTGGTCGAGTCGCCGGCAAAGGCGAAAACTATAAAGAAGTACCTCGGTGCCGGCTACGTGGTGAAGGCGTCGGTCGGGCACGTCAAGGATTTGCCCAAGACATCGATGGGCATCGACATCGACAAGGGCTTCACGCCCCGCTACGAGGTCATCGAGGGCAAGCGCAAGGTGCTGAGCGAGATCGTGAGCGCCGCCAGGAAGGTCGAGCGCATATTGCTGGCGCCCGACCCTGATCGCGAGGGCGAGGCCATCGCGTGGCATATCGCCGAGGAGATTCGGCCCGCAAACAGCAACATTTCGCGAGTCTTGTTCAACGAGATCACCAAGAAGGCGATCACGCTGGCCATCACCAAGCCAATGGCGCTGGACGAGAAGAAGTTCGAATCGCAGCAGGCGCGCCGGATCCTTGATCGCCTGGTGGGCTACGAGATTAGCCCGGTGCTGTGGACCAAGGTCAAGCGTGGGCTGTCGGCGGGGCGTGTGCAGTCAGTGGCGGTGCGCCTGGTTTGTGAACGCGAGGCGGAGGTCAAGGCGTTTCGGCCCGAGGAGTACTGGACCATCGACGTCACTGTTGACGCCGCCATGGCCGACCCGATCGGCGCGGGCGACACCGTTGCTTCGTCGGCGCGGGCGTTCGCGGCGCGGCTTCACCGCGTCGACGGCGAAAAGCCGGTCCTGGTGCACGAAGGCCAGGCCCGCGAGATCGACGAGGCTATCAAAGCCGCGACGTTGAAGGTGACGGCGGTCGAGCGCAAGGAACGCAAGAAGAACCCGCCGCCACCCTTCATCACGTCCAAGCTGCAGCAGGAGGCGGCCAGCAAGCTGCGTTTTTCGCCCAAGCGCACCATGGGCCTCGCGCAGCGGCTGTACGAGGGCTTCGAACTCGGCGAGGAGGGGCCGGTCGGCCTCATCACGTATATGCGCACCGACTCGACGCGCGTGTCCGACGATGCACTCGCCGAGGTGCGAGCCCACATCGCCCTCCGCTACGGGGCCGCGTCGGTGCCGGCGCAACCCAACGTGTTCAAGTCCAAGAAGAGCGCGCAGGACGCCCACGAGGCCATCCGGCCCACGTCGACAAAATACGATCCCGAGTCGATCCGCCGCATCGTCGCCGAGAGCGGCGGCGGCGGCCGCGATCCGCGCGAGACCGAGGATCTGCTCAAGCTGTACACGCTGATCTGGAACCGTTTCGTGGGCTGCCAGATGGTGCCGGCCGTGTTCGACCAGACCACCATCGACATCGACGCTGGCCGAGCGGCGCTGCGAGCCAGTGGCCAGGTCATCAAGGTCGCCGGGTTCCTTGAGGTTTACGCGGAGAGCGTCGAGGACGCGCAGAACGAGGACGAGAGCACCGGGAACCTACCGGACATCAAGGAAGGCGAGCTCTTGCGCCTGGTCGAGACCCGGCCCGAGCAGCACTTCACGCAGCCGCCGCCGCGATTCTCGGAGGCGACGCTGGTCAAGGAACTGGAGGAGAAGGGCATCGGGCGCCCGTCCACGTACGCCACCATCTTGTCGACCGTGCAGGATCGCGGCTACGTCGAAAAGAAGGAAGGCCGGCTGTTTCCCACCGAGCTCGGCGTGATGGTCAACGGCCTTCTGGTCAAGAGCTTCCCTGACATCGTGAGCAGTGACTTCACCGCGCAGATGGAGGAACGCCTGGACCAGGTCGAGGAGGGCAGCGTCGACTGGGTGAAGTTGCTCAAGGACTTCTACGTTCCCTTCAAGGCCGATCTCGCCCGGGCCAAGATCGAGATGCGCGACGTGAAGCGCGAGGAGACCCCGACCGAGCACAACTGCGAGAAGTGCGGCAAGAACATGGTGATCAAGTGGGGCCGCAACGGGCACTTCCTGGCGTGCACGGGCTATCCCGAATGCCGAAACACCAAAGAGTACAGGCGTGCGGAGGATGGCACCATCACGGTGGTGTCGTCCACGCGTGAGACCAACGAGAAATGCCCGACCTGCACCTCGCCGATGGTGATCCGGCGCGGGCGGTTCGGCGAGTTCATGGCGTGCTCGCGCTACCCCGACTGCAAGACCACGAGCCCCATCTCCATCGGGGTGACGTGCCCGAAGCCAGACTGCGGCGGGTACGTCACGGAGAAACGCTCGCGCCGGGGCAAGGTGTTTTACGGGTGTGCGAACTACTCGAAGACCAAGTGCGATTTCGTTTCGTGGGACAAGCCGGTGAACAGCCCGTGCCCGCAGTGCGGCGCTGCTTTCCTGGTGCTGAAGGTATCGAAGGCCGGTGTGCGCCGACGCTGTGTCGCGGAGGGCTGCGGCTATTCAATTGACGAGGAAGAACCCGGCGCGGTGCCACCGCAGTCGCCGCCAGTCCCGGACGCCAAAGCGTCCTAGAGGGTGCCAGGGACCGCGATGCGGGCGGTTGTCGTCGGTGGGGGGCTGGCCGGGTGTGAGGCGGCGTATCAGCTGGCCGAGGCCGGCGTCGACGTCGTGCTGCGCGAGAGCAAGCCCGAGGTCATGTCGCCCGCTCATTCGTCGCCGCTGCTGGCCGAGATCGTGTGCTCGAATTCGTTGCGCTCGGACGCGCCCGATGCGCCCGCGGGCCTACTCAAGGCCGAATTGCGCCGCGCCGGCTCGCTTATTCTTGCGTGCGCCGACGCCACCCGCGTGCCGGCCGGCGAGGCACTGGCGGTGGATCGCTGGGCATTTTCGCGCCTGGTGACGGCGCGCGTGGCAGAGCATCCGCGCATTCGCCTCGAGCGGCGCGTGGTCGACGAGATCCCCGAAGGGCCGACCATCCTCGCGACCGGTCCCCTGACCGGGGGCCGGCTGGCGCGGCGGCTGGGCGAGCTGGGCGGCCGGCCGTTGTATTTCTACGACGCGATCGCGCCCATCGTCGACGCCGAGACCATTGATCTCGAGGTGGCGTTTCGGGCGTCACGCTGGGGCCGCGATGGCGCGGACGGCGACGCCCCTGGCGACTACATCAATTGCCCGCTCAGTCGGGACGAGTACGAGGCTTTCGTCGCTGCGGTACAGGCGGGGCGCAAGGTGCTGCCGCACGCCTTCGAGGAGGCCAAGTATTTCGAGGGCTGCCTGCCGGTCGAGGTCATGGCCGAGCGTGGGCTCGACGTGCTGGCTTTTGGCCCCATGAAGCCGGTCGGGCTCATGGATCCGCGCACCGGCCGGCGGCCCCACGCTGTGGTACAGCTGCGCGCCGAGAACCGCCACCGCACCGCCTTCAATCTGGTCGGCTTTCAGACCCGGCTCGCGTACCCTGAGCAGCAGCGCATCTTCCGCTTGATCCCGGGCCTCGCGCAGGCCGAATTCCTGCGCTACGGATCGATCCACCGCAATTCGTATGTCGATGCTCCCCGGATCCTGGGGCACGAGCTGGAACTGCGGGCCTTGCCCGAGGTGCGGCTGGCCGGGCAGATCACAGGGGTGGAGGGCTACATCGAGTCGACCGCGATGGGGCTCCTGGCGGCGCGCTTTCTGGCGGCGCGCCTGGCCGGCCGGCAGGCGTCACCGCCGCCCGTGGACACCGCGATGGGCGCGCTTCATCAGCACGTCACCAGGCCGCGTCGCGCCGAGGAGCCGTTCGAGCCGATGAACATCAATTTCGGCCTGTTGCCGCCGCTACCCGGCCGGCCGGGCAAGCGCGATCGCCGGCGGTTGCACGCCGAGCGGGCGCTTGCGTCGTTCGCGTCGTGGTGCGGCTGAGCCCCTGATCGTGGGCAAACTCGCGTCGCCAGCATCGTCGCGCTACGATCACGGGCGTTGGATCCGCTGCTCGACCTGTTTCGCCAGTACCTTGAGACCGAGCGGCGCGCCTCGGCCCATACCGTGCGGGCGTACCTGGCCGACGTGGGTGAGTTCCTGGCCTTTGCGCGTACCGCGAACGGAATCGCTGCCGGCGATGCGCGCCCGGTGCCGCTCGCCGATCTGAACGTTGCTACCTGCCGGGGCTATCTGGCCAGCCTGCATGGCCTAAATGACGCCACCACCATCGGGCGCAAGCTGTCGTCGCTGCGCACGCTGTTTCGCCTGCTGGTGCGGCGCAAGCTGATTGCTGGCAGCCCGGTGGCGGCGTTGCGCGGGCCGAAGCGCGCCCAACGCTTGCCGGCGTTTCTCGCCAAGGAGGAGACCGGCACCCTGCTTGATGGCGTGGGCGCTTTGGTTCCCCTTGGGGCTGTTGCGGTGGCCGAGTTGGCGCGCGACCATGCGCTGTTCGAGGTGCTCTACGGCGCCGGGCTGCGCATCTCGGAGGGCTGCAACCTTGACCTCATCGACGTGGTGGCCGACGGTTCCGGCGGGCGTGTGCATGTGCGCCAGGGTAAGGGCCGCAAGGATCGGCTGGTGCCGCTGGGCTCGAAGGCGTGGCAAGCGATCGCAATCTACTTGCCACAGCGGGCACACCTGGTGCGGGCCGGGTCGAGGCCTGCTCGCGCTGAGAATGCACTGTTTCTCGGCCCGCGCGGCCGGCGCATGGGCGTGCGACAGGCTCGCCGACGCCTGGCGCTGATGGAGCTAGCCACCGGTACGCGCCGGGTATCGCCGCATGCGCTTCGCCACAGTTTCGCCACCCACTTGCTTGGCGAAGGCGCCGACCTGCGGTCGATCCAGGAACTGCTGGGCCACGCCAGCCTGCGCACCACCCAGCGTTACGCGCAGGTCGACATCGACCATCTGATGAAGGTGTATGACAAGGCCCATCCGCGCGCTACAGTCTCGTCCTCCAAATCATGAAGCAGCCCCGGATCTCTGCGACCACGGTTCTGGCCGTGCGCCGCGACGGCAAGGTGGTCATCGGTGCGGACGGCCAGGTCACCATGGGCAACACCATCGTCAAGGGGACGGCACGCAAGATCCGGCGCCTTGGCGACGGAAAGATCATCGCGGGCTTTGCCGGATCGGCCGCCGACGGGTTGACTCTGTTCGAGAAATTCGAGGCCAAGCTGAAGGACGCCAATGGCAATCTGCTGCGTGCCGCGGTGGACCTGGCCAAGGACTGGCGGACCGACCGGGTGCTGCGCCGGCTGGAGGCGTTGTTGCTGGTCGCCGACCGCGAGCGGACGCTCATGCTGTCGGGCACCGGCGATGTGATCGAACCTGACAGCGACGTGGCAGCCGTGGGCTCGGGCGGATCGTTTGCGTTGGCGGCGGCGCGGGCCCTGCTCGCCGAAACCAAGCTGTCGGCTCGCGAGATAACCGAGCGCTCGCTGCGCATCGCGGGTGAGATCTGCATCTACACCAACGCCAACCACACCTTCGAAGAGATCTGAAGAACCGAACCGGAATCGCATGCCGACGTCGATCACCAGCCCGCCACCTCGGCGTCCCGAGGCGCTCACGCCGAAGGCCATCGTCGAGGAGCTAGACCGCTACATCGTCGGTCAGCACGCCGCCAAGCGAGCCGTGGCGGTGGCGCTGCGCAACCGCTGGCGGCGGCAGCAGGTGGCGCCGCCGATGCGCGACGAGATCTCGCCCAAGAACATCATGCTCATCGGTCCCACGGGCGTGGGCAAGACCGAGATCGCCCGTCGCCTGGCCAAGCTCGCCAACGCGCCCTTCGTCAAAGTCGAGGCGTCCAAGTTCACCGAGGTCGGCTACGTCGGCCGCGATGTCGACTCGATGGTGCGTGACCTGGCCGAGACCGCGGTGTCGATGCTGCGCGAGGAGGAGCGCGAGCGGGTCAAACCGCGGGCGCGCGAGCATGCCGAGGACCGCCTGCTCGATGTGCTGTTGCCGCCGCCGCGTACCGCCCGTGGCGCGCCCGAGCCCGCGTCGGCATCGTCGATCACGACGACCGCTGGCGAGGTATTCGCCGATTCGGCGGCCGCCGCTGACAACTCGACGCGCGAGAACCTGCGCCACCTGCTGCGTGAGGGCAAGCTCGACGATCGGATGGTCGAAATCGATACCGCAGATGCGCCGCAGTCTTCCATTGATGTCTTCTCAGGCACCGGCATGGAAGAGATGGTGCTCAACATCCAGAACATGTTCCCGCAGGGCAAACGCACCAAGAAGCGGCGGATGCGGGTACCCGAGGCGCTCGACGCCCTGGCCGAGGAGGAGGCCGGCAAGCTGGTCGACATGGAGCGCCTGACCAAGGAGGCGGTGCGCCGCGCCGAGCAGTCGGGCATCATTTTCATCGACGAGATCGACAAGGTCGCCGGACGCGAGTCGAGTGGCCACGGGCCCGATGTTTCGCGTGAGGGCGTGCAGCGGGATCTGCTGCCCATCGTCGAGGGCTCCACGGTGTCGACCAAGTACGGTCCGCTCAAGACCGACCACGTGCTGTTCATCGCCGCCGGTGCGTTCCACGTCTCGAAGCCGAAAGATCTGATCCCCGAGCTGCAAGGACGCTTTCCTATCCGGGTCGAACTCGAAGCCCTGACCGACGCGGATCTGGTGCGTATTCTGACCGAGCCCGAGAACGCGCTGACCCGGCAATACACCGCGCTACTCGCCACCGAGAAGATCACGCTCGACATCAGGCCCGACGCGGTGGCCGAGATCGCCCGCATCGCCGCCGAGGTCAACGCCCGGATGGAGAACATCGGCGCCCGGCGGCTGGCCACCATCATGGAGCGGGTGCTCGACGATCTGTCGTTCGAGGCACCGGAACTGGGCGCGCAGACCATCCCCATCACCGCCGAGTACGTCCGCGGGCGGCTGGTCGACGTGCTCAAGGACGAAGACCTTTCTCAGTACGTCCTTTGACGCCCCGCCGGCCTTTCGTGTCTTGAGGGGCCTCGACCCGCCGGTTTTCAGGGTTATTCTTTCAGTCTTGTCCTGAGGAGGCGTCCATGCGCACGGGGTACGCAACAATCTTCGCTCTCGGCTGGCTGTTCTCGGCGGGCGCCGTACATGCGGCGACCCGGGCGGTGGTCGTGCCTGTACTGGTGGGCGGCGGACCCGAGCCCGATGCCCGGCTGCTAACCGCGTTGGCCGCCGGACTGAAGGACAATCGGCAGTGGGGTGTCGAGACGGGTGACGCGCTCAAGGCATTGGCGATGCCGGCCAAGCCCGCGTTGAAGGACGAAGATCTGGCGCGCATCGAGAGCAAGATCGGCGAAGCGTCGGCGCAGATCGCCCAAGACGCCGGCGCCGCAGCGGCGGCGCTGGAGGGATTGCGGGTCGAGCTAGACACGGCCGCCAAAGTGGCGCCGCTCGGCGATCGGGGTGATGCGCTCGCGTTCCGCGCCGGCGCCTTGCTGGCCGCGGCCCATGCCGCCGGCAACGACACCGAGAAGGCGAAGGCGGCAGCGCGCGAGCTGGCGCTGCGCTTCCCGGGGCGCAAGCCTGCCGACACTGATCAGCTGCCGCCCTCCGCGACCGAGCTGCTGGCGGCGCCGATGGATGGTCAAGGTGCCAAGTTGACGCTCAAGTCGCGCCCCGAGGGTTGCGAGATCGTCGTGAATGGAACCGCGGCTGGCCGCACGTCGATCGACCTGGCGGTGTTACCAGGCGCCACCTACTGGGCCGAGGCAAGGTGTGCTGGGCAGGGTGGTGCAGCGGATTACAAGTCGTATCTCAAGAAGATCGTCGTCGCGCCCGACGACACGGCTCGGCAGGAAGTGCTCGACGCCGAGTTCGAGCGTGCCTTCGCCGCCGAGGGCTCCCTGCGCCTGCGGTTCACGTCATCGAACGAGCGGCGTCAGATCGAAGACAGCTACGCGCGGCGCGTGGCTGAGAAGCTGGGCGTAGATCTGGTGGTGTTCGTCTCCGTGGGCGAGCTGTCCGGCTCTGACTGGCTCAACGGACGGCTTTACCTCAAGTCGGGATACCTGAACCGGCAGGGGTGGGTCCGGCTGGAGGCCGATCGGGCGGGCTCGCTCGGGCGCTACCTATCGACCGGCAAGGAAGTGCCCGGAGTGCTCAAGCCGGAGGAAGCGGGCGCGCTGGTGGCGGCGTCGAAAGGCCCTGCTGCCACCCCACAGGAGGCGCCGGCCTGGTACACGGACGTTCCGGGGTGGTGTCTGGTCGGTACGGGGCTGGTCGCGGTCGGCGTGGGAACCTTGCTCAACAGCAAGGCCGATCGGAAAAAGGTGCAGGGTGACGGTCTCAAGGGCATGGGGGAATTCGACCGGCAGCAGTCGCTGTACCGGGAGGCTTCGAACCTGGAGTTCTGGGGCGGCATCGGCACCATCGGCGGCGGCATCATGGCAGCCGTGGGCGTCGTGCTTCTGGCGGTTCCAGAGCAATCGACAACGCAGGGCGAGTTGTTCGTGCTCAGGCCGACGCTTGGCATCGGCAGCGTTGGTGTGAGCGGCAGCTTCTGATCCCAGGCTGCTACTGCTGTTCCTCGGGCACCGGGGCCTTGCCGCGACGGCCGCCACCCTGGCCATCCTGCGCGGGTTGCGGTGGCGCCGGCTCGGGCGCGCCGACGGCCGAGCTGGGCGATCTGCGGAACGACGGGACACGGCCTCCGCCTTGGTCTTGCGCGGGTGGCTCGGGCTGGCCCCTTCGCATGTTGGGGGCGTTTGCAGCTGGCGGTGGTGGAGGTGCCGCGGCCGGTGGATTGCCTGAGGAACCGCCGCCGCGACGGAACGACGGAGCGCTGCCACCTGAGGAGCCGTCATTCGACCGGTCATTCGACCCGCCACCACCCCGGAAACTCGGTGGCGAAGGCCCCGGGGACGGGTACGCCGGTGGAGTCGCTGCCGAGGGTGCGCCACCTTGCCAGCCGCGAGCAGGCGGCGCGCTTCCGCTGGTCGGAGGACCGCCTCGCCAGCCGCCCGATGATGAAGGTGGGTAGGCCGGGGGGGCGCCCTGCCAGCCCTGCGCGGGAGGCGCGGCCTGTGCGCCGGGCGAGCCACCACGCCAGCCACCGCTTGAGTTGGGGTACGGTGCCGGCGGCGCCGGGCGAGCGTACTGGTAGTCGCGCTGCCCGCCCTGCCCCTGCCAGTAGCCGCGCCGGTACACCCAGCGACCCCCAACTGCGACGACGTTGGGCCGTACGAAGACGTAGCCCGGCCGTCCGGAAACCCAGTAGCCGCGTAGCCAGAACCAGTCGTAGCCGTTCCAGTCCCAGTAGCCGTCGACCCACAGGTGGCCGGGTCCGGGCGCAGGCGCGCGGTACTCGAAGACCGCGGCTGGCGGGGGCCGGTGCACCTGGACCTCGGCGGAGTCGTAATCGTAGTAGCCCGAGGTGCGGTAGCTGCCTCCCACCGCGACGTATCCGGGCACGCAGCCCACCAGCACGGCGCCGGCAGCAATCGCAAGCGCGGGCACGAAGGCAAACGACTGTGTGGCGCGGCTCATGGTTCCCTCCTCGATCGTTCGACGGTCAAGGCTAGTCCCCGATTCAGGTAGCCGCAACCTGGCCAGCGTCCGTGCCCCATCAGCTTGACCTGCTCGGCGTACCAGCGGTGCTTGGGCCGTCGGTGCGGCGGCTCACGGTGCGACAGGCGCTGGCTCGTCGGGCTTCGGGGTCGCCGGCTTGGGCTCATTGGTCGCCGCGGGCTCAGTCGCAGGTTCCGTGGCCTTGGGCTCGCGCGGTGGCGGCACCTCGGTTTCAACGGTGGCGGCGAGCGTGGTGTCGGCCGCGGGCGGTGATTGGCCACCCGGCACGGCCTCCTGGTGCGTGGGTGAAGCAGCGGCCAGGCTCTGACGTATCCTGGCGGGCCCGTGCGTGTTGGCGCCGATGTGTGGTCGCGCGGCAACGGAGTCACCCTTCGCTTGCAGCGTGATCATCGCAGACAGATCGCGATCAGGCACCACGCTGTGGTGACCTACCTCGAAACCCGGCAGGGTGACCGACAGGGCGATCGATCTATCCTGGCGCTGAAGCGCGATGGTCGCCGGTGTGTGCCCGAGGATCTCGCCGCGTTCGTCGGACACGGCGGCACCCATGGGCTCGGAGTCGATCTTCAGGGTCACCGTCGGGACTGTGGGCGTGGGCGCCGCGGTCGGCGCGGTCGCGGTGGCCGGCGCCGGTGTGTGTCGCGGCCCGGCAGGTGCCCGCTCGATCGCGATGGCGCCGCTTGGCGTCGCCCCGGCACGGGTCTTCGTTCCCGTCGTTCCGACCACCGCGAACAGGGCGCCAAGTGCCACCGCTGAGGCCCCGATCGCGATGATGGAGCGTCGGCGTCGCGGGTGCGGCGCGCTGGCAAGCACTCCATCCGGCCGTGGCGTGCCCGCGCCGGTTCGTCCCACCGACAACGGCGGCACCGAGGCGGACAGATGTGCACCGGCTGGTTCCCGGGCCAACTCGGCCGACACCGCGGGCGTCTCGACGGTCGGTGCGTCGGGGCCACGCGCCGGCAAGCCGCTACCGGCATCCGCCGCGTCGGTGCCGAAAAGCTCGTCGAGCAAGTGGGGAAGTGCGCTCGGTACGTGCCGCGCCTCGCGCAGAAAATTCTCCAGATCGTCGACCATGACCTTGGCGTTCGGGTAGCGGCGTTCCAGGTCGCGCTCAAGTGCGCGCACCACGATGATGTCGAGCGCGGGCGGAATCCCGGAGCGCTGGGTGGACGGCGGCGGGATCGGGCGCTCGATGACGTTCCTCATCGTGTCGAATTCGGTCTTGTCGTAGAACAGCCGCCGCCCGGTCAGGCACTCCCACAGCACCACGCCCAGCGAGAACACGTCCGAGCGTCCATCGACGTTCTCGCCCCGGACCTGTTCTGGCGACAGGTAGCTAAGCTTGCCTTTGACCAGCCCGTGCTGGGTGGTGCCGGAACCCTGCCGGCGCACTTCCGTGACCGCCTTGGCGATGCCGAAGTCCAGCAGCTTTACACCGCCCTCGCGTAGCAGCATCACGTTGGAAGGCGAAACATCGCGGTGCACGATCTGCAAGTGCTTGCCGCCCTGGGTGAGCGTATGCGCGTGGTGCAGCCCAGCCGCAACCTGGTGGGCGATGCTCGCTGCGTTCGCCGGATCCATCACGCGGTCGGCGGCGCGCAGCTGCCGCAGCACCGCCAGCAGGTCCTTGCCGTGCACGAACTCCATCGACAGGAAGTAGCTGCCGTTCTCCATGCCGAAGTCGTAGATCTGCACGATGTTGGGGTGATTGAGCAGCGCCGAGATGCGCGCCTCGTTGACGAACATCTCGATGAACTCGGGCGCGGCGGACTTCTCGCGCAGGATGCGCTTGACCACGAACACGCGCTCCCAGCCCTCCACGCCATGCGAGACCGCGCGGAACACCTCGGCCATGCCGCCCTCCCCGATGCGCTCGAGCAGGATGTACCGCCCAAAGCGCTCGTTCTGGGGTTGGGCCTGGGATCTGGGGGGGGACGACACTCCGACTGGGTGTCATCGACAGGATGGGCCCCGGGGTGAAGCCCCAAACGCCATCAGACCCGGGTCAGGAACTTCGCCAGGATGGTCTTCATGCCTTCGCGCGAAAACCGCATCGTGATCTTGAGCCCTTCGCCGGAAGGCTGCCAGGCGCGCACCTCGCCGACACCGAATTTCGCATGGCGCAGCTTGCTGCCGACGCGAAGGCCCAGATCGTCTCCGCCGGCCGCCATGTCGGGGGCGTCGTAATGGACGGTTATCTGGCCGGGTGGCGCCGCTGCTGGGACGGCCGCCTCAAAGGCTCTGGGCGCGCTCCAGGACGGGATGGCGGCTGGTGCGCGCCCGCGCCCGGCATGGTCATCGCGGCTCCAGCGGCCGCCCCACGGGCCGCCACCATCGCTATCGACGTCGAAGTACGCTGGCCGCGGCTGCACGATCGAGATCAGGGCTTCGCGCGGCAGATCGCGCAGGAAACGGCTCGGGATGCCAGGGAGTGTTTGGCCACCCAGGCGGCGCACGCGCACGCGCGACAAGGTGAGGTGCTTCATCGCGCGGGTGACCGCGACGTAGCACAGTCGCCGTTCCTCCTCGACCGCCGAGTCGTCGTCGATGCTGCGGGCGTGCGGGAACACGTTCTCCTCCAGCCCGGTGAGAAACACCTGGGGAAACTCCAGGCCCTTGGCAGTGTGTACGGTCATCAGTGACACTGCGCCCCGTTCAGGATCGTAACCGTCCACGTCTGATGCGAGCGCGATCCGTTCCAGGAAACCCGACAGGGTTGGTTCCTCGGCTTCCTTCTCGTACTCACGCATCTGCGCCAGGAGTTCCATCAGGTTTTCGATGCGTCCCTCCGCTTCGAGCGAGGCCTCGGCGGCCAGCACCGCGCGAAAGCCTGTCACCTCCAGCACCTTCTCGGCCAGGTCCGCCGGTGGCAGCGTCCCCGACGCGCGCCGTAGGCTCGCCATCAGCTCGATGAACGCCAGTACTTTCTTGCGCGGCCCGGTGCCTAGAATCGCCGGGTCGGCGGCCGCAGCCTCGAAGCCCGCCCACAACGAAAGCCCGCGCTCGCCGGCCAGTTCGGACACGCGTGCCACGGTGGCATCGCCGATGCCCCGCCCCGGCACGTTCACAATGCGCAACAGGCCGACGACATCGTCAGGATTCTGCAGGACGCGCAGGTACGCCAGCAGGGTCTTGATCTCGGCGCGGTCGTAAAACCGCGTGCCGCCGACCACGATGTACGGGATGTCGTGCGTACGCAGCGCTTCTTCCAGCACGCGGGACTGCGCGTTGGTTCGATAGAAGACCGCGAAGTCGCGTGGTGACGCGTCCTCGCGCAAGCCCTCGTCGATGGCGGACGCCACGAACTCGGCCTCGTCGCGTTCGGTCTCGCCTTCGAAAAGCACCGGCGCGTCGCCCTCGGGCGCGTCGGTGAACAGGCGCTTGGCGCGTCGTTCGGTGTTGCGCGCGATGATGGCGTTGGCGGCGCGCAGGATGTGGCCGGTCGAGCGGTAGTTTTGTTCCAGCTTCACTACCGAAGCGCCGGGGTGGTCGCGCTCGAAATCCAGGATGTTGCGGATGTCGGCGCCGCGCCACTTGTAAATCGACTGGTCCTCGTCGCCGACCACGGTGATGCTGCGGGTTCGGTGCGAGAGGAAGCGCACCAGCCGGTACTGCACGCTGTTGGTGTCCTGGAACTCGTCGACCAGAACGTGATCGAAACGTGTTGCCAGCTCGGCCGCCACTGGGCTGTCCGTGCGGCACAGGTGCAGGGCCTTGAGCAGGAGGCCACCGAAGTCAGTGGCGTTGGCCGCCTTGAGCCGCGCTTCGTACAGCGCGTACGCCTTGCCGATCACCTCCTCGAAGTAGTCGCCGGCCTGGAAATGATCGGGGTCGGTGCCCTGGTTCTTGGCTCGATCGATGGCCGATAGCACCTGGCGCACTGGGAACAGACGATCGGGTACGTTGAGGTCGGTCAGCACCCGCGACAGGAGTCGTTTCTGATCATCGTCGTCGTAGATGACGAAGTCTCGGCGTAGGCCCACCGCCTCGCCGTAGCGGCGCAGAAGGCGTGCCGACAACGCGTGGAAGGTGCCGAGCCAGAGACCCCACAGGTTATCGTCGCCGCCGAGCAGCTTCGCGACTCGCGCTCGCATCTCGCCCGCCGCCTTGTTGGTGAACGTGACCGAGAGGATGCGGCGCGGATCGGTGCCCGTCGCCATGAACCGCGCGAGCCGGTAGGTGATGACCCGGGTCTTGCCAGATCCGGCGCCCGCGATCACCAGCAGCGGTTTCCCCGGATGTACCACCGCCGCCAGTTGCGGTGGGTTCAGCTCGCGCGCCAGCGATGCGCGCGAGAAGCGCCCGGGCGGCTCGACGGCCTCGGCCTGAGCCTCGGCATCGATTTCGAGATCGGGCGATGCCGCAGTCTCCACAGCTCCTTTATGTCAGACCCGGGCGAACCTGAGAACAGGTCTGATCATCGTCGTGATCGCGCGTCGATCGCGCCACGACGTCAGAAGCTATCGGACTTCTTGCCGTCCTTGGGCATCTTCGCTCCGCCGGTCGACGAGGTGGGCGGGCCGGATGGCTTGCCTCCCACCTGGGGCGCCAGGCCCTGCATCTGCGGAGCCTGGCCCGGCTCGCTGACCTTCTGGGCGACGCTAGGACCGGACTGCTGCAGCACCACCAGGGTTTGCACCGACTGGATCTCGTTGGTCTCGCGGGCAAAAATTTGCACCAAGTTGCTGCCTGGCCACAGCGGCACGTCGGTCTCGAATGAAAGCCGCGCGCGGTCGCCCTTGCTGTTGTTGGGCAGGTAATACACCTTCTTGGCCGGCAACTTGGTCTCGCGGTTGTACACGCGGATGAACAGATCCTTGACCTGGTGATCGTCGGTCACGAGGCCCTTGAGGTGGACGCTGTTTCCCGTTACCAACGTCGGCGCTGTCACCGTCAGAATCGGCGGCATGACCTGCCAGGTCGGAGACAGGCTGGCGTCGGTCACCGGTTTCGCCGCCCCGCCGGGTGACACATCGGTCGTGCTCAGGAATGCGGGCCGTCCCGCTTCCAGCTCGACCCGGGTGAAGGCGCCCATGCGTCCCGTGACCTTGAACCCCGAGGCTTTCGTCGCACGGCCGAGCAACAGCCCGGCCTCGGATGCCGACTCGCGCACCGGGGCGTCGGCCCGGGTGACGGTGGCGGTGCCAGTCTGCGCCTCGGGGCTCTTGCCGGGTCCTGCTACCTTGATCTTTATCTTGTCGGTGACTGACTCGCCGAAGACGGTGTCCGCCACCATTAACTCCAGCTGGTACTCGTCGCCGCGGAAGTCCTGGCCCACGTCGTAGGTGAACGAAAAGGCCTTGGTCGCACCCGGCGCCAGATCCTTGGTGTCGTAGCGGCCACCATTGATGATGATGCCCTCTTGTCCCGGGCCGTTGCGCAGGATGGCCTCCGTCTTGAGCGAGGGCCCGGCCCCGATGTTCTTCACGCGCACCATCAGACGTACCCGCTCGCCCCTTTGCACCTGCCCGTCCTGGTTGGCCCCGGCGACATCGTCGATGGTCTGGTACGAGTACGCGAACAGCGGCCGCGGCTTGCCGTCGATGTTGACGGTCATCTCGGTGGCATTCGACTTCACGGGCCCCGCGGCTAGCAGGTTGGCCTTGATGACGTCGGTCCGGGTCAGCATGTTTCGCGGCACCTTGACCGTCAGATCGTAGTTTTTCGACTCGCCCGGCGCGAGCTTGCCGAACACCATCTCGTTCTCGTCGAACAAGCCGTTGTCGCTCTTGAGCACTGCATGCACCCGGTGCACGGTCTGGCTGCCCAGGTTCTTGACCGTGCCCCGGATCTTGACCGACTGTCCGGCGGCGACGTGGCCGTCGCCGCCAATCGGAGCCAGGGTGGCCGCGAGTTGCCCCGGTGCGCTTGAAGCAGGACCGACGCTCCAGTCGACACCCAGCTTCTCAAGCGCCTGGGCGACCTTCTTGTCCTCGTCGGCTCGCACCTTGTCGAGGAACGCTCTTGATTGAGTTACCAACTCGCGCCGACGTGACGATTTCGCCTGGGCCAGAAAGTCGCGCGCGAAGTCGATCAGGAAATCGGTGCGATTTTCCTCGGCTTCAACGTCGGCTTCGGTCTCCTCGACATCCTCGCCATGATCATCGTCCTCGTCCGGCGTCGGTTTGTCCGAGCCGGGTGGTGGCACGAACAGGTACGAGACAGCCTCCGCGGGTTTGGCGCCCCTGCGTGCGTTCGGGTTGTCGAGGTGCCATTCGTAGTCGGATTCCTGGCTGCGGCGCGCCGATGTCTGCAGGCGGATCAGAGCCTCGTCCTGCCGCTTCTGCACGTGCAGCCGGATCATGTCGATGTCGGGCGTGACGCCCACGCCCTGAATCGAGAGATCACCCGGGGTCAGGTACTGCGCGGTGGTCAGCTTGAGGCCGAGCTTGTCGTCCTCTTGCTTGGCACCGAACGCCACCGGCGAGGTGATGTCGAACAGCATCTGCACCGAGCCCTTGCCGAAGGTGGTCTCGCCGATGATGACGCCTCGATCGAGGTTCTTGACTGCGCCCGCGACGATCTCGGACGCACTGGCCGAGCGCTGGTTGACCAGCACCGCCAGCGGCACCTTCACATCGCCGTTGCGAGTGGCGTGCTCGTCCTTGCGCCCCGACCCGTTGGGGCCAACCATGGACACCAGCACGCCCGATTCGATGAATGCGTCGGCGACCTTCTGCGCCTGGTCATAGAGGCCACCGGGGTTGAAGCGCAGGTCCATGATGATGCCTTTGACCTTCTCGCGCTCGAACATGCCCAGCACTTCCATCAAATCGCGCTCGGTGTTGGCCGAGAAGCTGACCAGGCGGAAGTAACCGACCTTGGCTGCCGGCTGGCCCGACACAGCGGGCGAGGTCAGAACCCGCGCGGGCGGATCGATGGCCGGCGGCCTTATCGCGTCGCGGACGATGGTGTACTTCTTGGTGCCGGTCGTCCCGTCGCGATCGATGTAGACCTCGACCGGCGCGCCGATGTCACCGCGCAGCCGATCGACGGCCTCTTGCAGAGTCATGTTCGTCGTCGACTCGTTGTTGATCCGGACGATGTGGTCCTTGGCCTTGATACCGGCGCGAATCGCCGGGGTGTCAAGCATCGGCTTCTTGACCGTGATGCGGCTCTTGCGGTCCATCTCGATGACGATGCCCAGGCCGCCGAACTTGCCCTGGGTGGTCATCCGCATGTCCTTGAAGCTGTCCACGTCCAGCAGCACCGAGTGCGGATCAAGCGTGTAAAGCATGCCGTTGGTCGCCGCAATCTCGATCTCGACCAGACGGCGGGCTTCGTCCTTGGGCTCGACCGGCTGCAGACGAGGCTGTAGCCACTTGAAGATCTCCATCAGCTTGGGGCGCAGGCCCCACGGCGAGTCGACCCCCTCGATGTTGAACATCTGCTGGTTGCCGTTGACGCTGACCCTGACCTGCTTGGGATCACGCTCAGGGAAACGGTCGATCAGGATCTCGGGCACGTCGCGCTGAAGGAAATCGAGCGCGCCCACCAGCATGCGCCGCGGATCGACGCGGGTCTTGTCGAAGTAGTTGCTGTTGACGAAGTACAGCGCTCGCGAAGCAATGGCGAGCTGCGACAGATCGTAGGATCCGCCCGACGAACGCCCCGCCGCTCGCAGCGAAGCGCTGGCCTCGAGCCGCAGGTCCTGCCCGCGGTGGCGGATGGTGACGCCGAGGGCCACGACGCAGGCGCCGACGAAGATGAAGACTTTCCAGAATCGTCGCATGAAAGGCTCCGGGCTAGGCCCCTGACCCGGGGGCGTGGACGGATCATCGACCAGATCCATGAATTTCGCCGATTGTAGCAAGCTCCCCGATTCCACGCTGCGGTGTCCAAAGAATCTCTGGGTTCGGCATAATCACCCGCTCATGAAGATCCCGCTCCTGGTGCCGCGCATGCTCCTCGTGGCCGTGCCTGTTTTGTGCGCCGCCACGCCTATCGGGCACGAGGGGCGCCGGCCGGCCCCGGTGGGTGGCACCGGATCAGGGCAGCCGCCGCCGCACGCCGTCGACTTGTGGATGGGTCAGGGCGACAGCGTGGGAGTCGATACCGCGTGGGCACGGGCGGCCGAGCGCGAGCGCTTCGCCACCTTCCCACCAAAACCCGTGGCCGCGGTCACGCCCGCTGGGGTGGGCGATGGCTTCCTGACAGTAGGTAGCGTGGCGGTGCTGGAGGGTGACGAGTGCACGGTGGCCTCCCGCGGCACCGGTTTCGGCATCGGCGCGGGCAACATGGAATGCATCAGCAGCCGTTTCATCGCCGCCTTCGGTGACGACTACGACCAGATCGCGGTGTTTCTTTCGTTCGTGGATCGTCTGACACCCACCGCGCTTGCCTACCAGCAGGCGATCAAGAACACCACGAAGGGCATCGGCATCGATCTTTTCGATTTCGCCGACCGGTACGGGTCGCGCAGTGGGCGGCTCGAGACCGTGCTCAACATGAAGCGCATCACCATTTACGGCCGCGACGCCGCCGAGGAGATGGACAACGATCTCTATTCCGTCTGGGCGCAAGAAGCAGCCCACCGCTGGATCGTCTATTTCCGGTTCCAGCGCGAAGGCGACGGCAAAGTGAGTGAGGACTTGCTTGGCCGTCAAAAGGCGCACTGGGCGCGCGGGGTGCAGGCCGATGCTTCCTTCATGGACGGCTGGAGCTGGAAGGAAAACGGCGACGGTACCTTCACGCCGGTCGAGCGAGGCAAGCGCTATGGGGCGCTCGATCAGTACGGCATGGGTTTGCGCACCGCCGACGAGGTGCCACCGTTCTTCTTGCTGACCGACATCCGCAACGAGCGCGACGAACTGGTGGACAAAGCGCCGCTGTCGCGCACCGGCCGCTATACGGCGAAGAAACTGGATCTCTCCATCAAGGACATCGTGCGGGTGCACGGCAAGCGCGAGCCCAGCAGCGATCCTGCGGCGCAGGACCTGCGCATGGGCGTGGTCCTGGTGGTCGCCTCCGGCACGCCAGCCACCCAGAAAATCGGCGAGGCGTTCCGCATCGACAACACCCGGCGCTTGTGGACCGACTTCTACAACACCGCCGGCGATGGCCGCGGCAAGGTATGCACAGAACTCTTGCGGCCGTGCCGCGGGGAGGCGTTCACCTACGCTGACGCCCAGTTAAGCGAGGCACCGTCGGTGATGCCCAAGGACGGGGTGGTGGCACCGGGCGAGGCGTTCGTGGTCAAGATCACCGTCACCAACGTTGGCACCGTGGCCGGGCGGGCGAGCGTTCGGGCGGCCACGCGTGGCTGGGCGGAGATGACCAAGGATCTGGTCGACTCGCCCGTGCTGGCGCCCGGCAAGTCAGCGACACTGACCTTCGACGGTCGTGTTGCGGGAGACGCCGCGGTCGGCGAAGAGCTCTACCTGGATCTGTCGGCCCCGGGACGGTTGGGCCCGTCGAAGGCCGCGCTGGGTTTTGTATTGGGGCTCAAGGAGGTGCGCCTGGACAACCTCGAGGGCAGCCAGGCCCCGACGGCCTGGCAGGTGAATCCCGACGGGACCGATGCAGCCACGTCGGGTGCGTGGGAGCTGGGCAATCCCGAGCGCAGCATCGAATTCGAGTTCACCATGCAGCCCCAGGGCGCGTTCTCGGGATCACACGCTTTCGTGACCGGGGCCCCCGACGGGCAGAACGTCAAGAACGGCGCCACCACGTTGCAGTCACCCGAGTTTTCGCTCGCTGGTCTGAGCGAGCCGCGCCTGTCGTTCCGCGTGTATTTCGTGTCGGCGGATTTCGACAACGAGGTGCTCATCCCGGGCGCAGGCGATACCTTGCGCATCCTGGCGTCGCCCGACGGCAAGGCGTGGAGCGAGATCGACCGCATCGAAGGCATGGGCCTCGGCTGGCAACGGCGCATCGTCAACCTGTCCGAACGACTTCCTCCCGGGGCGATGGCGGCGCCGTCGCTGCGTTTCCGCTTCGTCGCGGACAATGCGGGCGTGGTGCAGAACAACGTGGTCGAGGCCGTGATCGACGATGTCGGCGTGTTCAGTGCAGCCGTGGCGGCGGTGAATCCAGGCGTCGATGCCACGCCGCCTCTGGATATGGCCCTGGGCGGTTGCGACTGCCGCGTCGGCCAAGGCCGCGATTCACGGCCATCACGGTGGCTCGTGATCGGCCTGGGCCACGGTGGGGTCGTGTTGCTGGCGTGGCGCCGCCTTCGGCGTCGCCATCGCCGAATTCGCGAGTGAAGGCCGCTCTGCACCGCAGCGTGATGGACAAAGCTGGGCGTGTTGGCGATCGTGGCGCCTTGTCGCCGTCGTCCGGCATCCTGTTCGTGGTCTCGTCCCACCTTGGCAACCCCGCCGATCTTTCGCCGCGGGCGATCGCCACCCTGCGCGACGCCGATCTGATTCTGGCCGAGGACACCCGCACAGCACGCGCCCTGCTGGTGGCGCACGGGATCGACAAGCCGACGCACTCTTGTTTTGACGCCAACGAGGCGGCGCGGGCGGCTGAAGCGGCCGAGTGGCTGCGGCAGGGTCGCAACGTGGCCTTGCTGTCCGAGGCCGGCACGCCCACGGTCTCGGATCCCGGGTTCCGCATCGTGCGCGCGGCGGTCGAAGTCGGGGCGCGGGTGGTGCCGGTGCCGGGTCCGTCGGCGGTGCTCGCGGCCCTGGTGGCCTCGGGCTTGCCCACCGATCGCTTCTTCTTTGCGGGCTTCCCACCACGCCGGCCGGGCGCGCGTCGCGCTCTGTTCGACAGCCTGCGCGCGCTACCGGCGACCCTGGTCCTGTACGAATCGCCGCATCGGGTGGCGGCCACACTTGCCGATCTCGCTGCCAGTCTCGGGACCGATCGCGCGGCGTGCGTGGCGCGCGAGCTGACCAAGACGCACGAGGAGCTGGTGCGCGGCTCACTTGGTGAGCTTGCCGCGCGCTATGCCGAGGATCGCCCTCTGGGCGAGGTCACGCTGGTGGTGGCCGGCGCCGGCGAGAACTCGGGCGCGCCCGCTGACGGCGGTTGGGAAGATCAGGCGCGCGCCCTGCTGGCACAGGGCCGAAGCAGCCGCGACGTTGCCGATCTGATGGCCGCTAGCACCAGACGCCCGCGCCGCGAGATCTACCGCAGCGTGCTGGCGCTGGTGAAACTAGAAAAGTAGGCCGCCCTCGAGCATCACGTGCCACAGGCGCGCGTCCTCGACCCGGAAGCGCCGCCCCGTCGCATCGGTGGCGTCGTTGCCCGACCGTCCGTCGGTAAGGAAACGGTCTTGTTCCCAGGTAAGGCCAAACAGACCGCGGAATCGTACATAACGTCCCACCTGCACGTTGAGACCAGCGTCGCCACCAAAAAGCCCGTAGCTTGGGCTGCGCGTGACACCGTTCGAGGGTTCGACCTTGCCGTCCTGGTTGAGGTCCCAATCGATGTCTTTGCGGCACGCGAGTGGATCCATCGGACAAGTCGATCGCCCCGACAGCGGCTCCCACAGCTCGCCCTGGGCCAGGCCGAAGGAGCGCATCTCCAGCCGCCCGCGTAGCTCCAGCGTGACTCTTTGCTGCTCGCGTGGCTGTTCCCAGATGATGCCCTCGACGCCGAAGTCGGCGCCGACCCGATGCTGCGGGCCACCGAAGCCGTTGCGTCCAAGCGGATACTGCTTGTAGATGCTGCCCGAGGTGGTCGATGGCAGCATGTACCAGCCGCCCAGGTAGGGGTCGAACCAGTCGAAGCGCTTCGAGAACATCGTCGACAGCACGTACTGGTGGTAACCGAGGCCGACGCCGGTGTTCGCGCTCGACTTCTCGCGGTCGAAGCGCATGTCCTCGGCAACCGAAAAACGCGACTCCAGCCGCACGATCCAGGTCGGCTTGGTGTCGTCGGTCTGCTGGTTGAACACCGCCCAGCCAAGGCCAATGCTGAGGTACTCGAGCCCCTTCCGGGTCGGCCCGCGGAACACCATCTCCGAGGGGCTGGAGAAACGCCGGTTGTGGGTTGCGTCCCAGCCGAACTCGCCGCCGACCTTGTCCTGGATGCCATCGCGCAGGAACGTCGAGTTCACCTCGTTCACGCAGTCGGGGGTGAAGGCCGTCGCTCCCATCATCTGACAGCCGTCGCTGCGCCTATCGAACGACAACGAGCGATCATCCGACAACACCAGGGGTGCCACCACGAAGGCGCTGATGTTTCGGAACAAACCCGTGTCGGCCCGCAGGTTGAGTAGGTTGCGCGACTGCCGGTAGATGAGATCGCGGATCACGGTCGTGTCGCCGCCGGTCGAGGCCGCCTCGAACTCGCGCTTGATGATCGCGGTCTTGTCCTCGCGCAGCCAGGACGCGGTGAGGCTCATGTCGAACAGCTCGCCCTTGGCCCTGCTACCCGACAGCACCCGCGTCACTTCCGCGGCGTGCGCGCCAGGCGCAGGCAGAAATACCGAGGACAGCAGCAGGAAAACCAGCGCCTTGCGCACCATGACGGAAAGCCGCGGCGACGATAACACATCGGCTCGGATCGCCCGAGCCCCGGTCAGGCGCGCCGGCTCGGCGATCCGCGCCGTGATCTGGGGCGGCGCCTCAGTCGCGATCGCGCAGCCCCAGTTCCTTCATCTTGGTCTGAAGACTCTTGCGCGAGATCTTCAACTTGCGCGCCGCCTGGGTGACGTTACCGCCGGTCTCGTCGAGCGCGCGCTGGATGAGCTCGCGTTCGACTCGCTCGGTCTCCGCCTTGACTGCCGCCTTCAACGAGCCAACCGCTTCGTCCGCCGTGCCCGGTGTCCCTGCCACAGCGGCTCGTTCTTCCGTGGTCGGCACCGCAGCCGCGGGCGCACCCAGCAACTCGGCGGGAAGATCCGACAACAGGAATCGGGGGCCTTCGCAAAACAGCATGGTTCGCTCGATCACGTTTTCGAGTTCGCGGATGTTGCCCGGCCAGCTGTGCGATACCAGCCGGTCGACCGCGGCCGGGTCGATGCCGGTGATCTGCTTCTTCAGTCGATCGTTGAACTTGGTGATGAAATGATTCAGGAGCAGCGGGATGTCCTCACGCCGGTCACGCAACGGCGGTAGGTGGATGGGCACCACGTTGAGCCGGTAGTACAGATCGTCGCGGAATGCGCCGCCAGCGATCTCGGCAGCGAGATCTCGATTGGTCGCGGTTACCAACCGGACGTCGACCTTGATGGTCTTGATGCCACCGACCCGCTCGAATTCCGATTCCTGCAACACGCGCAGCAGCTTGACCTGCATCTCGATCAGCATCTTGACCTGCCTCTCGGTGGGGATCTCGCCGATCTCGTCGAGGAACAGCGTCCCACCGTGGGCCAGTTCGAAGCGTCCTGGCTTGGCGCCCACGGCGCCCGTGAACGCGCCTTTCTCGTAGCCGAACAGCTCGGACTCCATCAACGTCTTCGGTATGGCGGCGCAGTTGATCTTGATGAACGGCCCGGCGTGGCGCGATGAGTTCTCGTGCAACGCCCGCGCGATGAGTTCCTTGCCCGTGCCCGACTCGCCCGTGATGAGTACGGTCGATGGCGTGTTGGCGACCTTCTCGACCACGGCGTAGATCTGCCGGATGGCCGGCGACTCGCCCACCAGCTTGAAGCGGCCGCGCGCGGTCACCTCCTCGGGCTGCGCATCCCGTCGTGACAGGGCGTGGGTCTTCAGCGCCTTGGCAACGATCTGCCGCAGCTGCGCCTGGTCGAAGGGCTTTTCCAGATAGTCGAAAGCTCCCAGCTTGACCGCCTCGACCGCGTTCTCGACCGACCCGTGCGCGGTGATCATCACGACCGGCACGGCCGGATAGTCGGCAGACAGCTTGCGCAGGAGCCCCATACCATCGAGCAGTGGCATCTTGAGATCAGTGATGACCGTGTGGACGCTGCGATTCATCTGCCCCAGCGCCTCGATGCCGTTGGCCGCGGTGACGACCTCGTAGCCTTCCCGCCGCAGCATCGCTTCCAGCACGCGACGCAGGTTCAGCTCGTCGTCGGCTATCAGGATGCGCTTTGATTCAGGTTCGGGTGCAGCCACCGCGGTCTATCTATCCGTTGTCGTGTGTCGGCGCCACGGGTTCAGCGCCCTGCGCCGCGCGCAGGACCCGGCAAGGGCGGCGGTAGCAGCTTATCCGGCTCGATAGCGGGTAGTGACAGCGGGGTGCGCCGATCGGGAATTGGTGGCGGTCCCCGCTTCGACTCGGCCCAGGTGGCGTACGCGTCGGCCTCGATGGGCAAGAGAACCGTGAAGCTGGCGCCCGCACCCGGCTGCGAACGCACTTCGATGGTGCCGCCGTGGTTCTCGATGATGCGCTGGCTGATGGGCAGCCCGAGGCCGGTGCCCTTCTCCTTGGTGGTGAAAAACGGAATGAACAAACTCTTGATGTCCGCCAGCGGAATACCCAGGCCGGTGTCACGGAAACGCACTTCGAGGAACGCCGCCACGGCGCCCCGCCGTGTCGAGCGGCGCAAGCTGGTGGATACCTGCAGGCGTCCGCCCGCAGACATGGCTTGCAGCGCATTGATCGCCAGATTCAGGAACACCTGGCGCAACTGCTCGGCGTCGGCACGCACCTGCGGCATGCCATCGATCAGGCTGGTGGAGATCTCCACCCGCGCGGCCCCTTCCTCTTTCTCCACCAGCTGCAGCGTCTTGCGGACCACATCGTTGACATCGAGGGGCTTCTGATCGCCGCGGTACGGCCGTGCGTAGTCGAGAAACTGCGACACGATCTTGTTCAGCCGGTCGACCTCCTCGACGATGATGTTGAGGAATTCCTTCGTGCTCGCGTCCGCGGCCTGCTGCCCGACTGGCTGCAGATACTGCGCCGCGCCCTTGATCGACCCGAGCGGATTGCGGATCTCGTGGGCCAGGCCGGCGGCCATCTGGCCGAGGGCCGCCAGGCGATCACGTTCCTTCATGCGCTCGTAAACCTGCGAATTCTGCAGCACGACGCCGATGGACGCCCCCACCCCGCGAAACAGCTCGATCTCGTCCGACGAATACGCCTCGCGCAGGCGCTCGTCGCGCAGGACCAGCATGCCGAGCAGCTGCTCCTCGCCGGCCACCGCGACCGCGACCGAGCCGTGCATCGCGTCCAGCGCCCGGGTCATAAGCAGAAGCGCTTCCTTCTCGTCGGTGTGCGTGCTCTTAAGCGCCGCCAGCTCACGCTCCAGGCCTTCCACCGACACGACGCTCGCGCGGCGCAGGCGCTCGACGAAGGCGCGGTTGGCGACAGCATCGACCCGGGCCTCGGGACGGGGCCCGATGTGGCCCGCCAACTCGTAGGCCGAGCCATCGGGATCCACGATGTAGATCGAGGCGTGGGTGACCCGGCGCGAATCCTCCAGCGCCGACAGCACCCGCGGCACAAGATCGCGGACATCGATGATGTTCATCAAGTCGGCGCGCAGATTCTCGATCCGCCGTGACAGCTCGTACTTCTCCTGGAACATCCAGCGATTGACCGCAGCTTCGACGCGCGATCGCAGCGGGTCGAACACGATCAGGATCGCCGTCGACGCGACCAGGGCGTTGAAGAAGAACAGGCCGTGCTGATCGGGTCCCACCCACTTGACCAGCACGCCGTAGATGAGGGTGACGATCAGAACCAGCGTGGCCAGAACCACCATGCGCCCGAGCAGCTCATTCAGGTCGAGCAGCCGGTAACGCACCAGCGTCTGCGACAGGAAGTACAGATAGATGGTGATGAAGATGTTGCCGAACGCCGGCCCGTGCGGCAGTACATCCAGCACCGCGGCGGTCACCGTGGCCACCCCGCCGACCAGCAGGTAGAGCAGCCGAATTTTTTCTACCCGGGATGGCGTCTCCCGGTAGCGTCGGTACAGGTAGTAGACCGACAGGTAGAGCCCGGCGAACACGTAAACCGAGAACGCGACCCCGAACCACATCGCCTTGTGGATGGGATCGATGAAGCGTGAGAAGCACAGCGCCAGGTAGAAGACTCCGGCGCCAACCACGGTCGAGCGCGACAGCGGCGGAGGGCCAGCCTCGTCGCCAAGAAACGCCTGAAAGAACCGCTGCGCAGTGGCCGGCAGCGATACCGCCACCAGCATGGCGGCCCATTGGAAAAAGTCTGAGTCGAGCCCGACCGCGAAGAACGAGAACAGCTTCTGCAGCGCGAGGTTGAAAGCAAACGTGGCGAACAGGACGTGGCCGCCCCGGCGAGCCTCGCGCAAGAGCACCGACCCGCCGATCGCCAAGCCCACGATCGCTGCCACCAGCGCCGAAAGCGCCTGTGTATTCAAAGCGTGGCGAGTCTAGCCGTTTTTGTCGCTCTCGCCGCCGTCTGTTAGCATGCGCCCCGTAGATCATGAGCGCGGCCGACCTGCATCGGCTCCTCCGGCGGCTCCCTTCAGTGGACGACGTGCTCCGGTCCGACCGGGGACGCATGTTGCTTGCCCTTTACCCGCGCTGGGCGGTGCTGGGTGCCGCGCGGCGCGAGATCGAAGCATGCCGGCGCGGCTTGCTGGCACAACCCGAGGCGCAGGCCGACGCGAATTCCGACGCGCTGATGGTCGAGGTGTCAGCGGGCCTCGAGGCGCGGGCTCGCGAGATCAGCACCCCGGGACTGCGTCGAGTCTTGAATGCCACCGGGGTCGTGTTGCACACCAACCTCGGCCGGGCACCGCTGTCGGCCCGAGCGATCGAGCAGGTGTGCGAGGTGGCCCGGGGTTATTGCACGCTGGAATACGACCCCGCCGAGCGCGGGCGCGGGTCGCGGCAGGATCACCTGCGAGAATCGCTCGCCGCCCTGACCGGCGCCGAGTCGGCGTTGGTCGTCAACAACAACGCGGGTGCCGTGCTGCTGGCGCTGGCGGCGCTGGCGGCGGGACGCGACGTCATCGTATCGCGCGGCGAGCTGGTCGAGATCGGCGGCGGCTTCCGCGTTCCCGACGTGATGCGCGCGTCGGGGGCGCGCCTGGTCGAGGTCGGCACCACGAACAAGACCCGTCTTGCGGACTACCTGGACGCGACTGGCCCCGACACCGCTCTCTTTCTGAAGGTGCACCGTTCCAACTTCGCCGTGGTGGGATTCACCGAGGAGGCGTCGCTTGCCGAGCTTGCATCGACCGGCCGGCAGCGGCAGATTCCCGTTATGGTGGATCTGGGTTCGGGGGCGGTCATGGATCTCGGCCGTCTGTCCGACGGACGTCTGGGCGGTGAGCCCACGGTGCCTCAACTGATTTCCCAGGGCGCGGATGTGGTCACTTTCTCGGGCGACAAGCTCCTGGGCGGCCCGCAAGCCGGGATCCTGGTGGGCCGGGGCGATCTCATCGACCGCATCGGGCGTCACCCCCTGATGCGCGCTCTGCGGCCCGACAAGATGACCCTGGCGGCGCTCGATGCCACGCTCTACAGCTACCGCTCGGGCACCGCGCTCGACGAGCTGCCCGCTCTGCGCATGCTGGTGGCACCGATCGAAGAACTTGCCGCGCGCAAGGATGACCTGCTCGCACGCCTGCGGGTCGCGGCGCCTGATCTCATCCTGGGCGAGCGCCGCGAGACGTCGGCGGTGGGTGGCGGCGCGTTGCCGCTGGCGGCTCCCGAGACATGGGTCGTCACGGTTCGTCACCGACGCCTCGACGCCGAAGCGCTGGCGCGCCAATTACTGCGGGCAAGCCCGCCGCTGGTGGTGCGAATCGCCGAAGGTGAGGTGTTGCTCGACGTGCGTACACTGGCCGTGGACGATCTCGACGAGCTGGTGGCGGTGCTGGCGGCCGTGGCCCGGGACGAGGCCCTTCCATGTTGAGCCAGTGCTCGGTGCTGGTGCTGAACAAGCACTACCAGCCCATTCACATCACCAACGCTCGCCGCGCCTTCTCGCTGCTTTACCTGGGCGTCGCGCAGGTTATCGACGAGCAGTTTCGCACGTTCGACTTCACCAGCTGGTCGGAGCTGTCAGCCGAGGTTGGCGCCGGCGACGATGTGGTTCAGACCATCGATCGCGTGATCCGCGTGCCGCGCGTGATCATCTTGCAACTCTACGACCGCATTCCGAAGACCAAGGTGCGGTTTTCACGACACAACATCTACATGCGCGATGGCAACACATGCCAGTACTGCGGCGAGAGCCTGCCCCGCACCGAGCTCAATCTCGATCACGTGGTTCCGCGCGCACAGGGTGGACGCACCACCTGGGAGAACGTGGTGTGCTGCTGCATCGACTGCAACCTGACCAAAGGCGCGCGCACGCCCGAGCAAGCCGCCCTTCGACTGCTCAAGCAGCCGGTGCGCCCGCGCTGGACCCCGACCTTTCGCACCGGCACGGATCGGGTCCGCTACCGCGAATGGCGGCCGTTCCTCGACCTGGCCAACGCCAGCTACTGGAACGTGGAACTCCGTGACGAGTGAACGCTACAACAAATTCGACGCCAGCTCGGCCAGCGGCGAGCGCTCGCCCTTGGAAAGCGTCAGGTGCCCGGCCATGCCTTGCCCTTTGAACTTCTGCACGATGGTGGTGAGCCCATTCGACGTGGCGTCGACGTAGGGGTTGTCGATCTGGTACGGATCGCCGGTGAGCACGATCTTGGTCCCCTCGCCCACCCGCGTGATGATGGTCTTGACCTCGTGAGGGGTCAGGTTCTGAGCCTCGTCCACGATGATGAACTGGTTCGGGATTGACCGGCCGCGGATGTAGGTCAGCGGCTCGATCTCGATGAACCCGAGATCCACCAATTCGCGGTGGCTGCGGCCGTTCTTCTGATCGGTCTTCGACAGACCCATCAGGAACTCGATGTTGTCGTAGATGGGCTGCATCCAGGGGTTCAGCTTGTCCTCCAGATCGCCGGGCAAGAAACCCAGGTCGCGTCCCAGTGGGAAGATCGGCCGCGACACCAACAGTCGGTGGTACGTGCGCTCTTCGACCACCCGCAACAGCCCAGCAGCCAGTGCCAGCATGGTCTTGCCGGTGCCCGCCTTGCCCACCAGGGTCACCAGTTTCACGTCGTCCGACAGCAACAGATCCAGAGCGCAGTGCTGCTCCTTGTTGCGCGGCCGGATGCCCCACACTCCATCGCGCAGCTTCTTGAGCGGCACCAGCTTACTCAGGTTGCCGTCGAAGCGGCCGAGAGCGGTGTGGGAAGGGCTGTCCACGTCGCGCAGAATCACGTACTGGTTGGGCAGCACCTGGATGCCCGGCAGGGCCAGGGTTCCGTTGGCGTAGAACGCGTCGATCTCGGCGCCCTTGACCTCCAGATCCATCATCCCCGAGTACAGCTCGTCGATGTCGATGCGGCCGGCCTCGTAGTCCATGGCGACCAGGCCGAGCGCGTCCGCGCGCAACCGCAGGTTGACGTCCTTGGTGACGAACACGGTCTGGTCCTTGGGGTTGTTGTCACGGACGTCGAGCGCCACGCCCAGGATCAGGTGGTCCGCGATCTGGCTCTCGCGCAGCGCGGTCGGCACCGAGCGTTGCCCGGCGGCCACACGCAGGCGCCCGCCGTTGGGCAAGTCCGCCCCTTCGGCCAACCGGGCGCCGCTCGAACGATACGCGTCCAGCATGCGCGCCACTTCGCGCGCGTTGCGCCCCCGCTCGGACGATTCCTTCTTGAACTGGTCGATCTCCTCCAGGACGAAGATCGGAATCACAACTTCATTGGTTTCGAAATTCAGAACGGCGCGGGGGTCGTGGATGAGGATGTTGGTATCGAGGACGAAGTGTTTGTTGGGCATCTACTGGTTTTTTCAGTCTACTAAGAAACCGACCCGCGAAGGGTCCTTCTGATCACCCCATGCGTTTCTTTCCGCCCGCGATGTTCTTCGACGGCCGGGTGTCGGGGAATGCGACGGCCAGCGTGTCGAGCGCCTCCCGCAGATCGACGGGCGGGCCAGAGCGAACCTGCTGCCACAGGTCGCCCGTGGTCGCCAGCCGATCGAGCACGGTGTGCATGGTGAAGTCACGCGTGTCGAAGCCAGCGTCAACTTCGTGCCAGGTCAGCGGCGTCGACGCTCCCGCGAACGTGCTCGCTCGCGCGCTGTACGCGCACGCCAAGGTCTTACCTCGGATGTTCTGTAGGTAGTCGATGTACACCGTTGCTCCGCGCGAGCCGACCGCGCGTTCGACGGTCGCGATTCTCGGATGCTTGCGCGCCACGGTGGTGGCGATGATTTGCGAGAACAGCCGCGCCGCCTGGTACGGCGTGCCCGGAGCGAGCGGGATGAAGATGTGCAGCCCACTCGCCCCTGACGTCTTGGGCACGCCCGGGAAGCCGAGCTTGTCGAGTACGTCGCGGATCGAGCGCGCCACATCCAGCACCTGGGTGAAGGGCACGCCGTCCATCGGGTCCAGATCCAGGGCCACCTGGTCGGCGAATTCGGAAGACTGCGCACGCGAGAACCAAGGATCCTGCGAGATGACGGCGAGCTGGACCATGTACAGGAGAGTCGCGAGGGATCCCCCAACCAGCCGGCTCTCGACGCCGTGATCATCCGCCAGCGTCTCCAGTCGCACGCCGCGCGGGATCTCCGACGGTGCCCGGTGCTGATAGAACGCCTCGCCGTCGACCCCGTTGGGAAAGCGTTTCATCACCAACGGACGGTCCGCGACCACCGGCAACAGGAACGGCGATACCCGGGCGTAGTACCGGAACAGATCGCCCTTCGTGATCCCGAGCTCCGGCCAGAACACCTTGCCCAGGTTCGACACTTCGAGCGCGACACCGTCCGGCAGCACCAAGCGTCCATGGCCTCCGCGCGCGGCAATTTCATCAATGCTTGCAACCAGGGTCTTTGCAGCCTCGGCCGCCGCCGCTCCGAGATCACCCGCAAGCGGTGTCGCATGCGGTGCGGGAGGCATCGGCGATCCGGAACTGGATGCCGCGCCGATCCGTACGCCGTCCCGGGTGACGGCTTTCACGGTCGCGCCGTCGCGCAGCCCGACGAACACCGGCTGTCGCAGGGTACCGGCCCGGGTCCATTCCAGGAACTTCACCTCGACCACCAGGCGCGGCCGCGTCCAGTGCGGCTTCTCATTGGTCTCGGGCCGCTCCGAAAACGGACAGTGCGGCGTCTCGAGCGGCCCAAGACGCCCTGCGAGATCGATCAGATCGCGGCTATCGAACCCTGATCCGACCTGGCCCGCAAACCGGAGCTGCTCGCCTTGGTAGTACCCCACCAACAACGCCCCGAACTGGTCGCGCGAACCGCGTGGCGACGTCCAGCCGGCCACGACGAATGGCTGCCGGCGCATGATCTTGAGCTTTCGCCATTCGGCACCGCGAAAGCCACATCGATACGGCGAACGCTCGTCCTTGACGATGAGGCCCTCCCACCCGCGGGCCAGCGCTTCGGTGTAAAGCTCGCGCCCGTCACCTCGTACCTGCCGCGCCAAGCGTACGATAGGTCCGGCACGCTCAAGCAGCATGCTTTCCAGACGCGCCCGTCGCTCCGCGAGCGGCAGGCCCCGCAGATCTTCGTCACCATCGCGTAGCACATCGAACACGATCAGCGCGGTCGGCGTGGCCCGCGCTCGGTGGCGCACGTCGATCGCGCGCGACAGATGCATGCGTTGCTGCAGCGTCTCGAAAGAAGCCGGCTCACCATCCGGGCCCAGCGCGACAATTTCGCCATCGAGGACAAGTCCCCGCCCGATCGCCACGCTGAGGTCGCCCACCGCCGTCGCCAGTTCCGGGAACTGGGCCGTCTTCTCGTTGCCCGATCGCGCCCAAAGCCGTGCCGCGACTGGTGCAGCCGAGTTCTTCTGCGCCGGGTCCACCGCCACCAGCGCCCTGATACCGTCGTATTTCGGTTCGAACACCAGGCTGTCTCCTGACAGCGGCGGCTCGGCCAGTTTGGCCAGCATCGGCCGCAACTGCCGGACATCGTCGCGCCACACAGCTTTCGTCCTAGGTGGTGTCACGCGGCCTTTTCGAGCATCACCTGCGCTGGAAAGCTATCATCAAGCCGCGATGAAGCGCGTCCCGACCCAGCTTGCGGGTCTGCGGGTATTGGTGACGCGACCCGAGGCGCAAGCCGGCCCCTGGCTGGCGGCGCTGGCTGCGGCCGGCCTGACTCCCCTGCCCTACCCCACCATTGTCGTTGGCCCGCCGCCCTCGTGGGCCCCTCTGGACGAAGCCTGGCGGCGACTCGGCAGCTATGAGTGGTTGCTGTTCACCAGCGCGACCGCTGCTCGCCTGGCCCTCGACAGGTTGCCCGCGGAATCCGCCCACCGCCTTGCGCCAGGGCCTCGGGCGGCCGACGTTGCCCGACCAAGCGTGGCCGCCGTGGGATCCGAGACCGCCGACGCGTTGCGCGCGCTGGGGGTGCGTGTGGACCTCGTGCCGGACGAGCAGCGTCAGGAGGGCCTACTCACCGCCTGGGCCGCCGTCCCGGCGGGAACCCGGGTGCTGTTTCCGCAGGCCATCGGGGGGCGCGACGCGCTCGCGGTCGCGCTGCGCGCGCGCGGCGTGGTCGTCGACACGGTGCCTGCCTCGGAGACCCGGCCGGTAGCGCCACTGCCACCGCTGCCGCTGTTTGATGCCGCCATCTTTGCCAGCCCCTCGGCGCTGCGCGCGTTCACCGCCCAGCACGAAGTCGCCGCGCTGGCGGGCAAGAAGGTGGTCGTCATCGGCCCCACCAGCGCTGCCACCGCACGCGAGGTCGGCGTTGTCGCGAGCGTCGCCGCCGCTCCCCACATCGACGCGATCATCGCCGCGCTGCTAGAGTCGCCTTAACCATGTCCTTCCCAGAAAACCGACCGCGGCGCCTGCGCCGTACAGAAGCCCTTCGTCGCATGGTCCGCGAGACCACGCTTACCGTCGACAACTTCATGTTTCCGCTGTTCGTCTGTCCCGGCAGCGGCGTGCGGCGGGAGATCTCGTCACTTCCTGATCAGTTCCATCTCTCGGTCGACGAGGTTGCCAAGGAAGTAGAGACCGTTGCCAAACTGGGCATTCCGTCTGTGATCCTGTTCGGCCTGCCCGAAAAGAAGGACGCCGTGGGGAGCGAGGCGTGGCATCCGGACGGTGTTGTCCAGAAGGCGATCCGGGCGATCAAGAAGGCGGTCCCCGAGTTGTGCGTGGCGGTCGACGCCTGCTTCTGCGAGTACACGACCCACGGTCACTGCGGCGTGGTTCTGCCGGGCCCCGGGGCAAGCGCCGGCCGGCGCGACCCGGCCGCTGGGGACGTCGACAACGATGCCACCCTTGAGAACCTGGGCCGGGCCGCGCTCTCGTACGCGCAGGCCGGAGCCGACGTGATCGCGCCGTCGGGCATGATGGACGGCATGATCGGCTTTTTACGCGAGACGCTCGACGAGGCCGAGCACGAGAACGTGGCGCTGCTGTCGTACGCCGCGAAATACGCCTCAGCCTACTATGGGCCGTTCCGGGAAGCTGTGGATTCGGCGCCTGCTTTCGGCGATCGCCGGACCTACCAGATGGATCCGGCCAACGTGCGCGAGGCCATCCGGGAGGTTGCGCTCGACATCGAGGAAGGCGCTGACCTGGTGATGGTGAAGCCCGCCCTGGCCTACCTGGACGTAATCGCCGAGGTTCGTCGCGAGTTCGATGTCCCGGTCGCCGCGTACAACGTTTCCGGCGAATACTCGATGCTCAAGGCCGCCGCGGCCAGGGGCTGGATCGACCACGATCGCACGATGATGGAGACCCTTCTGTCCATGCGGCGAGCGGGGGCCGACTTCATTCTAACGTATCACGCCAAAGAAGCGGCCAGGTTGCTGGCGCGCTGAGACCGGCGGGGAGATTGCGGTCCTGTCACATTTTTTGTTGACAGATCGTCCTCCCTGACTAAAGTACCCATCCCCTTGGCCGCCAGAATCCGCGGGCTTCTCCGACGGGAACTCGGTGGTCCAGGCAGTCGGTCTCTGAAAGCTGAATAGCAAATCGAGAAGATTTTCGACTCGATCCCATCCGCAAGGATGGCGAACGAGTCCCCGGAACTTTGAGTTTTTCGAGCAAGTAAACCATGAGGGCTACCAAGCCCTCGATGGATCACTCAGTTGAAAATGCACGGTGCCCTCGGGTGCCGTGTTGAAGGTTTAACTGGAGAGTTTGATCCTGGCTCAGAGCGAACGTTAGCGGCGGGCCTAACACATGCAAGTCGAACGAGAATGAGGGGGCAACTCCTCTAGTAAAGTGGCGGACGGGTGCGTAACACGTGGGTAATTTACCTTCCGGCGGGGGACAACAATCCGAAAGGATTGCTAATACCGCGTACGTCGGCGAGGGCTCAGGCTCTTGCCGGGAAAGACGGCCTCTCCT
>JANPCZ010000014.1:52500-54796 GCA_031431215.1 Myxococcales bacterium
TACCACGGGGCTCGAGCAACCCTGTGGGAATCTGGGAGGACCATCTTCCAAGGCTAAATACTACCTGACGACCGATAGTGAACCAGTACCGTGAGGGAAAGGCGAAAAGAACCCCGGCTAGGGGAGTGAAAAGACCCTGAAACCGTCTGTCTACAAGCCGTAGAAGCACTATGCCCTTCGGGGAATGTGCAACTGCGTACCTTTTGCATAATGGGCCTGCGAGTTATGGTCGGTGGCGAGGTTAAGCCGAATAGGCGTAGCCGTAGCGAAAGCGAGTCCGAAATGGGCGTCCCAGTCGCCGGACATAGACCCGAAACCTGGTGATCTATCCGTGTCCAGGATGAAGCGAGGGTAAAACCTCGTGGAGGTCCGAACCTACTACAGTTGAAAATGTAGAGGATGAGGTGCGGATAGGAGTGAAAGGCTAATCAAACTAGGTGATAGCTGGTTCTCGCCGAAACCTATTTAGGTAGGTCCTCAGGAAACTCTGTACCGGAGGTAGAGCACTAGATGGGCTAGGGGTCCTACCAGACTACCAAACCCAACGAAACTCCGAATACCGGTACATCTATCCTGGGAGTCAGGCAGTGGGAGCTAAGTTCCATTGCCGAGGGGGAAAGAGCCCAGATCGTCGGCTAAGGTCCCTAAGTTCATGCTAAGTGGCGAAGGATGTGGGAGCGCTTTGACAACCAGGAGGTTTGCTTAGAAGCAGCAATCCTTTAAAGAAAGCGTAATAGCTCACTGGTCAAGCGAGCCTGCGCCAAAAATGTAACGGGGCTTAAGCATGGCACCGAAGCCACGGGTTCAAGGATCCTTCGGGGTCCGAGAGCGGTAGGCGAGCATTCCAAGGGCTGTGAAGCCAGACTGTAAGGACTGGTGGAGCGCTTGGAAGAGATAATGCAGGCTTGAGTAGCGATAAAACGGGTGAAAAACCCGTTCGCCGTAAGCCCAAGGGTTCCTGGGTAAAGTTCATCTTCCCAGGGTTAGTCGGAACCTAAGGCGAGGCCGAAAGGCGTAGCTGATGGCAAGCAGGTTAATACTCCTGCACCGCCACGGACGGTTCTCGTAGGAGGGACGGAGAAGGATAGTTCAGCCCCATATTGGCTGGCCCGAAAGGGCGGGGTTCAAACCCGTAGGGGGCTCCTGTAGGACCCGACAGGGACAAACGCAGGAGCACTACCCCGAGAGGTGATGAGGAGGATGCTTTGCGTCCACGAACTGAATAATTCCATGCTCCCGAGAAAATCTCCGACGGGGTTAACCGCTGTGGCGTCCGTACCGTAAACCGACTCAGGTGGGCGGGAAGAATATTCCAAGGCGCTTGAGAGAACCCATCCTAAGGAACTCGGCAAAATTCTACCGTAACTTCGGGAGAAGGTAGGCCGGTGACCGTGAAGGGCGCACGCCCCTAGCGGACATTGGTTGCAGAGAATCGGGGGTAGCGACTGTTTACCAAAAACACAGGACTCTGCTAAGTCGGAAGACGACGTATAGGGTCTGATGCCTGCCCGGTGCTGGAAGGTTAAGGGGAGATGTCAGTCGCAAGACGAAGCATCGAACCGAAGCCCCAGTAAACGGCGGCCGTAACTATAACGGTCCTAAGGTAGCGAAATTCCTTGTCGGGTAAGTTCCGACCTGCACGAATGGCATAACGACTTCCCCACTGTCTCGGGATGGGACTCAGTGAAGTAGCACTAGGGGTGAAGATACCCTTTACCTGCGGCAAGACGGAAAGACCCCATGAACCTTTACTGTAGCTTGGCACTGAACTTCGGGCCTAATTGCGTAGGATAGGTGGGAGGCTTTGAACCGGGAGTTTTGGCTTCCGGGGAGCCAACGTTGAAATACCACCCTGTTGAGTCTGGAGTTCTAACCTGCACCCGTTATCCGGGTGGGGGACAATGCCTGGTGGGCAGTTTGACTGGGGCGGTCGCCTCCAAAAAAGTAACGGAGGCGCGCGAAGGTTCCCTCAGGCTGATTGGAAACCAGCCGTTGAGTGTAATGGCACAAGGGAGCTTAACTGCGAGACAAACAGGTCGAGCAGATGCGAAAGCAGGTCATAGTGATCCGGTGGTACCGAATGGAAGGGCCATCGCTCATCGGATAAAAGGTACTCTGGGGATAACAGGCTGATCACGCCCAAGAGTTCACATCGACGGCGTGGTTTGGCACCTCGATGTCGGCTCATCGCATCCTGGGGCTGAAGTAGGTCCCAAGGGTTTGGCTGTTCGCCAATTAAAGCGGTACGCGAGCTGGGTTCAGAACGTCGTGAGACAGTTCGGTCCCTATCTGCCGT
>JANPCZ010000015.1:0-6268 GCA_031431215.1 Myxococcales bacterium
CCGCTGCTGGTTGGTTTCGCCGCCGAGCCAGGTGCCGATGGGCTGGTTGTGCGGGCTCGCAAGAAGCTCCACGAGAAGGCCTGTGATGTCATCGTGGCAAACGACGTGTCGGCGGCCGGCCTTGGCTTCGGCAGCGATCGCAACGCGGTAACCTTGGTGTTTCGAGACGGTCGCGAGATTCCGCTTGGCCCCGAGGACAAGACCACGCTGGCGCGCGCCATCTGGCGTGAGTTACTACCTTTGTTCGCCGCCGCCAGTGAGGGCGGCACCAACGTGGCCCGGGCTCGGGGCCGTCACCTGCGCGCCACCTGATCAACCTGAATGCCCACCTCTCGCGAAGACCAGCTTCGGGTTTACGCCATCGACGTGACCGGCCACCTGCAACGCGCAGGTGCGGCGCTGGCCGATCGCCAGATGATCGGACGCACCAACCATGGCAACGTCGCGCCGTGGCCAGGCGCCGAGGACCCAGACTTCCACGGTACGCTGGCTGCGATCTGGGTGTGGGCGCGTGCTGAAACCCTGGGCGGCGACTCGCGTTTCGCCGCCCACATCAAGGATGCGTGGGGGTTCGTCACGTCGGCGTGGCCGCGGTTCATCCCGAGCGCGATCGGCTCGTCTGCCAGCGACGAGGCTGCCTATGACTGCGCTATGGTGTTGCGTGCGGCGCTGGGCGGACTCATCTCGGCGGGCGATCAGAACGTGGCCGCCTTCGTCGAAGCGGCGGCCCGCCTGCTGTCCGTGTACCTGACTGATCTCGACGATCTTTCTGGGCGGGATTTTCGCGACCCGGGATTCCTGGCCTGGAATCTCGCCGATTACGCCCGCGCCAGTGAGGACCGCGGCCTCATCGCCAGTTCGCGTCGCTTCGTCGACCGCGCTTTCGGCATGAAGGCGCCAGCGCCGTTCGTGTCGGAACCGGCGCAGGGCGAGGGCCTGTTCGACTTCTCGTCGACCACGGCGATGCGCGTGATGGCGGTGCTGGCGGCTGAAGGCAACACCCCGTTCATCGGCGCCTGGCTGCGCGAGCGGGTTTCGGCATCGGTGCCACGTGGCTTTTGTACCCGTGCCCTCGACGAGAATGCGTGGAATGCCTGCGTTGCGATCGCGATGGGGCGAGCGTTCATCGCGTCCACCGACGCCAGCTTCCTCGAGGTGCACACCGCCATCGTGCGCGAGCTGGTCAAGCGATCGCGACCGTCGGGCACCATCGGTCGGCAGCCGGGCCTTGAGGACGATACGCTCGGGACCTTCTATCTGGGTCTGGCGCTCGACGGGCTGATCAAGGGCTAGCTGTGTCGGAAGACTTGCGCCGCGACCTGCGCAGCCTGGTTGCCGGGTTTCGCGTGCACCTGGAGACCCGCGGTCGTTCCGGCATGGCGGGCGTGCCGGCGGCGCCGTCGCCCCGGTTCGGCGATGGGGTGGCCGTCCAATCCACCGGGGCCGCCGGCCTGCGGGTGGTGCGCGACGAGCTGGGCGACTGCCAGCGTTGCAAGCTGGCGGGCGGCCGTCGCAACATTGTCTTCGGTGTCGGCAACCCCGAGGCGCACCTGGTGTTCGTGGGCGAAGCGCCCGGTGCCGACGAGGATGCCAGCGGCGAGCCGTTCGTGGGCGCAGCCGGCCAGTTACTCACCAAGATGATTCAGGCCATGGGCTACGAGCGCGACGACGTCTACATCTGCAACGTCATCAAGTGCCGCCCGCCCGCCAACCGCAACCCCGAGCCCGACGAGGTGGCTGCGTGCGAGCCCTTCTTGCAGAAGCAGCTGGAGGTCCTTCGCCCGCGCATGATCGTGGCGCTGGGAAAGTTCGCCGCCCACGCCCTGTGCGGCGAGAAGACGCCGATCACGCGCCTGCGCGGCAACTTCCGCAGCTACCAGGGCGTCCAGGTGATGCCGACCTACCATCCCGCCTTCTTGCTGCGCGATCCCGAGCGCAAGCGCGAGGCTTGGCACGACCTGCAGGCGGTCAACGCCGCGCTGGCCCGCATCGGTATCGAGCCACCCCGCGCGCCGCGCGGCTGAGCACGGGGCGAATTGTCGACTTCGTACCCTTGCCTTGAAGGGCGCCGGAAGAGCCGCTTCGCACCGAAGCGGAAAGACAGGTCCGCCGTCACCCCGAGGTGGCCGAAGCCATCAAGGAATTTACGCGCAAAGCCGCGGATCGCGAGGAAGGCGCCACGGAGCCGACCATTGAAGTGAGCCGTGTCGATGGAAAAGCAGGCACGCCGGGACTTGTCGTGGCCCGTTTTCAGAGCGGGGGATCCTGCGCCGACTTCGTGGGCCTGACCTTCATCTGGGCGGTGAGCGGCTCCGCCGGGCGCCCCAAGCTCACGCTCATCAACGATCCGACGGCCTTCGGTGTGTTCACTCCCGAGGCCGCCTTCGATCTCGACGGGGACGGCCGGTTCGAACTCTTCGGGGACACCGGCGGAATCGGCCTTGAGCGAGATCAATCTCATCCGGCCGGCGAATGGCTACGGCGATCGCGATTCGCTCGGCGTCACCTCTCTCGATTGCTATTGTTGACCGCGGTCAGTGTGGGAGTTTCCCAACTGATCTGCGGTGACGAGATTTTTGCCTCATCCCGATCACCGGTTTACGATTCGACCTTCATGGACAAGCGCGCTTTGGTCGAACAACTCACCGGGCTATTGCGCGATTCGGCTGCGGTGGCGCGCAAGGCCGGCGAGGCGGCGGCTGAGGAAGCTCGGGTCGGGGCCACTCCGGCGGAAAAACGCGAGAACGCACGCGTGGCGCAGGAGTATTCCAGTCTGGCCCGCGGTCAGGCCGTGCGGGCGACCCGGACCGTGGCTGAAGTTGCCGTGCTCGAAACCTTCCACCCGGCGCGTTTCTCGCCCAAGGCCGCAATCTCTCTGGGCGCGGTCGTCGAGGTGGAAGACGGATCGCAGGGGCGAACGTTCTTTCTCGCCCCGGTCGGCGCTGGGATCGAGCTTTGTGGCCCCGACGGCGATGGCTTTCTTTCTGTCGTCACGCCGGTGTCACCCATCGGCAAGGCCGTGCTTGGTCGCCGCGTCGGTGACACGGTCGAGGTGACCGTCAAGGGCGAGCCGCGCGACTGGACGATCACGTTCGTCGAGTAGGGACTATCTCGAACGCGCGTGAAACGACGCTTCCCTCGCGCACCCGCTCGCGTCCGCCAGCGCCTTGATCGCGCGAGAGTCGAGTGCATCGCCCACGAACACGACCCGCTCTTCGCGGTCGAAGATCATGGTCGTGGGAATGCGCCGTTGGCCAAGCGCATCGGTCAGATGGAAGTTCTCGTCGGTCAACTGCGGGAAGGACAGACCGCGCAAACGGGCGAAAGAAGCGATGGTCGCGGGTGATTCACCGACCGCCACCCCCATCACTGCAACGCCGCACGAGCCGACGCTGCGGGCCAGTTTGTCGAGATCGGGTAGTTCCTTGAGGCACGGCTCGCACCACGGTGCCCAGAAGCTCAGAAGGGCGACCCGACCGCGCAGCGCCGCCCGGAGGGGCATGGCACGGCCCTCGGTGTCGCTGACAAGCACGCTGCGAAAGTCCACCGCCGCGGCCAGGGCAGGTGAGGTGGTTGCTGGTGTGGTTGCACTGGTGCGCGCGCAACCGGCGGGCCCAGCCACTGCGCCAAGCGCGACTAGAAACGAAAGCCCAGTCCGCATGTCGTCACGTCCACGGCCAGATGATTGGAACGAAAGTAGTGCTCGTACCCTATGTCGATGTGAAGGTCGCGCCCGCGCGCGACGTAGGGCAGATCCAGCGCGAGTGCCCCGCCCACGGTCTGGGCGACCAACCCAGCGAGATCGCTATCCGCGGTGCGAAACCCATCCTCGGCCGGGTCGGTGCGCTTGGCGAAGTAGCGCGCCGCTGATTGCCTGTGCCAGCGGTAGCTCGCACGCACGGTCAGCCATGGGCGGAGACGCTGGTGCAAATCGGCCTCGACGGTGTGTGCGCCGAGACCCCAGTTGTCGATGTAAGCGCGGTGGTGCAGCTTGATCGCGCCCTGCCACGGCAACCACTGCGCGAGCCGTGTGGACAGCGCGTGTCGCTGCCGATCCCACGGCAGGCGTTCGGTGCCGCGCATGTCGTCGGACAGAAGCACGCTCTGCCACGTGTTGCCAAGTGTGCCGAGCTGAAGCGTCCCGCCATACGAAACCCCCACGATGGTGGTCGCCGACAGCAACTGGGTCAGCGTCAGGTTCGCGTTGGTTGTTGATCGGTTGGCTCGTCCATAGCGTTCACCGTCGAGGCCGAAGCGATCGAACCAATCCACGATCTGGTGCACGCTCGCATCGAGCACAGTGTTGTCCTCGGCCATCGCCCTGGTCACGCCCAGGCCGAACGCCCAGGATTCGAATGGTTCCTCCACGTGAAAGGCACCGCGGAACGACACATCGGTCGTGCGATCGAGGTGATACGTCGACAGGCTATCGACTGATCCAGCGAGGTTTCCCCGCGACGGCGACGTGATCGCGTCCGGAGCAGGCGCGTCAGCGGCGCGGCCGAAACGTGTGTGATCGGGCGACGCCGCGGTGACGACGTCCACTGGGACCCAGATGCGTTCCGTCAGCCGATCGCCGATGCGAGCCACGACTTCGGCCTGGGGTTGCTCGATGGTCGCGCGTTCCGAGCCTGGCTGACCCTCGCCGCCGGCCGCCGACTGGTACCCGCGCCCGTTCTGATCGAAGTGCGTGAAGCGAACCCGCATCGATTCGATCTGATAGCTCGGCGCGAAAGCCACCATGACAGCCAGCGCGGCGATCATTGGCAACCGCAGCCACCGCCGGCGGGTGCACCGTCGCCGCCGGACGCACCTTCGCGGGTGCTGTAGAGCTTCTGTCGCTTGTGAGCCTCCAGGCTGTCGGTATCGAACCGCATCATGGGATCGGCCAGGCGCTTGCGGCGGTTCTGCGGCACCATCACGCAACCAGAGGCAAGCGTCGCGAGCGTCGCGAGCGCCAATGTCGTGGCGACGACTCGCTTCATGGCGTGCCCCGCGCCGGGGGCCCAACCAGGTAGCCGTCGACGATACCGACGGCGCTGCTGAAGAACGCGGTGGTGAACAGCGTGCCGAACGCGAGGCGCCGGCGGTTGCCGACTTCCGGATCGAACGGATCGGTGATCGCCATCGCCGTGACGGTGCCGGCCGACAGGGCCAGCGACACCAGCCCAAAAACCACCGCCCGCTGCCAGCGCCTGATGCTCAGGTGCGAGACCCAGGGCGCCAGCGCGAAACCGGCCGTGACGACGTAGATCCCGGCGTGTTGCAGTGCCGGACGTCTGTCGTTCGCCAGCAACACGCCGCCCACGCCCAGCGGAATCAGCGCGGTCAGTGCGCCTGCGGTCGGGCCCCAGACCGCAGGTTCGGACGGTGAGTCGGTCAGCACGGCCTGCGCGTGCGCGGGTGCCTGCGATTCGAGCATCAGCAATGCGATCGCAAGCACCGAGGCCAGCACACGTATCATCTTGGCGCGCCAAGATATCACGCGACCGGGCCCGCCTCGCGGTGCGGGACCTACGTCGCCCTTCGCAGCTCGCAGGGGGGCCGGCAGCACCAGCGCGGTGACCGCGCCCCACCATCGAGCCCCTGGTCGGGTGCAGGGGAGCCCCGCCGGGGTAAAGGGGCAGCGCCCCTTTGCAGGTCGAGGTCATCCGGCCCTCGTAGGGCTTCGGGGCGAAGCCGTGCTCATGCTGCCGGGAAGCGGCTTCGCACAAGATGCATTATCGGCAAGTCGTCACCAACCGAGATCGCCGCTTGAATCACCCAGGCACCGTCACCAACCGAGATCGCCGCTTGAATCTACCCCCCGGCGGTGTCCCCCATCCGCTTCCTGAACCAGCAATACATCGGCTGGGCCAAGGACGGCGAGTGGACCAACTACACCGTCGACGTGAAAGCCGCGGGCACGTATCGCATCGTCGCGCTGTACGGGAACGCCGCCAACCCCGTACGTTTCGCGATCAACTACCGCCCCGCCGCTGAAGCGAAATTCCCTGTGGCGACCGGCAGCATGCACAAGTGGAACAGGGCGGACATCGGAAGCATCACGTTCGACAAGGCGGGCGTGCAGTTGCTGTCGATGTTCTACAACGCAGAAAACAACTTCGCGTTTTTCGACTTCGTACCGAGCCGATAGAGGCTCGATCACCCGGGCTGTTGCCATGAACACACGCCGCTGCATCTGGGCCTTGATGTCGCTCGGTTGGCTCGCGGGCTGCGGCTCGGCCGAAACCACCGCCACCACGTCGGACGGCGCAGCCCCGCGCGC
>JANPCZ010000016.1:0-8582 GCA_031431215.1 Myxococcales bacterium
CTGATCGGCAGCGGCGACGTGGGCGGCGTGTACCGTGCTCGCCCCGCAGTCGCCAGTGAGGCGACCTACCTGTCGAAGGTGTTCGACGCCGAATGGAACGCGCGCTGGGGTCGGCTGCGCTGGTCGGGATCGCAGGCGCTCTTGTTCGAGACCCGCTCGGGCCACACCACCAAGCCCGACAAGACCTGGACCGACTGGCGCAAGCTCGACGGCGTGCTGTTCGATGCCAGCGAAGGCGAAGGCCAGATCAGCAGCCCGCCCGCCCGTTACCTGCAGTACCGCGCCACCCTGCCGGGCAAGGGCGCCATCCTCAAGGAGGCGACCTTGCACTTCTTGCCGCAGAACCAGCGCCCACGCATCACCGACGTGACCCTGGCCGACGCCGGCGGTGCAACCGCGGTCGGCCTGCTGTCCAGCGTGGTCACGGCCAGCCCCGCCCGCGTGCACTCGCCGGTGCTGAAGCTGCGCTTCAAGGTCGACAATGCCGATGGCGACGAGCTGATCTACAAGATCTGGTATCGCGAGGACGGCGGCCGGCCTGGCGAAAAGCCCGGCACCTGGCGATCCCTGGGTGGTCCCGAGCCCCTGACCAAGCCCGAGTACGACTGGAACACCGACTCGGTGCCTGACGGCCGCTACGTCTTCCGGGTCTGGGTGTCCGATGAGAAGACCACGCCGCGCGAGCGCGCGCTTGAATCGACCTTCGAGTCGCCGCCCATGCTGGTCGACAACGGCAAGCCCGACGTGCGCGAGCTTGCCGCGCGCGTTCCCGTGGTCACCGGTCGCGCCCATGACGACGCTTCGCCGATCTCGCAGATCGAGTTCTCGGTCGACGGCAACGAATGGCGGCCGGTCGCGCCGTCGGACAGCTTGCTCGACCAGCGCAGCGAAGCTTTCTCGCTCAAGCTGCCCGCGACGCTGGTGCCGGGCGCCCATGTGGTCACGGTGCGCGCGCTCGACGCCGCCGACAACATTGGCTCGTCCAAGATCACGGTCGAGACTCGTTGATGCCGGCCGTGGCCTCGCCCCGCGACGCCGTCCAGCTGCCTGCGGCACCCGAGGTGTTCCAGACCGAGGTCGGTCTGCTGCAGAACTTCTGCGAGATCCTGTGGTGCCCCGACACCGGCGAAGCGGCGGTGGTCGATCCCGCCTGGGAGGCCGACACGCTTCTGCGCCACGCCACGCGCCTGGGCGTGCGCATCAAGACCGTACTGGTCACCCACACCCACCACGATCACATCGAGGGTGTCGAGCAAATCGTCGCCGAAACCGGTGCGGCCGTGGTGGTCCACCGCAACGAAGCCGCCAAGCTGACCGCGGTCGCGAAGCACGGCCTGGTGGTCGTGGCAGATGGTCAGGACATCGCCATCGGGCGCCGCGGCGTGCGTGCCCTGGCGACCTTCGGCCACACGGTGGGCGGAACCTGCTTCCTGGCCGACGGCTTCGTTGTCACCGGCGACGTCTTGTTCGTGGGCGGCTGTGGCCGCACCGACTTCCCCGGGGGCAACACCGCCGCCTTGTGGTCAAGTCTGCAACGCCTGGCCGCGCTGCCCGAGGAGACCCGCGTCTACCCCGGCCACAACTACGGCTCCACGCCCACCTCGACCATCGGCCGCGAGGTGCTTGAGAACCCCTACCTGCGCTGCGCAACCTTCGAGGATTTCCGCGCCCTGCGCGACCGCACGCGCAAGGCGTGAACTACTTGGCCGCTGCCGCAGCCGCTGGCTTGGCCGCTTTTGCGGGCGCTTTGGCCTTGGCCGCCGCCGCTCGCTTGGCCCGCTTCTCGGCCACCCGGGTTACGTCGTAAAGCCGCGCCACCGCGAAGTCGGACAGCTTGGCGACGTAGTCCTTGTCTTTGGTCCGCCCCATGGCCGCCGCCGCCGCCGCCACCATCTTGTCCTGCGATCCGTAGGTCTCGTTGACCGCAGTCGCCACACCGTGCAGGCGCAGAAGCTTGCTGTTGGCAGCGCCGAGCAGCCGCTTCTTGAGGGCATCCTTGGACAGGTCCTCGCTGGGCAGCAGGCCGACCAGCTTTTCGACCAGCTTGTCCTTGCCTCCGAACTTTTCTTTGACGACGGAAAGCGGGCTCTTTTGCGACATGGTGGGGTTTCTCCTGAAACGGAGCGCGTATTTAACCCAGGAACCCGGCGCCGCCAAGCGGATTCGCCGGGTATCGGTCAACCTTGCTCGAAGTGGCTACCGGGGCTACCTTGGGTTGATGGGCAGGCCATGAACGTCGGCACCAAGGAGCTGAAAAACCATCTCAGCCACTATCTAGGCCGGGTTCGCGATGGCGAGACCGTCAGGGTCACAGATCGCGGCAAGGTCGTCGCCGAGATCCGGGCCGTGGTCGAGGCCAATGGCGACGACGATACCTGCCTGACCAGGTTGCAGACGGCTGGCCTGGTGACGGTGGGGACTGGCCGGTTCGCCAAGGTTCGCCCGGTCAAGTTGCGCGCCGGTACTTCAGCGTCAGCGGCCATCCTGGCGGATCGCGGGTGATTCACTACCTCGACACCAGTGCGTTGGTGAAGCGGTACGTGGCCGAGCCGGGCTCGTCGGCGGTACGCGCGCTGTTTCGCGCACGCACGGTGGCGACGGCCCGAGTGGCCTACGCCGAGGTTGCGGCCACGCTCGCGCGCCTGTGTCGCGAGGGGCGCTGTTCTCACGCCGCGCGCGACGCCGTCTACGCGCGCCTTGACGACGACTTCGCGGCGATGTCGATCGTCGAGGTCAGGCCGCTCGTGGTGCGTCTGATCCCCGCCCTGGTGGTTCGGCGATCCCTGCGCGGCTACGATGCCGTCCACCTGGCCGCGGCCGTGACCCTGGTCGCTCGTGGGGCATCGCTGACCTTCTGGGCGGCGGACCGTGGACTCATTGATGCGGCGGCTGCTGAGGGGCTGAAGACCGTGCTTCTGGCCGGTTGACGTCCGTTATCACCTGAGCGCGACCACCGCCGCTGCCACGAACGCATCGATCTCGCGCTCGCCGTGGGCCAGCGAGACGAAGCCGGCTTCCAGCTGCGCCGGTGGCAAGTACATGCCCTGCGCCAACATGGCGTGAAAGAAGCGGCCGTAGTGGGCGCTGTCGGCGGTCTTGGCCGACGCGAAATCGACCACCGGCGTGCGCGTGAAGAAGATCGTGAACGCCGATCCCACCCGCACGATGTGCGCCGCTGCCGCGGTCACCTTGATTGCCGCGGTCACGCCTTTCTCCAGCCGGGCGCCCAGCACCTCAAGCCTCCGGTACGCGGCCGGCCCCAGCTTCTTGAGGGTCGCCAGCCCCGCCGCCATTGCCACCGGGTTCCCCGACAGGGTCCCGGCCTGGTACACGGGCCCCTCGGGCGCGATGTTCGCCATCACGTCGGCTCGCCCGCCGTAGACGCCCAGGGGCATGCCCCCGCCGACGATCTTGCCCAGGCAGGTCATGTCGGGCCGCACGCGGTACAGAGCCTGGGCGCCGCCGCGTCCGACCCGGAAGCCACTGATGACCTCGTCGAAGATAAGCAAGGCACCGTGGTCGTCGCACAGCTGCCGCACCGCTTGCAGATAACCCGGCTGCGGCGGTACCAGGCCCATGTTGCCGGGAATCGGCTCGATGATGACCGCCGCCACTCCGCCCCGGCCGGCTTCCGCCGCCAGCGTGGCGCCCATGGCCGCCGCATCATTCCACGGCACGAGCAACGTGTCCGCCACCGCCCCGGGCGTCACGCCGGCCGAGCCCGGAATGCCCAGTGTCGCCGCTCCCGATCCCGCGGCCACCAGTAGCATGTCCGAGTGGCCATGGTAGCCGCCGTCGATCTTGATGATCTTGTTTCGCCCGGAGAATCCGCGCGCCACCCGCAGCGCCGACATGGTCGCCTCGGTGCCCGACGACACGAAGCGCATGCGCTGCATCGACGGGTACGCCCGGGCAATCTCCGTCCCCAGGGCCACCTCGCGCGCGGTCGAGGCCCCGAACGTCATGCCATCGCGGGCGGCAGCCGTCACGGCAGCCAGCACGTCGCGGTCCGCGTGCCCCAGGATGAGGGGGCCCCAGGATCCCAGGAAGTCGACGTAGCGATTGCCGTCGGCGTCGACCACGTGGGCACCGCGGCCGCTCTGCAAGAACACCGGCGTGCCGCCCACCGCCTTGAACGCCCGCACCGGCGAGTTGACCCCGCCCGGGAACAACTTCAGCGCCTTGCCGTACAGCGCCGCCGATCGCGCGGTGGTCCGCGATTTTTGCGGCGCTCGGGCGGGCTTGGTCACGGTAGTCCCGCCGTCAGTTCTTGTCGCCACCGTTTTCGCCGCCCTCGGGATCGGCCTCGTCGTCGGTGGACTCGTCCGTCACGGCGACTTCATCTTCGGCCTCATCGTCCTCGGCGGCGGCCTCCTCGCCCAGATCTTCCTCGCCCAGCGGCTGCTGCTCGGCGCGCGCCGCGGCCACTTCGGGCGACACCTCGCTCTCGCCTTCTTCCTTCTCCGCCAGGCGCTCCATTGCCATCACGGTCTCACCGTCGTCGAGCCTTATCAAACGCACGCCCTGCGTGTTGCGGCCCACCGTGGGAATGCCGTCAACCGGCATGCGGATTAGCTTGCCACCGCTGGTGATCAGCATCAGATCGTCGTCGTTGGTGACGATGCGCATGCCGACCACCTTGCCGTTGCGCTCGCTGGTCTTGATCGTGATGACGCCCTTGCCGCCGCGGTTCTTGGTCGGGTAGTCGGGGGTCACCGTGCGCTTGCCGAAGCCGTTCTCGCACACGGTCAGCAAGGTGGCCGGCACATCGCGCGGCACCACCGCCATGCCGACCACGTAGTCGCCCTCGTCGCGCAGCCTGATGCCGCGCACGCCACGCGCCGTGCGGCCCATGGGCCGGGCGTTCTCCTCGCGAAACCGGATGGCCCAGCCGTTGCGCGTGCCCAGCAACAGATCCGCCGTGCCCTCGGTGATGCGCACGCCGACCAGCTGATCGCCGTCGTCGATTGACAACGCGATGATGCCGCTCTGACGGATGTTGGCGAACGCGAACAGCGACGTCTTCTTGATGATCCCGCGCCGGGTCGACATCACCACGAACGCGCCCTCCGAGAACTCGCGCACCGGTTGCAGTGCGACCACGCGCTCGCCGTCCTGCAGCGGGATCAGGTTGATGAACGCCTTACCCTTCGCCGTGCGGCCGGCCTGCGGCATCTCCCAGATCTTGCGCGCGTACACCCGGCCCTTGTTGGTGAACATCATCATGGTGTCGTGGGTCGATGCCACGAACAGCTGCGCCACGAAATCTTCCTCGTGAGTCGCCGCGCCCGTGATGCCACGCCCGCCACGTCGCTGCGCCTTGTACAGGTTCTGCGGGCTGCGCTTGACGTACCCGCCGTGGGTGACCGTCACCACCATCTCCTCCTGCACGATCATGTCCTCGACGTTGATATCGACGTCGATGTCCACGATCTCGGTGCGCCGCGCGTCGCCATACGCCGCCTTGATGTCCTCCAGTTCCTTGATGACGACCGCGACCAGCACGGCCTCGCTGCCCAGGATCTCCTCGAGCCTTGCTATCAGCGCCCCGACTTCCTTCATCTCGGCGATGAGCGCGTCGCGTTCGAGCCCGGTCAACTTCCCCAGCCGCATGTCCAGGATGGCCTGCGCCTGCCGCTCGGACAGCTCGAAGCTCTGCATCAGGCCGGTGCGCGCGCTGGCGGTGTCTTTTGACGCTCGGATGAGGTCGATGACCGCATCGATGTTGTCGACGGCGATCTTCAAGCCCTCGAGGATGTGCATCCGATCGCGCGCCTGCCGCAGATCGAACGACGTCCGCCGCGTGACCACATCGCGCCGGTGGCTGATGAAGTTCTGCAGCGCGCTCTTGACCGAAAGCAACAGCGGCCGCCCGTCGACGATGGCCAGCATGTTGACGCCGAAGCTGTCCTGCAGCGGCGTCATCTTCCACAGGTTGTTCAGGACGATCTCGGGCACCGCGTCCTTCTTCAGATCGACGACGATGCGCATGCCCTCGCGATCGGATTCGTCGCGAATATCGGCGATGCCCTCGATGCGCTTTTCGCGCGCCAGCTCGGCTATTTTCTCGATCAACCTCGCCTTGTTGACCTGATACGGGATCTCGGTCGTGATGATCGATCGGCGGCCGGTCTTGGGGTGCTCCTCGACGTGCGAGCGCCCCCGGCACAACAGCGAGCCGCGGCCCGACTCGTACGCCGCACGGATGCCGGCCCGCCCGCAGATGAACCCACCGGTCGGAAAATCCGGCCCCGGCGCGATCTCCAGCAGCTCGTCGGTCGTGATCTGCGGGTTCTTGATGATCGCGATGGTGGCGTCGACGATCTCGCTCAGGTTGTGCGGCGGGATGTTGGTGGCCATGCCGACCGCGATGCCCGAGGCGCCGTTGATCAGAAGATTCGGCAGCCGCGCCGGCAGCACCGTCGGTTCCAGTTCCTTGTCATCGTAGTTGGGCTGGAAGTCGACCGTCTCCTTGTCGATGTCGGCCAGCATCTCGCCGCCGATGCGTTCCATCCGGCACTCGGTGTAGCGATACGCCGCTGGCGGATCGCCATCGACCGAGCCGAAGTTGCCCTGCCCGTCGATAAGCGGGTAGCGCATCGAGAAGTCCTGCGCCAGCCGCACCAGCGCGTCGTACGCCGCTGTGTCGCCATGCGGGTGGTACTTGCCAAGGACATCCCCGACCACGCGCGCGCACTTGATGTACGCGCGGTTCCACGTGTTGTTCATCTGGTGCTGCCCGTACAGGATCCGGCGGTGCACCGGCTTCAAGCCATCGCGCACATCAGGCAGCGCGCGCGAGACGATGACGCTCATGGCGTAGTCCATGAACGACGACTTCATCTCCTCCTCGATGGCAACCGGGATGCGAATCCCCATCGGTCCGCCCGGTGGCGCGGGCGGCGGCGGCGCGGCAGGCGGCGGCGCGGCGGCTTCCGCGGGCGGCTCGGGCGGTGTGGTGGCCCCGTCGACAGTGCTCATGCGGCGGCGAACCTATCACAGTTGAAGCGCCGATCTGGCGGCGACGGCGCGGTGAAATGGCGGCGCGATGGGAGGGGAGTGATCACACCAACCGCGAGCGGATCATGGGGGAAACGTCTACTCGATCTCGCCGACGATCTTGAGAGCATCCTTGACCAGCGCCTCCGAGAGGTACAACCCAGCGGCTCGTAGCTTCTCGATCAGCGGCGCCGCCGCGTCGACGAATCCGGCCTTTTTGGCGTCGAGCACGACGCCGAGCGTTCCGCGCGTGCGAACACCGAGCGTGGCAGCGCACAGTCTGGCTGCGCGGTCGTCCAGAATCGCGACGGCACCTGGCGCGGCCATGGCCCAGGAGAGCACCTCGCTCTCGCCGACACCCAGGTCCCATGCCGCGACTTGCGGGTGGACGGCGATCACGGCGACCGCGCTATGAACTCCCAGCCTGGCGGGCTCCAAGGGCGTGCGGCCTCTGCCCACTTCCTCGATCACCCCGCGCGGAATGATCACCTCGCGGGCCAGACGGGCCAAGAGATACACGCAGCCGATCTGGTCGAGCGAGATGAGCGGCGAGGCGTTGACGACCCAGATATCAGCCACGTCGGGCTTCGGCCGCGAGGTCTTCCTCGTCGACTTGATAGGGAGAGACCCGGTACTGCGACAGGACGAAAAGGAACTCTGCTCGACTGACGCCAAGGATCTCGGCGCCCTTGCTCTGCGACACCATGCCCAGCTCGTACCACTTGACGACCGCGGCGCGCTTCATCTCCTCCGCGAATTCGACGGGGCTCTTGCGCAGAACCGACATCGCCCCGTCGGGCACGACCACACTCAGGATGACGCTCATGCATCTGATACTAGCGCGCGTGAGCCGACATCGCCCGATGGGGATCTGGCTGAGCAGTTCTGGTGGCGGCGGCGACGGCGGAGGCGGGAAATGCCAGCGGGATCTTCGACCAAGTAGTAATTTACTACTTGCGGAATCCGGGTGCTGGCACCACGCTTTCCGCCATGGCCATCGTGCTGATGAGCGAGAAGGGGCAGGTCACCATTCCGCGGGAGATCCGCGACAAGCTTCACATCCAGAAGGGCGATCCTCTCCTCGTGGATCTGGACGCACAGGGTGTGATCCGACTGCGGCCGGCGGCCGTCCTGCCGGTCGAGACCTACTCGGACGAACGCCTGAAAGAATTCGCCAAGGAAAATGCCCTCACGGTCGCCGAGAAGCGGCGCTTTCGAAAACTGCTCCGTGGCTGACACCCCCCGGTTTTTTGTGGACGCAAACGTCCTCTTCTCGGCGGCGTACTCTCTGGAAACCAGGGCCGCCGTGCTGTTCGGTCTGGCGCGAATCGGGGCCTGTCGCCTGGTGTCCTCGGCCTTCGCGCTTGAGGAAGCCCGCCGCAACCTATCGGCAAAGCGGCCGGATGCCCTGAAGCGACTGGCGGACAGTCTGACGCTGGTCACGTTGGTCCCAGAAGCGGACGCAAAAACCTCCTCGGATGCCGCCGCTACCGGCCTTGACGGCGGTGATGTCCCCATCCTGGCCGCGGCGGTCGGTTGCGCAGACGCGCTCGTGACCGGCGACCGCCGGCATTTTGGTCGCT
>JANPCZ010000017.1:0-80491 GCA_031431215.1 Myxococcales bacterium
GCCGCGATCACTCTCTTGTGATCGCGATCCGTTTTCGCGCCGGTCGTTTTCGTTTCGTTTGTTTCGTCTTGCCGTTGGCCCGGGCCAACGGGAGCAGAGGCTCCGCTGGAATCGAGTTGTCTGATCGTATCAGCACGTTCCCTGCCGCCGCTCCGGGCGTGTCGCCGGTGGGTCAGTTTTGGTGAGCACACCCCGGGTCAATTTCCGTGAGCGTCGAAGCGCCACCGAGGCCGGGGCGCGGAGCCCGGGCGGTGGCGACGGGGACGGGCCTTGGCAAGGGGCGGGCCAAGGGGGGAATCTAGGACCTGCTCCGACCCCCCTGCGGTCGCGGGCTTAGTGCACCCAGTCTAGGTTAAGTCTAGGTTGATACCTGGTACCCAAACACGAAGCATCCGTGCGGGGTTGACCACTCCCATCTCCGCCAGGCGCGATCTGATTACCGATTGCGCCCCGAAATCTTGAGCCACGGCCGCCTGTGAAAGCTCCGCCATTCCCGCATGCATCTCCATCCCGAGCGCCCCGAAGGCTTGCCGAGCTCGGTCGAGGGCATCCACAGCTTCAGTCTTACGTGCTTCCAGATTGCACGCCGCCCCACTGGCAAGGTGGGCAAATGCCAACGCCGCCGGAACTCGCTCGTTTCGAAGGTCCTTGACACATCGGGCGACCCTCGTAAGCCACCGCTTCCGGGTCGCCCCAGAGTTGGACGCGGCCTGCGCTACCGTCGCTCTGGCCCTAAGGCCTAGCAGGTCGACTCGCTGGAACCTCACCTTGGATAGGTGAGCACGGCCCAACATGCCCCAAGCGCGCTCGGTGCGCGCCCAAGCGGCATCATACTTGGCCTCGTAGAGATCGACCTGAGCAAGCACATACGTTCCGGACATGTGCTGAAACTTGGCAATCGACGACGGCCACAGTGCCAGGGTCGCTTCGCATTCTGATCGCACTTCCGCCGAGCGATCGGCAGCCAGTCCTACGAGGTGGGCCGGGCTCAGGATCAGTGAGGTCTCTGCGTAGCGATCCCCGCGAACCCGCGCCGACGCGATCAAGTCCTGTAGATTCCTCGCGGCCCCTAAGAAATCCCCACGGAATGAACGCGACCAGAGCGTAAACGCCCGCGCCGTCGCTAGTTCCCACGTCGCTCCAGGATGATGACGGGCAAGCAGGGCCTCGGCTTCCCCGCAGAGCTGTTCGCAGGTTCGAAAATCCCACTTGTCCAGGTGAGAAACACCGTCCGCCAACATGAGCCACGCTCGGTTTCCGTCCGAAGGAGCCAGAGTCGCCAGTTCATGGGCCCGATCTCTAAGGCGCCCAAGCACCTTGCGGGGCGTTCCGTCCGCCATTCCCAGAGTGGCCGCCAGAAGGGCCGCAGCCTTGACCACCCGGTCAGCGTCGCCCGCCTCCAGGGCCAGCAGCAACGCTCGCCCCTGAAATTCCGTGGCGCGAACGTGATGCACAACGCTAAGGCTGGTTGCCGCCGCCCAGCAAGCATCGAGCGCCAGGCGGGGCGCCGGCCCCTCCCGCGGCGAAGACGCCAGAGCAAGCCCCCGAAACTCCAGCTTGAGCAAAGTCCAGGCGAGCGAAGCCATGGCCATGAGGTTGCTGCCAGGGACCGGTACTCCCGTCTCCTTCAAGAGAGCGAATAGGATGCTGCTTCCCTCCTGCACGTAGCCGGCCCGAAGGAGTTGATCCGCGGCACGCCGACGGAGTTCCCCCTCGGCAACCGAATCCGCACTGGTCGCCGCCCGCTGGAAGGCCTTCGCTGAATCCAGGCCGCGCCCTGCGTTCGCTAACGCCTCCCCGAGGCTCTCATTGAGCCGTACTTGCTCCATGGGCCGACTCTCAAAACGGAGAGCCAACTCGAACAGTCGAGCTGCGTGCTCAAACGACAGACTCCGCATCGCTCTGTCGGCGGCCGAAGAGGCGTATCGACACGCCGCTTCTGCATCCTGCGCCCCCGAAAAGTGATGGGCCAATGCTTCCAGATCGGACGGCGCGTGTTCGACCAGTGTCTCCGCGAGGTGTCGATGTACCGCCCGCTGTGCATCAGGGGCAAGTTGTTCCACCACGAGTTCACGCACGCGGTCGTGGTAAACCTCCACCACGTCGTCCCCAGACAGCCCATAGGAAATCAGCAGGTTCTCATCACGTAGGTTCGAAAACGTCCACAGGTACTCATCTGCTCTGACCCGTGAGGCCAACTGCGAAACCGCATGCGACAGGGGGACACATGCCAACGAAACCGTTTCAAGCAAGCGACGCGCGGACGGCGCAAGGGCCTCCAATCGATTGCTCAAGGCCCCCTCGAGGGTCACAGCCGGCTTGAACCCCAATCTAGAGTCGTGCACCAACTCGTGAAGAAACAGTGGATGTCCTGCCGCCAATCGGGCGAGGGCCACGGGATCGGACGTGCCATCTCGAACTCTGCCAAGCAGAGCCTCAGCCATCACCGTGCTCTCCGCCTCCGAGAGGGGCGCAAGAAAAATACGGGACACGTCATCGACTCGCTCCGCTAGCCGCTCGATCGCGTCGTGAGGAATCGGACGTGAAATCGGGCGTGAAGCCAGGATCAACAGGACCCGCGTCTCGGGATCTTCAAGCACATAGGAGAGCAATACAGCGCTCTCTGCGTCTATCCACTGGACGTCGTCGAGCTGGATAACGACATCTCTTTGTGCACAAATCCACGTGAGCACCTCGCGAAGGGCGTGAAATCCCTTTTGTCGGGCGTCGCTGGGATCGACGTCCACGTGTGCCGGACGCTCGATGCTGCGCCATTCGCCAAGCGCGCCGAAAACCGGGAAAACCTGACACAAAAACGCCGCATTCCGCGGCAACGGGGGGCCCTCACCCTTGCCATACATGACCCGTAGGAAGCGCACCAAGGCATCGATAACCCCGTCCGCTCCGCGGTACGGCAGAGCCTCCCTCTCGTAGCAGCGACTCGACAGAACGACCGGCGGCGGGTCCCTCTTGCTCAGCGCCTCGCCGAAGGCGCGCAAAAGCGCGGACTTTCCGATCCCTGACTCCCCTTCCACGTGAACCAGGCACGACCTGCCGTCCCTTGCCCGCCCGGCGGCCGCATGGAGAGTCGCCAACTCTGCGCCCCGGGCAACGAAAACCGATCCGGCGAAATGAGCCCGGGAACGAGGGCTGGCGCGCTTGCGCTCTTGCTCGACGCCTATCCCAAGCACGTCGGCAATTCTCAAAACCCCGGGACGATGGCGGGCATCCAAGGCTAGGAGTTCAACCGCGAGTCCGAGAAGGTCCCCGAGATCCTGCCGAGCGATCTCCGAATGTGTTGTCCGAGGGCGATCCCCGGCGCTCGAAATCAAAGGGTCCTCAGCGCTCTGGGGGAGTTTGCCCATGATCGCCTCGTAGAGTATGACCCCGAACGAATACCAATCGGCTGCAGCAGTAACTTCCTTCTGCAGGCTCTGTTCTGGAGCCATATACCTGGGAGTTCCAGCACCCCCTGCCCGATCTCCGGCATTTACCGCCAACCCAAAGTCCAGAAGCACCACCCGGCCCTCTCGACTTACCAGGACGTTCTCAGGTTTGACGTCGCGATGAACCAGCCCGGCAGCATGAAGAGCAATCAGCGCCCCGGCCAGCTGAGCCATCGCCTCTCGGAGCCGCTGCACGTCCACGCTGTTGCTGGGACCCTGCCGGCTGGCCTCGGGAGTGCCTAAAACGTGAGGCCGCGCCGGCACCTCCCCCGTGACACCTGTGACGGTAGAAGTCTGTGTCGGATCGCTCGCAGCGCGCTCTCCAGGCCGAAGGTATCGAAGCAGCGATACACCCTCGACCAACTCCATGGTGAAGTACAGGTGCCCTGCCTCCTCGAATAAGCCCCCAAAGCGGACTAGGTTCGGGTGGGAGAGTTCGGACAGTGAGCGAAACTCCCGCTTGAAGTTCAAAAGCGACGCCGGACGCCGGTCGCGCATCGACTTCAGGGCGACCCGCGCCCCGGTCACGACGTCGCGCGCCTCGTATACCGTGCCCCCTCCGCCGGCTCCGAGGCGACGTACCAGTTCGAATCCACCGAGATAGACAGCCTCTCGGTCCGTCCGTTCTAATCTCGAAGAGTCTTCCAATGTTCTCCGGTTCTCCGGGATCAGGGGCCAAAAAGCTCCGGAAGCTTCTCGGTTCCAAATTCGTTTCTCAATATCGTTGGCGGCTGTCGGCCCTTCAGGGCTGCGGAGGCTGGCCCGTACTGCTTTCCCAGAATAGATTCGGACGCAAACGCATTCTTGACCAGATGTACCTTGCCACCCTTCCCGTCGCACAACTCAGACAGACGTCCTAACATGGCCTCTTCTTTGCCAAGAGTTCGAAATATCTTTTGAAAAGTATAGGTGATCGCGTAAGCCCCACCCGCAAGTCCCGCGCTCGAACTCAGCGTCGCATCGGTACTGCTATGAACAAACAATATGTCCACCAAATTGGGTTCGATGTTTTCCCCGTTCAGAAGCACCGCGGCCTCCTCCAGGAACCCGGCGTACCCGTCGCTGGGCAACATGAATGTCTGCTGCAGGATACGACACGGGCAGCCGAGGTAACGAAAAAACGACGTCACCCTCCTGTTGCCATCCTGGAAGAACGTGTATCCCATTATGTCGTCTCGGAACGTCTTGCCTTTCTTGTAGACTAATGAAACCAACAAATATCCCACGCCCCGGGCTACCGGAAGCATTGCAACGAATTGAAGCACATAATGTCGCCAGGACGACGGCTGATGGAACACGGACCGTCCGTGCCCCGCGCTCTGCTGGACATATCTTGAGGACGCGAAGAGGCCCCACCCGGCTCCGCGCATGTAGATCGTGGAAGAACGCGCAACCGGCCCGCCCTTTTCCCGCGGAACAAGATCCTTTTCCTGCGGATCCTTTTTTTGCGGAACAAGCTCCTTCGCCAAGTCGCTCGCTACCTTCCCCCATGCGGTTCGGTGAGTCTTCGCATGCTCCAGGCTAAGTCCCTTTCGGAGCCGCCCCCCTATTCTCTTTATGCCATCGATGTGTTTGAAGGAGGTCTCGACCCAGATGCCACCGTCTGTCCATGGCGCTTTCCAAAGCCTGTATGTGACCGAGACAATTGCAGCCACATATCCAAGGCCGCCCACGACGTCCAGGAACTCAGGCTGGTCACTCCTCAAGTCCTGTGATCGGCCATCCGCCAGTATGACCCTGATCCTTTCGACGTGATCCCCTTCGCGGCCGTGGGCCCCCGAGAAGCGAGAGAGGGAATGCGAGGACAATGTGCCGCCAGCCGTCGCCTTGCTGGTGGTTACCATGATATATGGGACACAATTTGCCTCTAGCGTTCTCTCGAGAATCTTCCCCCATGTGGCGCCCGACCCAACCGTAACGGTGGGAACGGCGGCGTTTTCATCAACGGACCCGATCTCGGTGAACCGCTCAAGCGAGATAACGACTCTGTTCAGAGACTGGCGGTCAAAAGCTTGGCCCCCGCCGCGAAAGGTGACTCGTAAGCCCTGCTCTCTTGCCATAGCCAGAATCCCCCTGAGCTCATCCTCGTTGGCTGGCTTCCAGACCGTAGCCCGGGTTCGGTGTCCGGTGTAACTCGTCAGGTCCTCGACGCTTGGTCGCAAGGCTGTGGCCGAGCCCGCCCGGTCGCGGCGGGCCCAACGCTCAATGATCGTCAGCAAGGGCGCGAATGAGGGTGACGCGAAAGCCAAGAACCCCGCAACAAAGTTCGTCGGAATAACCACAAGCAGCGGGCCCGCCGTGCCAGGTTCGGCTGCGATAAGCAAGCATAGTGAAAGCAGGTGAAAATAGACCACTATGCCGAGGACGACCCAGTTGACGGGGAGCTCCTTGGGGCCCGTGAGGACCCCTACCCAGAAACGGTACAGGCCGGCGAAGAGGAGGACCACAAAGAGGATCGCCGCGCCCCTCGCGTCTGCGGCGACTGAACTGGCTCCTAGTGACCCGAGATACTGATACAGCTGGGGTATGACGTACTTTCTCAGGGCGACCAACACCACAAAGGCCAGCACGGCCCCCAGAATCGGCACCAGGTAATCTGTGCGATGACTCACGGGGCCGTGGTCGCCAGATGCGAGGCCGGTCATCTTGGCTTTCTGCGCCGTTTCGGTATCCGCCTCGGCCTTGGGCTGGCGGCAATCGTTTATTTGGCCAAAGAGCCAGCGCGTGCAAAAGCCAAAGCACCCAATCATGAGAGTCCAAGCGACGAAGTTGTCGAAGGGTACGTTGAAGAACGTCTGATGAAGGCTGGAGGCTCCCCCTGGTAACTTAGAATTCCAAGTCCACAGCCCAATCAGCTGGGCAACTGGGTCCAGCGACAGGTCGAGATTGACTCCGAGAACGCCCGCCACCAGCGACGACAGGAGGAGCGATGGTACTGTCCGGCGGCTCGTCAAACGCTGAGCGGTCCATGTTGAGACGTAGAAAACTAGCCCCCAGCCTAGCCCAATGCATACTGGCGCCTTGAAGTAAAAAAGACGGAAGCAGTTTGCGCAATAGGTGTAGGAGGGGGAGTCTCCACAGACAATAGCGACTTCCGCGCAATAGCCCACAACGGCCCCGCATATCAGAGTGCCTAACCACCTGCGGCCCTGGCCTCTGGCGTTTAGGCAGGCCAGGAGAAAAATTCCGATCGTCGCCAATTCCGCCAGGTGGCCAGCAGTGACAACAGAGCTGGAGCTACTCATTTTGGTTGCTTACCTCGCTAGGCGGGGCGTTGGTGGGGCTCTCGGGACCGGTGGCAGATGTGACACTGAGGTGAATGATGTCCACCAGCGTTCCCGTTGCCTCCCAGCCGAGGCACGGGGGGGCTGTGCCGGGTGTGACGGCAGATACGGCAATCACGTAGCCAGTCAGGTGGCTTCCGTCCTTGGTCTTCCGCAATTGGAAACGGATGAAGGCCTGGCAACGATCGATTCCTGCAAGAGCGCCCGCCGGGGCGACCGCGCCTCCCGCTCGCAGCTGCAAAGACACGGCAAGGCCGAAAAGGAGAGGTGAGACGAGCGCCGAAAGAAGAGCGCCTGTGATTCCCGACGCCAGGACCCAGCAGAAGTAGCGGTGATCATTCGCCAGTGCCTTGCTGGCCACTCGCGCAATGCTGAGGACCGTCGTGAGCGCATCCGATCCCGCGAGACCCAAGGCCACCTGCCGTGGAATCATCGCAACCCAAATCAGTAGAATCGCGACGAAAGCGCCGGAAAGGCGAAGGAGAATGCGTTCGGCCTGGCATCCCACATGACCCTGAACGGCCAGCGTACCAAGAGCGATAGCAAGTCCGAGAGCGCTTGCGTATGTGGCGATATCCAGAATGACTCCGAGATTGACCCGGATCGTTGGCGAGACCACTGCAGCGCCGATCGCGAGAAGCGGAAGAGCAAGAAGCAAAAGGAGGCGAATCGATTGGATGATCTTGGCGCGAGTCTGGGAAGGAGCAGCGTAGCGATCTGCGCGGAGAAAGGCCCCGAGCACGCGGTACTCGACAAACGCCAGGGCGCCCAGCAGAGCCGCGGCTATCGGGGCCGCCCATGACGTGGTTTGGGACAGGGAGGCGCCCAGTGCTTCTACCAACTTGCTTTGCCCTGAGTCGAATCCAGCCGAAGCCAGCAACATCGAGGGGCCGCCCAGAACCGCCGCGGTTCCTGACCCGAAAAGGGCCCCGCTTAGTCCTCCGATGAGCCAGAGACGATTCTTCAGCAGCATCTGTGCTGGTGACAACAGAGCGCGCTGAAACCATCGTCTTGATTGGGTTTCAGTAGGGAAGGTCGTGTCCGGTGTCCGCGGCCCCTGCTTGGGGTGGATCGGGTGCAGGGCGCCGCCTCCCAGACCGCAGGCCACATCAACCTCGTTCGTCGATGGCGCCGCGAGGTCGCCGTCTTGGCTCTGGCCGTCGTAGCGGGCGTAGTGGTGCACGTCCCCCGACAGAAAGACCCTCCCGCGCTCCTGCGCTTTCCTATTGCGGCCCAGGAACGGAATCTCGGTTGCCAGCCGGTCCACCCAGTCCTGCCAGCGACCGCGAACCAGGCGAGGTTCCGGAGTACAGATGATAAGGGGGGCGTCTTTGCGTTCGGCGCGGTTTTCAAGATCAGCGAAGAATTCCTTCTGTCGGGCATCCAAGTTGCCTGCACTCAAATCGAGACCGTCCAGCCGCCAGTCGAAGGGAAGCGTGATGGAGACGTAGCTGGCACACTGGCGGCGGGTGTGACCCTTGAGGTCGATGCCAGTCGCCGTTGGTCGGATGAGGCGATTCCACCCGTCCAGCCGATCGTACCAATCGTGGTTTCCTGGAATTCCGAAAATGGGTCGTGGTTCTGGTTTGCCACGCCGGTTGAAGCGAGCTGCATAGGCTCGATTGAAGGGGAGGGCCAGGCGCGTCGCTATGGTTGGACCGTCGGCCACTGTGTAGGCTGCGTCGCCACCGAGAAACAAGAATGAGCCTCGTGGTAGACGGTGTCCTCTTGCGCCGCCCGGCGCTGATTCGGAGTCGTCTCCCACGGTTGCAGTGCCGTTTTGGGCCAAGGTAAGGTCCCCGTGCAACAGAAAGGCCACGCTATAGGTGCCACGAATGCTGTCGCCAAGATCGGCGACATAGTCGAACCAGAAGTCGTCGCTGGAATTGCCTTCTGGGCGCAGGTTCACTTGCTCGGCGGACATCCAGACCCGCGGATCGCCCTCCTCGGGGCGGCGCTGATATGCGAGCGTTTTTCGGAGACCGAGCAGGTAGTCGCCGGCCACGGCCCAAGACTGAGGGCCGAAGGTCCGAGTCTCGTTCGGATAGTCAACACCTTGGGCAGCTTCCGCAGTCCCAGTCGGTTCGAGGCTTTCCATTTTTTTGAAGCCCCTATCGTTGCGGAGCGTCATCGTCGTCCGGGTTTCCCGTTCCCCGCTGGCCGTCCGATGAGTCGAGTCCGGTGCGCGCCGCGGTCTGAAGTACAGGGGTAAACGCAGCCTCGCACCAGCTGCCCACACTCTCGCCGGCAATGTAGCCGACGACCTTGGGCGAGTTCCAAGCCGCGGCAGGCGCAGTCGGCCAGGTAACGCGATGGCGGCGAGCGCCACTCCAGAGACAGCGAGCCAACCGACCGCGCCCGACGGGGTGGCGCATGCTCCTGATGGTTCCCGCTGTCTGGCTCAGCCATACGCCCTCCGGCCACTACCTTGGGGAGCTAACGCTCGTCTTCTGAATATTCCCGGTGACGAGGCCGGCTCAAGTAGCGTCGACAATTATCAGATCGGCATGAGCGCGGCAACTGCCGCGCGACGTGCGACCCAACACCCACGCAGCCGCCTTCCATTCCCCATCGGTCCCCATCTTGATCGTCAATCGCATCGGCGTCCCGGGCTCCGCAATGCTGTTCGGGTCCCAAGCGCTCGGCCAGGACCTTGGCCGTCACGTCCATGTGAACGCGGTGCTGCTTGCGCGTGATCTCGGCCGCGATCGTCCGATGGAGCTTCTCGATCCCCGCTGACTTCCCACTCCTCGCACTTCGGACAGTGCGTGACCTGGACATCCTCGAGGTTCCCGCCCCAGCCTTTCGGCAGGGTGTAACGGTGGTTCTCCCGCCGGAAAACCACATCGGCCTTCCCACAGTGCAGGCACCGGATGTTCGGTTTCTTCGTGTTCTTCATGTCGCCCCGGACCATCGTCCTGTAGGCATGCACCTGCCCCCCTGCTCCACCCCCAACCGGGACGCCATCTCCAGCAGCACCACCCGCTTGTCCACCCCCAGCTGCGCATCGCCGAGGCGATGTACGAGGACACACTGCCCATCGCCAGCTTCAGGTCGTAGGCGATCTCTTTGTTCGAGCACGCCCGCACGACCATCGCGATGACCTGGCGCTCGCGTGCGCTCAGGGCGCGGCTGCCGGCCAGGCCGTGGGGATTGTGGTGGGCGACGAAGTACCGCCGGTTGTGTCGCTGTCGAAGTGAGTGACCAGGGTCCATTTGCCCTAGACCAGCCCCTGCCACAGATCGACTGCGGCCTCAGGATCCTTTTCGCGCAGATCGCCGCCGGCACGATCGGCCGCCACCGCCGCACGCGCCAGCGCCGCCCGCATCCCGCGGCCAGAAATCGAGACGCCCGCCTTCGGTGATGATCTTGACCAGCAGCGCCTTCGCATCACCGTTGCTTCGGCGCACGCCAGCGGGTCCGAGTCGGCGCCCAGCCACCGCCGCAGGCGCAACCCGGCGGCGATGTGCGCCGCCACCTTCGTCAGCGCCGCGCGGCTGCGCCCCGATCAGCTCCGAGGCGTGGTCCAGCAGGCTCGTGCGCGCCCCTGGTCCAGACTGAGCAGCGCAATCTGAGCAACCCGGCTGAGCCATTCCTACTCATCGCCGTCCAGCCAGTACGCCGCCTCGATCATTCCCACATAGTCACGCTTCATTGCACCGTCGAAACAGCACGAGACCTGCCACTGCCCGCGGCGGCGAGTTCCCTCCGCCCGCTGGCACGACCGTTGCTAAAGCCCTCGGCCGGGACGGGTTGGGGTTCGAGCTCGGGTTGAGGGTTTGGGTTGGGTGCTCCGTCGGCGCGTCGCCCATGACGAGGTTGTGACCAGGTCGGGGCAGGGCGACGCGCCGAGGGGGCTTTTTCCATCCCCATCCCCAGCACCAGCACCTTGTCGCAGGTTCCAGTGTTGGGGCACCGGCTTGCCTTTACATAGCCACAAGAACGTCATACATTCTTGTGGCTATGTTCACGAGGGTCTGTGGACTGCCCGCGCGGGGCTCCTGTTTCCTGTTCGGGCCCCGTCAGACGGGGAAGAGCACGTTGGTGCGTGCGACGTTGCCCAAAAACGCCTGGCAGGTCGACTTGCTGGAGCACGACACCTTCCTGCGCTACACCCGCGATCCGTCACAGTTTCGTCGCGACGCCGAGATGCGCATCGCCGCTGGCGCACAGGTGGTGTTCATCGACGAGGTCCAGAAGGTGCCGGCGCTTCTCGACGAAGTGCACGGCCTCATCGAGCGCAGCAAGGTTCGATTCATGTTGACCGGGTCGAGCGCCCGCAAGCTTCGGCGGGGCGGCGCCAATCTGCTGGCCGGGCGCGCGACCACGCGGCGCCTGCATCCTCTGGTGCGAATCGAGCAAGGCAACAAATTCGACCTTGCCCGCACGCTCCGGTTCGGCAGCCTGCCAGCGGTCGTTGACGGAGACGACGAACAGGCACGCGACCTGCTGCGCGGGTATGCCGAAACCTACCTCCGCGAGGAAATCCAGGCCGAGGCCCTGGTCCGCAACCTGGGCGGATTTTCGCGCTTCCTGGACATCGTCGCGTCCGAATCAAGCCAGATCGTGAACCTGAGCTCGGTGTCTCGCGACGCCAGTGTCGCCGTGAAGACGGTCCAGGAGTACTACCGGATCCTCGAGGACACCCTGCTCGGGTTCCGCCTGGAGGGCTGGCGCAAGAGCCCGCGCGCGCGTCTCGTGGTCCACCCGAAGTTCTACCTGTTCGACATCGGCGTGCTGAACGCCCTGTGCGGGCGGCTTGGCGCCGCGGTGGATCCGTCGCTGCGCGGCCGGCTGTTCGAGCACTTTGTCGTGCTCGAGACGCTGCGTTTGTTCGACTATCGGCAGAACGAGGCTCGGCTTTTCTTCTGGCGCACGAACAACGGCGCCGAGGTGGATCTGCTGGTCGAACGCCATGGGCGACTCCGCGTCGCGATCGAGATCAAGGCCAAGTCGAGGATTGTCGGCGCTGATCTTTCTGGCCTGCGCTCGTTCGCCCAGCAGCACCCGGGTGTGCCACGCGTCGTGGTATCGCTCGCGCCGGAGGAATTCAGGATGGACGGCGACGTTCGTGTGATGCCGTACCAGAACTTCCTGGACCAACTCGACGAACTCGTCGCCGGATCCCTTCCCAAACTCAGCGTCTCGTGACATATGAGGGCGATGCCACCGAAGAAATTCCCCAAGGACGCCTACTCACCCAAGTCGGCGGATCACTTCACGTTCGGTCTGTGGACGGTCGGTAACCGCGGGCGCGACCCGTTCGGCGACGCGGTCCGCGGCGCCATCCCACCCACCCGCATCGTCGAGAAGCTGGCCGAGCTGGGCGCGCATGGCGTGAACTTCCACGACAATGATCTCATCCCCTTCGGCGCCTCGCCGTCCGAGCACGACAAGATCGTCAGGGACTTCAAGAAGGCGCTCGCCGACACCGGGATGAAGGTGCCGATGGCGACGACCAACCTCTTCTACCATCCGATTTTCAAGGAAGGCGCGTTCACCGCCAACGACAAGCGCGTGCGCGAGTTCGCGCTGCACAAGACCATGAAGGCCATCGATCTGGGCGTCGAGTTCGGCGCCAAGGTCTTCGTGTTCTGGGGCGGGCGCGAGGGTCTGGAGACCAACGCGGCCAAGTCGCCGCTGGACGCAGCCAAGCGCTTTCGCGAGGCGCTCAACTTCCTGTGCGAGTACTCCATCGCCAACAAGTACAACCTGAAGTTCGCGCTGGAGGCCAAGCCGAACGAGCCGCGCGGTGACATCTGGTTGCCGACCAGCGGCCACATGCTGGCGTTCATCTACTCGCTCGATCACCCCGAGATGGTCGGCCTGAACCCCGAGACCGCGCACGAGCAGATGTCGGGGCTCGACTTCTCGCACGCGGTCGGGCAGGCGCTCGACGCCGGCAAGCTATTCCACATCGACCTCAACGGTCAGAAGCCGGGCCGCTACGATCAGGACCTGCGCTTCGCCAGCGAGGATCAAAAAGGCGCGTTCTTCCTGGTCAAGCTGCTCGAGGACGCCAAATGGGACGGCATGCGCCACTTCGACAGCCACGCCTACCGCACCGAGGACGAGGACGGCGTGTGGGAGTTCGCGTACTACTCGATGCGCACCTACAACATCCTGCGGGCCAAGGTCGCACGCTGGAACGCCGACAAAGAGATCCAGGGCCTGCTTGCGGACCTGAAGGCGCTGAACGAAAAGTCGGTGGTCGATGCCAGCAAGCTCAAGTACACGCCCGCGCTGGCCAAGAAGATCAAGAACGCCAACTTCGACGTCGACGGCCTGGCGGCGCAAGGCTACAAGTACGAACGGCTCGACCAGCTCGCGACCGAGATCCTGCTCGGCGTGCGCTGACCGAAACCCCCGCGCTACACCTTGGTTCGCGCGCCGCTGTCAAGCGCTTGACCGATGGCTTCGATGACCCGCAGGTCGGCAACGCCTTCCTGCCCCGATGGGGCGGGCGGCGTGTCTTTCAAGATGCAGTCGGCGAAGTAGCGCACCTGCGCGGCCAGCTGATCGATCTGCGGGTAGGTCTTGCGGGTCGCACGCGCGCCGATGCGGGTGTCGTGAAGGCGGCTGCCGCGGAAGAAATAGGCGTTGTCGAAGTGCAACGCGCCCTTGGTGCCGTACAGCGAATAGCGATTGCCCAGGGCCGCGCCGAAGCTGACGGTGAAAGTCGCCAGGCGCCCGCCTGGGAAACGCATGGTGACGCCGACTTGCTCCTCGACTTTGGTGAAGCGCGCGTCACCCGAGGCCGAGGCACCAAGCGCCGTGACCTCGATCGGTTCGGCGTCGAACAGGTGGCGGGAGGCGTTGATGCAATAGACGCCAACGTCGTGCAGGGGGCCGCCGCCTTGCTGCCTGGGTGCAAGACGCACGTTGCCCTTCTCGATCTCGAACGAGAAGTGCGAATCGAAGAAGCGCAGCTCGCCGAGCTTGCCCGAGCGCGCGGCGGCGGTGGCGGCGCGAGTCGCCGGATCGAGGTGTAGGCGGTACGCGGTCATGAGTTTTACACGCGCGCGTGAGCATGCCGCGATCATGTCCTGGCCCTCTGCCACGTTCACCGCGAGCGGTTTCTCGCACAGCACATGCACGCCCGACTGGGCCGCCTTGATGGTGTAGTCGTGGTGCAGGTGGTTCGGCAGCACGATGTAGACGGCGTCGACGTTGCCGCGCGCAAGGAAAGCCGCGTAGTCCTCGTAGTGCACCGAGAAGCGGGCGCCGAAGCGGTGGCCCAGGCGTCGAGATTTGGCCTCGTCGCCCGACACCAGAGCGCAAAGCTCGCTGTTCTTGGCCTTCGCGAAGGCGGGCAGGATGGCGCCCTCGGCGAAGTTGCCCAGGCCCGCGACCGCCCAGCGAATCTTGCGCATGTCCGGTGGTCCTTTCAACGCTTGCAGGCGCCAGGCTGGCCCAGCTTGGAAGAATCAATGGCCAGGAGCCTTCCGACGTGACGGGCGAAGCCGCGCTTGGCTTCCTGGTCTAGCGCCAGTCGCTCCTCGACTGAGCGCGGGCGCTTGACGTTGACGGCGTCAAGCAAGCAGCAGCGGCGGCGTTCCTCAATGAGCATGCGTCCGGTCCTTGGTCACCTGTTCTTAGTTTTCGGGTATTGTTGGCCGATTTTCAGGCCTTTTCCGTCGTGACGTTTTGTTAGAAACGACAACCCGCATGAATATACAGGGTCGCCCGTGAGCGGTGAACGGATCGTCGCCACCTATCTGATCGAAACCGCGCACCCGTTTGAACGCGCGGCCGAGATCATGGCCGGCGAGCAGTCGACCGGGACCTTCATGCGAGTCCCCGGTGAGACCGTGGAGCTACGCGAGCGCCATGGCGCGCGCATCGAGAGCTTGACCGATTTGGGTGAAGTCGCGGCGCCGTCGTTGCCCGGATCGACAGTCCCCAGGTCCGGCGAGTCCCGCTACCGACGTGCACGCGTGGTGCTGTCGTTCCCGATCGAGAACCTGGGGCCGTCCCTCCCCAATCTGGTCGCGACGGTGATGGGCAACCTGTTCGAGCTGCGCGAGTTCTCGGGGCTGCGGCTGTGCGATCTCGACCTGCCGGCGAGCTTTGCTCGTGCGTACCCCGGACCGCAGTTCGGCATCGAGGGTACGCGCCGGCTGGCCGGCGTGCACGATCGCCCGATCATCGGCACCATCATCAAGCCCAGTGTCGGGTTGTCGCCCGAGGCCACGGCGGAACTGGTCAAGACCCTCGCGGAAGCCGGGCTCGACTTCATCAAGGACGACGAGCTGCAGGCCAACGCCCCGCACAGCCCCCTGCCCGACCGCGTGCGCGCCGTCATGCGTGTGATCAACGACCACGCCCACGGCACCGGCAAGAAGGTGATGTACGCGTTCAACATCACCGGCGAGATCGACGAGATGCTGCGCCACCACGACACCGTGCTCGCCGCTGGCGGGTCTTGCGTGATGGTCAGCCTCAACAGCGCCGGGTTGCCGGCACTGGCGCACCTGCGGCGGCACGCGCAGCTGCCCATCCATGGCCACCGCAATGGCTGGGGCATGCTGACCCGCTGCCCGGCGCTGGGCATCGACTTCGCCGCCTACCAGAAGCTGTGGCGCGTGGCGGGCGTGGACCACCTGCACTGCAATGGCCTGCGCAACAAATTTTGGGAGCCGGGCGAGTCGTCGATGTCGAGCGCGCGTGACTGCCTGACGTCACTGGGCGACGGGTTTCCCGGCGGTTACACGGTGATGCCGGTGCTATCGTCGGCGCAGTGGGCGGGTCAGGCCCCCGATACATTTGCGCAGCTGGCCACGGTCGATCTGATGTACGTGTGCGGTGGCGGCATCATCGGACATCCGGCTGGCGTTGCCGCGGGAGTGGCCAGCGTCCGGCAGGGCTGGGAGGCGGCGGTGACGGGACGCACCCTGGTCGAGTACGCCGCCTTGCACCCCGAGTTGCAGCAGGCGCTCGCGCAGTACGGAGACGCATGAAGGGCGGCGCGGGCGAGCCGCTGCTGCTCGCTTACTACGGCGACGATTTCACCGGGTCGACCGGCGTGATGGAGTCGCTGGCGCGCGCGGGCGTGCCCACGGCGCTGTTCCTGGCGCCGCCGACCGCAGCGGACGTGGCGCGCTTTCCCGGTCTGCGGGCGGCAGGCATCGCCGGCATGAGCCGGACCTGGACGCCGGCCGAGATGAAGCTCAGCCTGCCGGCGGTGTTCACGGCGGGCAAGGCGCTGGGGGCTTTGATGTTCCAGTACAAGGTCTGCTCGACCTTCGACTCATCGCCCGAGGTCGGCAGCATCGGGTGCGCGCTGGAACTGGGGCAGGAGATTTTTGGCTCGCCGTTCGTGCCCGTGGTGGTCGGCGCGCCCTACCTTGAACGCTACCAGCTGTTCGGCAATCTGTTCGCTAGCTTCCGCGGCGAGGCCCATCGGATCGATCGCCACCCGACCATGAGCCACCATCCGGTGACGCCCATGACGGAAGGCGATCTACGCCTGCATCTGGGGCGACAAACCCGGTCGCGCCTGGCGCTGATGGACATCCTCCAGCTGACCGGCCCGGCGGCCGAAGTCGACCGCCGCCTCGACGCCCTGCTGGCGGGCAAGCCGGACGCGGTCCTGTTCGACGTACTCGACGATGCTCGACTTGAAGAGGTGGGGCGCCTGCTATGGCAGCGCGCCCGGCGAGCGGAGCGCAGCTTGTTCAGCGTATCGTCGTCGGGTCTTGACGACGGGCTGGTGATGCACTGGCGGACCGCCGGGGTCCTCCCGCAAGCGCCGCCGGCTTTCGCGGCCCCGGGCGCGGTGGATCGCCTGCTGGTGGTCTCGGGCAGCTGCTCGCCGGTCAGCGAGGCGCAGATCGCGTGGGCACTTGCGCACGGATTCGTCGCAGTGGCGGCCGATTCACTGGCCCTGCTGGATCCGACGCGGGCCACTGGCGCGCGCGACGCGGCGGTTCGCGAAGCGGCGGATCATCTGGCGGCCGGACGCAGCGTGATCGTGCACTCGGCGCGCGGGCCGGGCGATCCGCGCATCGAAGCGGTGCAGGCTCGCGGTGACGCCGGCACGACCGGGCGGGCGCTGGGCCAGGAACTGGGACGCATCGCGCGCGCTCTGTGCGAGCGACAGAAGTTGCGGCGGCTGGTGATCGCGGGTGGCGACACCTCGGGCCACGCGGCGATACAACTCGGCGTAACGGCGCTCCAGATGATCGCGCCGGGGGCGCCGGGCTCGCCGCTGTGTCGGGCGACGGCCACGACCGGGCCAACCGGTGCGGCGCTGGCCGGCATCGACGGGCTGGAACTCATGCTCAAGGGCGGGCAGATGGGCCGAGACAACCTGTACGGACTTGTGCTGGAAGGCAAAGGTCCATGACCTTGGCTTTGCGGAACCTCAGGGCGCCGCGATAGATTCGCGGCCCCATGAGCTACTTCCTCGGCCTCGACATCGGCACCAGCGGCGTCAAAGCGACCCTGGTGGATCGCAAGGGCAACGTCGCAGCCACCACGACGGTCGCGCACCCACTGTTTTCGCCCAAGCCCGGCTGGGCCGAACAGAAGCCGGGCGACTGGTGGAAGGCAGCGTCCGCGGCCATCAAGCAGGTGCTGCGCAAGGCCCGTGCGAAGGGCAAGGACGTCGTGTCGGTGGGCATGTCGGGACAGATGCACTCGTCGGTGTTCCTGGATCGCGACAACAAGGTGATTCGCCCCGCCCTGCTCTGGTGCGACGGCCGCACCACCGCCGAGTGCCGCGCCATCACCGAACGCATAGGCGAGAACCGCCTGCGCGATCTGGCGTGCAACCCGGCACTTGAAGGTTTCACGTTGCCCAAGGTGATCTGGCTGCGCAACCACGAGCCGGCCGCATTTGCGCGGCTGACCAAGGTGGTGCTCGCCAAGGACTACATCCGCCTGTGTCTCACCGGCGTGCTGGCAAGCGATCCCTCCGACGCATCGGCAACACTCATGTACGACACCGCAAACCTGCGCTGGAGTCGGGACATCCTGAGCGCGCTCGAGCTGCCCGCGTCGCTGGTGCCCGATGTCGGCGGCTCGGCCGAGATGCTGAGCAAGGTATCCGCGGCCGGGGCCCGCGCGACCGGCCTTCTGGAAGGCACCCCAGTCGCGGGTGGCGGCGCCGACAACGCGTGCGGCGCGGTCGGCGTCGGCGTGGTCAGCCCCGGTGACGCTGTCGCAAGCTGGGGCACGTCGGGCACCGTGCTGGCGCCCACCGACCAGCCCAGCGTCGATCCCGGTCTGCGCGCGCATACCTTCTGCCACGTGGTGCCACGCACCTGGTACATCATGGGCGTCATGCTCACCGCGGGCGGCGCGTTCGCCTGGCATCGTGGTGTCGCCGCGGCAGAGCTTGCACGAAAGCAGGACGCCAACGCCCTGCTCAACGCCGAGGCGGCCAAGATCCCCGCCGGCGCCGAAGGCCTCACCTTTCTGCCGTATCTGCAAGGCGAGCGCACGCCCCATCGCGATGCCAGCGCGCGCGGCGCCTTCATCGGGCTCACGCTTCGCCACACGCGCGCGCACCTGACCCGCGCGGTGCTCGAAGGCATCGCCTTCGGCATGCGCGACTCCGTCACCATCCTGCGCGAGCTGGGCCTACCGCTGTCGCAGATGCTGCTCACTGGCGGCGGGGCGGCAAGCCCCATGCTGCGCCAGCTTCAGGCCGACGTGTACGGCGTGCCGGTCGCGACCGTCAACCGCGAAGAGGGACCAGCGTACGGCGCGGCGCTGCTGGGCGCGGTCGCCGCGGGCGCCTGGTCGACCGTGCCCGAAGCCTGTGCGGCGACACTAAAACGGCAGCGGCCGCTGCAACCGAGGGCCAAGGTGCACGCGGCGCTCGAAGCGCCGTACCAGCGCTACCGCTCGCTGTACCCGGTCTTGCGCGGCAAGTTCTAGCCACTGTCCCGCGCCCGCGATCACAGGAACAGCAACACCGTCGCTGCCGCGGTCAGCGAGAACACCGCGACCTCGAACGCACGCTGCGGCAGGCGCACGAAGATCGCCCGGCCGCCCAATGCCCCCAGGATGAGCGCGGGTAGCACGCCCAGGTCGAACAGCAACGATCGCGGCGTGATCATCCCGCGCCACGCGTAGACCGGAACCTTCGCAAGGTTGATGCACAAGAAAAACCACGCCCCAGTTGCGATGAACTGTTCTTTGGGCAGGCGCTTCGACAACAGGTACACGTTCATCACCGGCCCGGCAGCGTTCGCCACCATGGTCGCAAATCCGGCCGCGACACCATACCGGGCCGCGTGCAGCCAGCCGCCCGGGATGGTGGCCTCGGGCCGCAGGCGCCGGGCCACGTGCACCAGCACCATGGCCAGCACGATCACGCCCACCATCGGCCGCAGAATGGCCTCGGGCAGGCCCAGTGCCAGCGCGCCGCCAGCAAGCCCTGCCATGACCCACGGTAACAGCGAAAACAGGCGGCGCGTCTCGGCGTGGCGACGGTAATACACAACTGCGAACACGTCAGCGGCGCACAACAGAGGCAGAAGCCACCCGGCCGATGCGCGCGCGTCGCCGACGATCATCACCATGGCGGGAATGACCAGGATGCCAAGGCCTGGTACGCCGGTCTTGGCCACGCCCACGAACAGCGCGCACAGGGCACCGGCCAGCCATTGCGACACCGAAAGCACAGGCATGCGGGCGCAGAAGATACACCCTTGCCCGTCGGCGCCGCCTCGGGTCGAGGGCGGCGACTACTTCCGCGTCGCGAGCGTGCGCAACTCGGGCGCCAGCACCACGGCCATCACGAAGCCAAGCACGTCGTGGCTGCCTTCGCGGTACACCGGCAGGAACACGAACAGGCGCGAGCCCCCAGCGGGCGCGCCAAGGTCGACCGCGAACGCCGGTTGCGCCTGGCCGGTTTCGTGCGCCCGCGCCATTGCGGCCCGCGCCTGCGCATTCGCCGCCAGATCCAGGCCAAGCGGATCGGGGTCGCCGTCGACGCTGTCGAAGAACTGCACCGGGAAGTACTCGGCCCGCGCGCCAGCGTCGTGGGTGCGGCCAGCGGCATCGCGCTCGCGTACGGCGAAGCTACGGTAGGCGACCTCTCCGTTGCGCTGCTCGTAGCTCAGACGCTCGGCGGCAGCAACGCGCGGCAGCCACGCCAGCGAGCGCAGCGACGATCGATCCTGCACGACCGATCGCACGAAGTCGCGAAATTCACGCCACTGCACCCCGCCGGTGCGAAACAGCCCGGCCACCGCGCTGAGATCGCCAGCGCTGACCCGCACGCGGCCCTCGATTGCGCTCTCGCTCTCGACTTCCTGGCGCGTGCGCTCAGCATCGCGGTCGAGCATCGCCGCATCGGCCACCCCGATCACCGCCACCATGACCACCGGCGCCATCACCTGCGCCGCAACCAACATCCCAAAGCGGAGACCCCTTCCGCCCGTCTCCGCGTACCGCCGGAGTTGATGGTTCATGCATAAGTATCATCGACCGGTATAGCGAGTTCACTAAGTTTCCCGCCCTGAAAGCATTCCCTACATGCAGACCCGGCGGCTCGGTGGCGGCGATCTCGGCGTCAGTACGTAGTCAGGAGCGCGCTTTCGGTTCCGACCCACCGAAGCGCGCGATCGAGAACGGCGCCAGATCGATGCTGCTCTTGCCGTCGGCCACCAGCTCGGCGATGAGCTGGCCGGTTAGCGGCGACAGCAAGATGCCGTAGCGATGATGTCCGGTCGCCAGCACCAGTCCCGGAACTCCGCTGGCGCCCAGGACCGGCAAGTGATCCTCGGTGGTGGGGCGAAAGTTGGCCCAGGTGTCAATCACCGGCGCCGATCCGAGATCCGGCACCAAGGTGCGCGCCAGATCGAGAATCTTCGCCAGACCGTCGACCGTGACCTCCTTGCGGAAGCCGACCATCTCGAGGGTGCTGCCCGCAAGCGCAACGCCATCGGTGCGCGGTACCAGGTAGCCACGCCCGTGCGCCGCGATGACGTGACGGAACAGCGGCGGCCGGGTCTCGATGGCAACCATCTGCCCGCGCGCCGGGCGTACCACCGGGGGCGCAATGCCGCCGCCCTCGACCAGGCCCGACCAGCTACCCGCGGCTATCACCACAGCACCGGCAGCCAACGTCTCGCCATCCAGCTCGACGCCGGTGGCGCGGCCCGCTTCGATCAGCACCCGCCGCACGTAGCGGCCTTGCAAGAAGCGAGCGCCCGCGACGGCGGCGGCCTGCGATAGCGCCCGCGCGTAGGCCCGAGCATTCACGATGCCCTCGTCCGGCATGCGCACGCCGAGACGCACCGCTGGGCCCAGGGCAGGCTCAATCCTGGCCAGGTCGGCGCGCGACAGCAGTTCGGCCGGTAGACCGTGGGCCACCTGCCATGTGCGGCGCGCGGTGATGGCACGTTCATCGTCGTCACCCAGCGCCACCTCGATGAGGCCGCAGCGGGCGTGGCCGATGTCGATACCGGCGAGCGCCCGCAATTCCTGGGCGAGCTCGCCAAACAGCGCGCGGCTGCGTAGGCCTAGGTCGAGCAACGGACCCGGCGCGTCGGCTTCCCATTGCGGTCCCAGGATGCCGGCCGCCGCGCTCGACGCCTCGGCCCCCGGAATGCCGCGTTCGATCACGGTGACCCGGATCCCGCGTTGAGCGAGCCGCAGCGCCACCACGCAACCCATCACGCCCGCACCCACCACGACAACATCAGCGGCATCGCGCGCGCCCGGTTTCGACACGCGCGGCAGTATAGGACATAGTCCGCGGCGTGCGCCCACCAGGACAGCCGCAAACCTTTGTGCCCGCAGCGCCACGGACGATCTTCATCGCAACTCTCGCGCTTGTGGCCTGCGTGCGCCCCGCCCCGCCGACCGCCGATGCCCACCCCGCCGCGCCGACCGCCGATGCGCGCCCGCACGCCGCCCGCGCCACCGCACCCCCGGTTCCGGCCCTGCGGATGATCGTCGAAACCCGCAAGTGCATGGGCACCGAGTGTGAGTTCAAGGCCTGGCATACCAGCGACCAGGCCGTGCACGAAGCGTTCGAGCACGGATTCGCCGAGATGGATCGCATCGAGGCTCTCATGACCAGCTGGCGTGACGACTCGGACGTCGCACGTATCAACGCCGCCGCGGGCAAGGACGCGGTGCCGGTCTCGCCCGACACGATGGCGGTCGTCAAGAAGGGGCTGTGGGTGTCAGAACTGACCAAAGGCGCCTTCGACATCACCGTTGGCGTGTTCAAAGGTCTGTGGAAGTTTGACGAGGACAACGACGGCAGCGTGCCGGATCCAAAGGAAGTGAAGAAGCGCGCTCGGCTGGTCAACTACCGAGATGTCATCGTCGACGATCAAAACCGCACAGTGAAGCTGCGCCGGCCGGGTCAGCGAATGAATCTGGAGGGCGTCGCCAAGGGCTACGCAGTTGACGCCGCCGTGCGTGCCATCCGGGCGGCCGGCTTGACCGACTTCATCGTCCACGCCGGGGGCGATCTATTCGCGGCCGGTCGCCGCGGCGATCGCGACTGGCGCGTGGGCATCCAGGATCCGCGCGCGGCCCGCGGCGACATCATCTTCGAGCTGTCGCTGTCGAACCAGGCCTTCAACACCTCGGGTGACTACGAACGATTCGTCATCAAAAAAGGCGTGCGCTACCACCACATCCTTGATGCCCGCACCGGCTTTCCCGCCCGCGGCATGCGTGCGGTTACCATCCTGGCCGCCGACGCGTTCACAGCCGACGCGCTCGACACCGCCATCTTCGCCGCCGGGCCCAAGCCGGGCATGAAGATCGTCGAGGATCTGCCCGACGTCGAGGCTGTAATCGTGGATGCCGCCAACCGCGTCCATATATCGTCCGGCCTGCGCAATCGCCTGGTCAAGCGCGGCGATCCCACCCCGGGACTGTGACCGCTACCTCATTCGCAAATAACGACGTGGATCTCGTCGGGCAACTCAGCCACCAGGTGCTTGAGCACGCTGCCCTGCAGGAAGTGCCACACCGCCAGCCGCTGGGTGGTGCCGATGAACACCCCGGTTACCGCCAGTTGCTCGGCGGCCTCGGCCAGGGACGCCCCGGCGTCATGCGCCAGGCGCCAGATCGGCACGGCGTCCATGCCCAAGACGCGCAGATCGGCGACGATCTGCCGCAGCACCCGCAGCGCATCTTTCGACGGTCCTCGCTTGGGCGGGAACAGAAAACCCGGGATCTCGTCGACGAAGACAACGTAGACCGCACTGTCGCCCATGCCCTTGGCCCGCCGAGCTGCCTCACGACACATCACGGGGTTCGCTGAATGCAGCGCCATCATCGTGGTCGACGGGTAGGACGGCTTGAGCGCCACCGCTTCGGACAGCGTCAAGACTTCGCCCGCCGTGGTCAGCTGCGACGCCGACTCCTCGGCCGAGGCAGCAGTCAGGAAGCCGAAACGGCCAGAGCGGATCCAGCCGCGGTGGGTGACCAGGGCGACCAACAGCAAAGCGCCGCTGACCAGCGCCCCGTACACCGTCGCTATCGGTTTGGTGAACCAGCTCGTCACCCAGGGCACGAACAGAGCCACGCTGGCTAGCAAGCCGAGGACGAACGACACGCCGATGCGCTTCTCGCGCCAGCGCAGGACATCCAGGCTGACCGACGTGATGGTGTAGGAACCCAGCAGCCCGAAGGCGAACAGCTGGGCCAGATCCTGTGGGCGTCCCCGCGCGCCCAGCACCAGCGCCAGCGCGCCCAGCGTGACGACCACGACCGCACCGCGCGGCGGTCCGGATTGAGACTGGCTCTTGGCAATCGCTGCCGGCAGGTAGCCGTGCTCGCCGATGGCTGCGAACACGTTGAAGCAACCGACGAAGGCTACCTTGGCCGCGAGCAACAGCAGTACGGAGCCGGTCGCCGCCACCGCCACCTGCAATGTTCGGCCGCCGTAACTGGCCGCCACCGCCGCCAGCAGCGCGCCCTGCGACGGGATGTGCGTCGCGCTGGCCGCCTCGACCGCAACAGCGGTGAAAACCGGCACGGTGATGAGCACGCTGCCGATGAGCAGCGCCGTCGCGATCCGGATGACCCGGCGACGCGGCTCGCGCACCGACGGCGCCAGCTGGCCCAGTGACTCGAGGCCCGAGTAGGCAAGCCACGCGCCGGCAAAGCCGGTCGCCAGCTCGGTCCACGGGATCTCGGTCAGCCGACGGACCTGGCCGAACATCTCGGCCCAATCACCTGGCCGTAGCTTGGTCACAACCGCCACCAGCAGCGCCCCGTGCACCGCCACCGCGGCCACCGCCGCCACCAGGATCAAGCGCGCGGTGACCCGGATCCCCACCCAGCTCAGAACGCCGAGCAGCAGGATGCACGCCCCAGATAGGATTGGCACCTCGTTCGGGAACTGCGCATGCAGCGCCGCGAGGTAGTGCATCGCCGTCACGACGGACAGAGCGATGGTGAGAAAATACGCACTCACCATCAGCGCGCCGGAGATCACCCCAACCCGCGCTCCAAACGCCTCGACCGCCGCCGCAATCCCGCCGCCGCCGCGCGGATAGCGATGCGCCACCTCCAGGTGCTCAAGCGCGACCAGCACGAACGCGACCGTCGTGACCAGCACCAGCGCCGCCGCCAGGTTGCCGACCTGGCCGTAGAGGATGCCGGGGACGTAGTAGATGGACGTGCCCAGATCGGCGAAGGCCACCGCCCAGGCCAACACCGGGCCCAGGCTGCCGACGCCGCGCCCCTGGCCTTCGGGGCGTCGCGCCAGATCGATCTCCAGCGCCGGCCGGGTCGGCGGGCCGTCAGGGGGTTGGCTCATCGGGCGCGCACTATACCCCTGCCGGCCCGGCGGCTCGACGCACCGGCAACTTCCGTGGTAGTCGAGACGTCGCCATGGACGCAAATGCTACGTTAGCTGTCAACACCATCCGCACGCTCGCCATCGATGCCGTTCAGAAGGCGAAGTCCGGGCACCCGGGATTGCCGCTGGGAGCAGCGCCCATGGCGTACGCTCTGTGGCAGCAGCATCTCAAGCACAACCCGCGCAGCCCGAAATGGCCCGACCGAGATCGCTTTGTTCTGTCTGCCGGCCACGGCTGCATGCTGCACTACACGCTTCTGCACCTGACCGGCTACGACGTCTCCATGGCGGATCTGCAGGCGTTTCGGCAGTGGGGATCGAAGACCCCGGGACACCCAGAGGCATTCGTCACCCCGGGCGTCGAAGCAACCACCGGGCCGCTTGGCCAGGGCACGGCGAACGCGGTCGGCATGGCCATCGCCGAAAGGTTTTTGGCCGCGCGCTACAACCGCCCTGGTCACACCATCGTCGATCACTTCACCTTCGCGCTGGTGTCCGACGGCGATCTGATGGAGGGCATCTCGCACGAGGCGGCGTCACTGGCGGGCCATATGAAGCTTGGCAAGCTCGTCTATCTTTACGACGACAACAAGATCACCCTCGACGGACCGACCTCCATGTCGTTCACCGAGGACGTGGCCAAGCGCTTCGAGGCCTACGGCTGGCATGTGCAGCGGGTGGAAAAGGGCGACACCGACGTCGACGCCATCGACCGCGCGATCGCCGCTGCCAAAGCCGAGGCGTCGCGCCCGTCGATCATCCTGGTGCGCACCACCATCGGATACGGGTCGCCCAACAAGGCCAACACCAGCGAGGCGCACGGCTCGCCGCTGGGCGCCGACGAGGTCAAGCTGACCAAGGCCGCGCTGGGCTTCGATCCCGACAAGAACTTCGTCATCCCCGAAACCGCCCTGACGCACTTTCGCGCAGCGGTGGACAAGGGCTCTAAGGCCGAGGCCGACTGGCAGCAGCGTTTCGACCGATGGGCCAAGGCGCACCCGGATCTAGCCACCGAGTGGCGCACCGCGATCGAGGGTGGGCTGCCCGCCGGATGGGAAGCCGGGCTGCCGGTGTTCTCGCCCAACACCAAACTGGCCACGCGCAAGTCGGGCAGCACGGTCATCGCCGCGGTGGCGGCCCATGTGCCTTGGTTTCTGGGTGGCGACGCCGATCTATCGGTGTCGACGTTGACCGGCCTACCGGGCGCCGGCGACTTCGACGGCCAGACCGGCGTGGGCCGCAACATCCACTTCGGCGTGCGCGAGCACGCCATGGGCGCCATCGCCAACGGCATGGCCTACCACGGTGGCGTACGAACCTTCACCGCGACCTTCTTCTGCTTCGCCGACTACGAGCGCCCGGCGATCCGTCTTGCGGCGCTGAACCACCTACCCGTGGTGTTCGTGTTCACCCACGACTCCATCGGGCTTGGCGAGGACGGGCCGACCCACCAGCCGGTCGAGCACCTGGCGTCGCTGCGCGCGATGCCGAACCTGTGGGTTCTACGACCCGGTGACGCCAACGAGGTCGCCGAAGCGTGGCGCATGGCCATGAACCGCACCGACGGTCCGTCGGCGATCATCCTGAGCCGTCAGGACGTCGCCACGCTTGATCGCAGCAAGTTCGCGGCCGCGTCCGACGCCCGCAAGGGTGGCTACGTGTTGTCCGAGGCCGCCGGCGGCGCGCCGCAGGCGATCCTCATCGCGACTGGTACGGAAGTCGACCTCGCGCTCGCCGCACAGGAGTTGCTCGCAGCCAGCGGAATCCGCGCTCGCGTGGTGTCGCTGCCGGGCTGGGAGGTATTCGGCAAGCAGACCGCCGAGTACCGCGAGTCAGTTCTGCCGAGCAGCGTTCCTGTGCGGGTGTCCATCGAGGCCGGCGCCACCTTCGGCTGGCATCGCTTCGTCGGTGACCGCGGCGCCGCCATCGGCCTCGACCGCTACGGCGCCTCGGCGCCCGGCGCGATCAACATGAAGGAACTCGGGTTCACCGCCGAGAACGCGGCCGCGACCGTCAAGCGACTGCTGGGGTAGCGTCGCTTCTAGTTGCCGCGAATCCCCGCCAGTAGCAGCACGCGTTCTTTCAGCGCGACCGTGGCGCGACGTTCGGTCTTGTCGTCGAGGCCCAGGTGCGAACGGCCCTCGCCCAGGCGCGCATCCAGATCGTCGAGGTCGGCGCGGCGCGAGTAGAAACCCTCGCGATCGGCAATCGCGGCGGCGAAGCGCAGGATGGCGCCAGGCGCGCGGCCAGCCTCAGCCTCGTACTCGGCGCTGCGTCCGATGGCGCGCAGGGTGGCCGCAGGCAGGTGCCAACGCTTGGCCACCGCCTCGCTCACGGCGCGGAACGTGGCCCCGATCGCACGCTGCCAGACATCGTCGGTCATCCATTTCGGGCCGCGTGGCCCGCTGGTCTGACGCTCGACCTGCAGGAGGAACGCGGCGACCAGCGGCTTGCCGATGTCCTGCAGAATGCCAGCCAGGTAAAGCGGCGTGCCCAGATCGGGCTGAGCCAGCTCCTGCGCCAGTCGCTCGGCGGTCATAGCGATCGCCAGCGCCCGGCTCCACGGGCGACGGTAGGCATCCTTGATGCGCGGGTCGCGCGCCTCCAGCACGGGCCGCGCGCCGAACTCCACCAGCGCTTCTTGCAGGGCCTGTGCGCCCAGGCGGCCTATCGACTGGGCCAGGCTGGTCGCCGGCGATCGGCTCGGGAAGGCCGCGCTGTTCGCCAGCCGGATGATCTGCGACGCCAGCCGGGAATCCTTGTCGACCACCAAGGCCAGCTCGCCGAAACCGAGGCCCGGGTTGCGCAGGCTCTGCAGGCACGTCGCCGCGGTCGGCGACAGCTCGGGCAGGTCCAGGTTGTCCGCCGCCAGACGCTCGCGCACCATGGCGACCAGCTTCAGGGCCACGCCATCGTCGCGCATGAGCGCCGATGGCGATGCCGAGAAGCCGGAAACCGCCGTGGCCGCCTCGTAGGTCGGTGTCGCCGCGGTGGAAGGTGACGGCACGCGCCCGCCACCGATCATGGTGGGCCCTGACGCTTCCGAGCGCCCGCCGATGTAGGCCGGCACACCGAGGCCCGGCGTGGCCGCGCGCCCGCCCAGTCCGGCTGCGCCTGTCACCGGTACGCCGAAGGCGGGCGTCGGCGTACGCTCGAAACCCAGCGCCGCATCCAGCGACTGCCGCATAGCACGCATGGTGGCGAAGCGATCGTCCGGACGTTTCTGCAGCGCCTTCAGGACGCAGGCTGACAATTCGTGTGGCACCCGCGGGTTCAACTGTGCCGGCGCCTGCGGCGTCTGGTTGACGTGCGACAGGATCAGCCGCCCCAGCTGATCCTCCTCGAACGGCAAGCGGCCGGTGATCATCAGGTAGATCACCACGCCCAGCGAGTAGATGTCGCTACGGTGATCGAGCGTGGCCTCGCCGAGGCACTGCTCGGGCGACATGTAGGCGGGCGTCCCCATCAGCGTGCCGACGCGGGTGTGGTGGCCGACGTCGTCGCCGGGCTTGACCAGCTTGGCGATGCCAAAGTCCAGCACCTTCACGAAATCGGGATAGTCCGGGTGTTGGCGCAGAAAGATGTTCGCCGGCTTGAGGTCGCGGTGAACCAGCCCGCGCTCGTGAGCCGCGCCCAGCGCCGACGCGACCTGACGCGCGATGCGCACCGCCGTGGCGGGATCGAGCACGCGCGCTCGATCGAGGCGATCGGACAGCGTCTCGCCCTCAAGGAACTCCATCACTATGTAGGGGCGGCCATCACGCGTCGCGCCCAGATCGGTCACCTCCACGATGTTGGGGTGACGTATCTGATTGGCCGCGCGCGCCTCGGTGAAGAAGCGCGACACCGCGTCCGGATCAGGTGCGGCCCCCAAACCCAGCACCTTGATGGCCGCCTGGCGCCCGATCACCGTGTGCTCGGCCATGTACACCACGCCGGCGCCGCCCTCCCCGATTGGCTTGCCCACCAGATACGAGCCCAACCGCGTGCCGACCAGGGGTGCCAGGCCCGCTGCCGATACGTCCGCTCCCGAGCCGCTGGCAGGTAGGCCCATCTCCTAGCTACTCATCGGCGCAAGCGGACCAACTCTTGACGGGTACCCGCCCGAAGACCCCAATGACCCAAAGGACTGGCGGGGCAGCCGCCGAAAGACGATCTACAGGATGACCGCTTTCAGCCCGAAGTGAGGGGCTGCCGCGACGAGATGTCGGTCGCTGCTGTGGATTTCGCCCAGGCCAGCCTCGGCCGCGCAGGTGAGATGCAGGGCATCCGCGGCCCGGAGGAACACGCTTCCGGGTAATGCGGCCATTCGCCGCGCCTGCGCCGCCACCAGCGACGAGGTAACCGGCAGCGACATCCACAGACCCGCATCCACATCGACCCCAACCTGCGCCGCGATTAGGCGAAATTCACGCTGAGTGAGCCGCTTCTCACGAAAGTGCCGGTGCAGCGCAGCCACCACCTCGCCCCAACCCGTCGCGCAGCAGGCCAGCCGGTCTGCGGCCGAGGCCACAGACCGGATACGTGGGCTGTCTGGCTCCATGACATAGAGCTTGGCCAGATAGCACGAGTCGAAATAAGTCATCGCCCGTCGCGCATGGCAGAGATGATCTCGGTGCTGTCCGGACCTTTCATGGGCCGCTGCAGAAGGCGCTCGACTCCGGGGAGAAACTTTCGCTTCCGGAACAGATTACCGTTCTGAGGTTCCGCCGGAGGCAGCATCCGCGCGATGGGCCGGCCGCGTTCGGTCACCACGACCTCGCTCTCCTCGGCCACCTGCCGCAGCCAATGGCCGGTCTTGGCGTGGAGCTCACGAATCGAAATCGTCTTCATCAAGACCATTGTGTCACGCGAGACACATAGTTCAATAGCAGCCTCCAGAGCCCCCCCAACCTCGGCGTTACAGAGTGGTCACGTCAGGACCTCCCGGCCCGCCTCCAGGTAGCGTCCGGTGGTCTCGTCGTGGGCATAGGTCAGAGCGGTGATGCCGCGACCGTCGATCTCGTAGATGTTGTAACGCGAGCGTCGCTCGGGTCGGCCGGCGTAGGACGCCGAGCCCGCGCCGACCACCGGGATTGGCGTCCCGCCGGGTCCAGCCAGTGTCACACGCAGGTCGCGGTGATCGTGCCCGTGCAGGACCAGCTCGGCTCCGGTGCGAGCCAAGAGCGCGACCAGGGCGTCACGATCGCGTAGGTTGCGGCTCTCGGGCGGGCGGTGGACCACCGGCGGGTGGTGGATAAGCACGACCCGGACCCGCTGCTGGATTTCGGGCCGCGATAGCAAGGCCTCCAGGCGGCCAAGCTGGGCCGGGCCGACAAGGCCCCACGCGCCGAGATCGTGGGTGGCCACGCAGGTGTTCACACCGACGATCGCAACGTCGCCGCGCAGACGCACGAACGGGTACGGCTCGCCCCGACCACCGCTACCGCCGCTGTCAGAATCGTCGCCGCGCTGGTACCCGCCGAACAGCCGCTCGAACACCCCACTGGCCGTGACCTCTTCTATGTAGGCGTCGTGGTTGCCGGGGATCACCGTGACATCGGCCGGGCCCGCTCCCAGGGCCTCGATCCAGCGCCGCGCCGCCTCGAACTCGGAAAGCAATGAAACGTTCGACAGATCACCGGTGAGTGCCAGGTGATCGACGGTGCGTGCGCGCAGGTCTTCGCCCAAGGCCGCCAGCAGTTCCATACGGTGCTTGCGCCGTCGGTTGACCAGCAAGTTCAGGGTTCCAACCGCGCGCTTGTTGAAAAAGTCCTTCAGCCTCGCCCCGGTGAACGAACGGAAATGCGGATCGGTGACGTGCGCGAGCCGGAACATCACGCCGCCGAGGGTTCGATCTGGATCTCGGCGAGCAGCCCGAAGTGATCCGACGGGAAGATGCCGTTTGATGAAGGCGTGTGCATGACCATGCGACAACCAAGGATGGTGCCACGGCCGTCACGGCGCCGGGGCGTGACGAAGATGTAGTCGATGCGGCGGTCGGGCTGCAGGAAGGCCAGCCGTTCGGTGTACGGATTGGCCGAGGCCCACGTCCACCCCGCAAGGTGCGGATGACACAGCGACCAGGCGTCCTGGTAGAAAGTACGACGTCCGCCGAGCGTGGTCAGGCCGCTGAGGAACCGAATCTCGTCGGACTCCGGCCGTGCGTTGAAATCTCCCATCAGGATTTGCGGCCGTTCACCCTGCCGGGCCATCAGCGCTCCGTCGATCGCCAGCACCTGATCCTCGCGCTCACGTCCGTGGTGCAGTCGGTAGTTGAGATGGGTGGTATGGACCCACACGTCGCTGGCGTCGGTCGCCAGACGCGCCGACAGCAGAATGCGCCGCTCATCCGGCGTGGCGTGGGGCAATTCGGTCGCGTGGTGTTCGATGATGGGCACGCGCGACAGAAACGCCAGGCCCTCGTGACCACCGTCGAACGGCACCGTTGGCGCGAACGCCACGTGCATCCCGGTCGCCCGCGCCAGTGTCTTGGCCTGGTTGGCCAGACTGCCCGGCACCTCGCGCACCTCCTGCAGCGCCACCACGTCGGGCGCAAGCTCGGAAACGCCGCTTTCGACCAGCGCCATGCGTTCTTCGAGCGGCGCCTCGGCGCCCCACAAGTTCAACGTCAAACAACGCAGCGACAGCGGCATCGCCGATGCCTCAATCCTCGCCGCGGTACGTGCAGCAGGCGTCGGCGGTCTCCCACACCGTGACCGCCGACAGTTGCGGGACGTAGGCACGCGCGATCTGGTAGACGTACGCGGCGAGGTTCTCGCACGTCGAATTCTCGAGTCCGGGCACGTCGTTGAGCGTTCGGTGATCGAGGCGACCTTCAAGGTCAGCCCACGCTTTGTCGAGCTCGGCAAAATCCACCAGCCAGCCGGTGTGCGGGTCGACCGCACCGCGCGCGTGAAGTTCGATCTTGTAGCTGTGCCCGTGCATGCGCCGGCACTTGTGGCCGTCGGGCACGCGCGGCAGGGAATGCGCGGCTTCGAAGCGATACTCTTTTTTCAGATCGACGATCATCGCGGCGGCAGCTTAGCACGCGGGTTCTGCTATCTTCGGCACCCCGCCGTGGCCTGGTTCGCCGAATTCCGCGCCCTCGATCGGCGGCTGTGGTCGCTGGCTGCCGCGCGCCTGGTGGTGACTGCGGGCTTTTCGATGGTGATGCCGTTCCTCGCGATTCATCTCGCGATCGAACGCAAGGTGCCCGCGATCGTCGTCGGCATCATCTGGACGATCGCGGGCGGGTGCGGCGCGGCCATGCAGTGGATAGGCGGCGAGCTGGCCGATCGGATCGGCCGCCGGCCGGTCATGGTCGCCGCCATGCTGTTACGCGCACTCAACCTGACGGCGCTCGGCTACGCCACCGCGCAGCAGTCCTCCATCGCCGTCATAGGTGCGCTCATCGTCGCCAACTCGATGCTGCGCGCCTTCTTCGATCCGGTCGCCAATGCGCTGGTTGCAGATCTGGCGCCGGCCCTTGACCGCGTGGCCGCGTATTCCTTGCAGCGGGTCGGCATCAACATCGGCTGGGCGGCCGGACCCGCCATCGCCGCCGCCGCGCACGGGCTGAGCTACAGCACCTTGTTTTACCTGAGCGCGCCGGTGACCCTGCTGGCCACCATCGGGGTCGCGACCATCACGGCGCCCGCGCTCACCGGCCGAGCCCACGCCCCGCGGTGGCGCGAGATGCTCGCGTTCCGCGACGATCGGCCGTTCGTGCGCTTTCTACTGGCCACCGTGGCGTTCTTCATCCTGCAAGCGCAGCTCTACCAGTCGCTGTCCATCTTCGCGGCGCGCGAACTGCACCTCGATCGCTCGCAGGTCGGAACCATCTACATGTTGAACGGGCTGCTGGTGGTGTTCCTGCAGCTGCCAGCGGTTTCCTACATCCGCCGCGTCGGCACCCGCGGCGCGCTGGTCTTCGGTTGCGTCGGATACGCCGCCAGCTACGGGTCCACGGGATTCGCGACAGGTTATCTCAGCATCCTGGCGTGTGTGGTCGCGGTGACGCTGTCCGAGATCATCAGCTCGCCTGCCCAGCAAACCTCGGTCGCGGCGCTGGCACCGGCGGGCCGGATGGGCGCGTACTCGGGCCTTTACGGACTATGCCAGGTGATTGGCCAATCGGCGGGACCGACCATCGGGACCGCGCTGTTGGATTCCCTACCATCCCGGCTGGCGTGGCTTGGGCTCGCGCTGTTCGGCGTGACGGCAGCCTGGGGATACCACGGCGCATTGAAACCATTACAAGTGCGAAACACGGAGCCCTAAGAACGGTCTGGCTTTCCAAGGTAAAGCGTGATGTATCATGCCGCTTCCGTTTCCCGACCAGAAGGAGCACACGGATCCTGATGAGCCGCATCGAACGCGAAGTGCTGGAAGTTCAAGAGAAGACCAAGGTCCTCGGGTATTACCGGCAGATGCTGGGCATCCGTCGCCTCGAAGAGGCCGCCGCCAAGGCGTACAGCCAGGGCGGCAAGATAGGCGGGTTCCTGCACCTCTACATCGGGCAGGAAGCGGTGGCGGTTGGCGCATGCGCCGCGCTCAAACCCGACGACTACTGCATCACCTCGTACCGTGACCACGGCCTGGCTTACGCAAAGGGCATGACCGGCCGGAGCATCATGGCCGAGCTTTTTGGTAAGGAGACCGGCTGCTCGAAGGGCCTCGGTGGGTCGATGCACTTCTTCGACGCCGCGAACAACTTCATGGGCGGCTGGGGCATCGTGGGCGGCCACCTGCCACTTGGTGCCGGCTTCGCCTATGCGTCGAAGTACCGCGGCGACGGCCGGGTGACTCTGTGTTTCTTCGGCGACGGCGCCGTGAGCCAGGGCGCCGCCCACGAAGCCATGTCGCTGGCAGCGTTGTGGAAGTTGCCTATTGTATTTATCTGCGAGAACAACCTGTACTCGATGGGCACGCCGCTGCACCGGACGCTGTCGGTCGAGGACGTGTCGCAAAAGGCCCTGGCGTACGGCATGGCGCGCGACCGCTTCGACGGCTACGACGTGCTCAAGGTGCGGGACCGCATGGCCGAGGCCATCAAGCGCGCGCGCTACGAATCGCAGCCGACGTTGATCGAAGTTCGTTGCTACCGCTACCGCGGTCACTCGATGTCGGATCCAGGGCTTTATCGAACCAAGGAAGAGGTCGAGGAGGCGAAGCGCCAGGACCCGCTGTACATCGCGCGGCAGTACCTGGAAGGCTGGGGCGTCGAGAACAAAGAGTTCGACGCCATGGAGGAAAGCGTTCAGGCGGAGACCGCCGACGCCGTCAAGTTCGCCGAAGACAGTCCAGTGCTTCCCGCCGAACGGCTGGAAGAATTCAACTACGTGGAGTAGAGACCCCGATGCCACGCACAGTGCAGATGCGCGAAGCGATTCGCGAAGCCATGACCGAAGAGATGGAACGCGACGAGTCCATCTTCCTGATGGGCGAGGAGGTCGGCCACTACAACGGCGCCTACAAAGTGTCGCAAGGCATGCTGGCCAAGTTCGGCGAAAAGCGGGTGGTCGATGCGCCGATCACCGAGTGCGGCTTCGCTGGCATCGGCATCGGTGCCGCCATGGTCGGCATGCGGCCGATCATCGAGTTCATGACCTGGAACTTCTCGCTGGTGGCTGCGGATCAGCTGATCAACAACGCCGCCAAGATCCGACAAATGTCGGGCGGGCAGTTCAACTGCCCCATCACCTTCCGCGGCCCTGGCGGACCGGCCAACCAGCTGGGCGCACAGCACAGCATGGCGCTGGAGGCCATGTATTGCCACATCCCGGGCCTGAAGGTGATCGTGCCCTCGACCTGCAAGGACAACAAGGGCCTGCTCAAGAGCGCCATCCGCGACAACAACCCCATCGTCTTCATCGAAAGCGAAGTCACCTACGGCGAAACCGGTGAAATCCCTGACGGCGAATTCACCATCCCAATCGGGGTCGGCGATATCAAGCGTCCTGGTAGCGACGTCACCATCATCGCGTGGGCGAAGATGGTGAATGTCGCGATGAAGGCGGCCGAGGTGCTGGCGAGCGACGGCATCGAGGCCGAGGTGCTTGACCCACGCACGCTGCGGCCGCTCGACGAGGAGTTGATCGTCCAGTCCGTGAAGAAAACTGGACGCTGCGTGATCCTGGAAGAGGGCTGGCCGTTCAGCGGCGTAGGCGCCGAGATCGCGTACCGGCTGCAGCGGCGTTGCTTCGACGACCTCGATCACCCGGTCGAGCGCCTGACCAGCCTGGACGTGTCTGCCCCGTACCATCGCAAGGTCGAGGCCAGCATCAGACCCGACCCCGAAAAGACCGCCAAGCTGGTCAAAAAAGTTCTGTACCTCGAATAGCCCGGCGAATAACCCAGAAGGAATCCAGACCGCGATGGCCCAGATCATCGAGATGCCCAAGCTCTCCGACACCATGAAGGAGGGCGTGCTGCGCAAGTGGCACAAGAAGGAAGGCGACAAGATTTCAGCCGGCGATCTGCTGGCGGAGATCGAGACCGACAAGGCGACCATGGACTTCGAGTCGTTCGACTCGGGAGTCCTGCTCAAGCGCCTGGTCGCCGATGGCGCGACGGTGCCGATCAACGCCCCCATCGCGGTCTTCGGTACCGTCGGTGAGGACATCGCGGCAGCGCTGGCCGAGGCCGCCCTGCGCGCTGGCGGTCCTGCTGCCACAGCCAAAGCGCCGCCCCCCCCTGCCCCGACCCCGGTTGCTGTCAGCGCTGAACCGGCGCCAGCCCCTGCCGCCCCTGCGGCGAAGCCCGCGGCCCGGCCCTCCGCGGCGTCAAGTCCCGCCAGCAATGGCGCCACCAGTGGCGGCAAGATCCTGGCGTCGCCATTGGCCCGCAAGCTGGCCGCCGAATTGGGCGTGGACCTGCGGACACTGGCGGGCTCGGGCCCAGGCGGCCGCATCGTCGAGCGGGATGTGAAGGGCGCCGCCGACGGCACGGCCTCGGCACCCGCCCCGGTCGGCGCGTCTGTGACCGCGCCGATGGCGGCAGCACCCACGGTACCCTCGGCGCTGCCACCGGTGGCGTTCCCGCGCGCAGATGCCGGATTGCCTCACCCGTTGGTCCCCGATCGCCGCACCGAAACGCGTCCGCCAGCGTTCAACACGCCCGGCGGCGATGCCTTGCAGCCGCTGTCGCTCATGCGCAAGACCATCGCGCGTCGGCTGGTCGAGTCGAAGACCCAGATCCCGCATTTCTATCTGAGTGCGGATGCCGACATGGAAGCGGCGATGGCGTTCCGCGGGCAGGTCAAGGAAGTCCACGGCGCCAAGCTGTCGGTCAACGATCTCATCATCAAGGCGGCAGCGCTGGCCTTGCGCCGCATCCCCGAAGCCAACGCGAGCTTCACCGACGAGGGCATCGTGCGCTACGGGCGCGTCGACATCGGCATGGCGGTCGCCGTCGAGGACGGCTTGCTGACGCCGGTGATCCGCAGCGCTGACGTGAAGACGTTGGGGCAGATCGCGGCCGAAGCGCAGGATCTGGCCAAGCGCGCCCGCGATCGCAAGCTGCGCCCCGAGGACATGACCGGCTCAACCTTCAGCATCTCGAACCTGGGCATGCTGGGCATCAGTGAATTCGCGGCTATCATCAATCCGCCTGAGGCCGCCATCCTGGCGGTGGGCGCGGTCCGCAAGATCCCGGTGGTCAAGAATGACCAGATCGTCATTGGACAACGCATGACCTTGACCCTGTCGTGCGACCATCGCGTGGTCGATGGCGCGCTGGGTGCGAAGCTTCTGGCCGCCATCATCTCGATCCTGGAACGCCCGATCACGCTGGCGTTCTAACGCCCCGGATCCCGGCGGACTGCCATGGCTGACAAGTTCGACCTGATCGTTATCGGCGCCGGCCCGGGCGGCTACGTGGCTGCCATTCGCGGCGCGCAACTTGGCTTCAAGACGGCCGTTATCGAGCGCGAGCGCGCGGGTGGCATCTGCCTCAACTGGGGCTGCATCCCGACCAAGTCATTGCTCAAGAGCGCCGAAGCCATGCGGCTGGTGCAGCACGCGGCTGACTTCGGCGTCACCATCGAGGGCAAGATCGGCTTCGACTGGAAAAAGGTCATATCGCGCAGCCGCGGCGTGGCCGACAAGATGGCCCGCGGCATCGAGTTCCTGCTCAAGAAGTACGGTGTGCAGCACATCACCGGCGGCGCGACGCTCACCGGCCGCGGCAAGCTGGAGGTCACCGCGGCCGATGGCAAGCGGACACTAGAGGCCCCGCGGATCATCGTGGCGACCGGCGCGCGCGCCAAGTTCCTGCCCGGCCTGGAAGCTGACGGTGACCGCATCGTCAGCTACCGCGAAGCCATGGTACTGCCCGAGTTGCCGAAGTCGGTCGTGGTCATCGGTGCGGGCGCCATCGGAGTCGAGTTCGCCGATTTCTGGAACGCCTTTGGCGCCGAGGTCACCATCGTCGAGGCACTGCCGCGCCTGGTGCCCATCGAGGACGAGGAAGTGTCGGAATCGCTCGGGCGCGCGTTCAAGAAAAAGGGCATGACGATTCACACCGGCGCCAAGGTGGGCGGCGTGAAGGTTTCGGGCAAGACGGTGACCACCGAGATCACCACCGCCGCTGGCAAGGCCGAGACGCTATCGTCGGAGCGCGTGCTGATGGCGGTCGGCGTGCGTGCCAACACCGAGAGCATCGGCCTTGAAGGCATGGGCGTCGAGCTCGATCGCGGCTTCATCCGGGTCGACGATCGCTACCAGACCAGCAGCCCCGGTATCTACGCCATCGGCGATTGCGCCGGACCGCCGCTGCTGGCCCACGTCGCCATGGCCGAGGGCATCGCGTGCGTCGAGTGGCTGGCGGGCAAGCACCACGTGGGCCTGAACTACGACGTCATCCCGGGCTGTACCTATTGCGAGCCAGAGGTAGCCTCGATCGGAAAGACCGAAGCTGCCGCGCGCGCCGCGGGCCTGGACATCGGCGTCGGCAAGTTCCCGTTTTCGGCCTCGGGCAAGGCGCATGGCGCCGGGTACACCGACGGCTACATCAAGGTGATCATCGACAAGGGGCACCACGGCGCCATCGTCGGCGTGCACGCCATCGGCCACGGCGTCACTGATCTGGTAGCCGAGATGTCACTGGCCATGACCTCCGAAGCCACCGCCCACGACATCCTGTCCGCCATCCACCCGCACCCGACGCTGAGCGAAGCGGTCATGGAAGCCACCGCGGCCGCGCTGGGCGAAGCCGTGCACACGTAGGCGGTCGACCATGTTTCGCCTCGACGGAAAGACCGCGATCGTGACCGGCGCGGGGTCTGGCATTGGCCAGGCCATAGCCGTGATGTTCGCCAGCCAAGGCGCCAGGGTCGCGGTACTGGACGTCAGTATCGAGCAGGCCGAGGCCACGGTGGCGCACGCCACGACTACCGGCGGCACTTCGGCTGCGTTCAAATGCGACGTCACCATCGCGGCCGAGGTCGCCACCACCTTCGACGCGGTGGCCGCGAAGTTGGGCCCCATTGCGGTGCTGGTGAACAACGCCGGCATCGCTCACGTCGGCACCGTGGAGACCACCACCGAAGCCGACCTCGATCGCGTCTGGCAGGTCAATGTCAAGGGCGCCTTCCTGTGCACACAGGTAGCGGTCAAGCACATGCTCGCGCGCGGCGGCGGCGTCATCCTGAACATGTCGTCGATCGCCGCGGTGCTCGGCGTGCCCGATCGCTTCGCCTACTCGCTGTCGAAGGGCGCCATCCACACCATGACGTTCCAGGTGGCGGTCGACTACATGAAGAAGAACATCCGCTGCAACGCCATCTGCCCGGCCCGCATCCACACGCCGTTCGTCGAAGGCTTCATCAACAAGAATTACCCGGGCCGCGAGGACGAGATGTTCAAGCAGCTGTCCGAGTACCAGCCCATCGGCCGCATGGGCAAGCCGGACGAGGTTGCGGCGCTCGCGCTGTACCTGTGCTCGGACGAGGCCTCGTTCATCACCGGCCAGGCCTACCCGATCGACGGCGGCGTCCTGGTCAGCTGAGAACCAGCTCGTTCACCAGGGTACGTACGTACGCTGCGCGGGCACCGAGATCAGTCGGCGCTCCGGCAGCACCAGCGCCGTCAGGCGCCCGCCGTAGACGCAGCCGGTGTCGAGCCCAGTGGCCCAGGCATGCTGCTGCAGCCCGCGAACGGCGTCGTGGCCGAAGATCAAGCGCTCGGGTCCTTGCCACACCGCCGCCCAGGGCGTGCCCTCGATGCGCTTCGACGGCTGCCCCGCAGGGTCGATCGAGCGCATGGCGATCAGGTTGTCGCGCGCCTGCTCTTCGAGAGCCACGCCCGGCACCGCGCCCGCGTGAATCACGGCGGTGTCGGCGGCGCCGTCGGCTTCGGGGCCCAGGCGGACGAACAGCGGCAAATCAGCGAGGTAGCGCCAGTCCTCGGGACCTAGCCTGTCGGCGACCTCCTGGTGCTCGGGCCTGACCTTCTTCTTGCCGTCTGACGACGTCCGACCAGCGCCGAGATCACGCGCGCGCAGCACGTGGGCATCGTGGTTGCCAAGCACGCCCAAGGCCCCCCAGGTCCGGGCCAGTTCCACCACACCCTGGGAATCAGGGCCCTTGGCCACCAGATCGCCCGCCAGAACCAGGCGCTCGCCGCGGACCCAGCCGGCCACACGCACCAGGCTCTCCAGTTCGTCCCGGCAGCCATGCACGTCACCGACGACGATCGTTCGTTCCACGATGCCAGTGTATCCTTGCGGTTCTCGATGCGCATCGATTCGCGGGCTTACGGTCGTCGTTCGATGCTCGCATGCATGTCAAGCCACCTCTCATGCGTGGCGAGGACGGTAGCGACGGCGAGTTGCAGATCGACGGCGACTTCGTCGAGCGCGCCGACCTCTGGCGCCAGAGCCAGGCGCCACTGCGGCTCGCGCCCGCCGTTGGTGAGACCCGCCGCGCAATTACGGCATCAGCGTGTCCAACGGCGCTCGCCGCGTCCTCAAGGAACTGGACGACACGTTCCACTTCATCACGGTGTGGATGACCTACCCCGACCGCGCCACGCCCACGGCAGCGGCGTACGAGTTCACCATCAAGAACGACGTACAGGGCATCGCGGTCAGCGTGCGTGACAACAGCGCCGTGTACGGTTCCAACGGCACTCTGCGCTCGATCCTGAACATGAAGCGCTTCGGCCAGCGCGCGGGCGATTCGAAACAGAGCTGGGGCGACCCCATCGAGGTGTGGGGCCAGGAGAGCACCCACCGCTGGCTCATCTTCATGCGCTTCATCGACCGCCGCACCGGCCGTCCGTCGGACGCGCTGCTGGGACGCGAGTGCGCCCACTACAGCCGCTTCGTCGACAGCCAAGGATCGATCCAGGATGGGGTGTGGTGGAGAGACAACCGCGACGGATCATTTTCTTCAGTAGCCGAGCCAAGGGTTCGGCCGCAGGTGGGGTGAAGTCCGCACATCGGCAACCAGGAGATTTACGAGGCCCGCCGCTAGCGTCCCGGCCGCTTCTGCGCGGGGCCGCCTTCAGGTCTCCGCGTCGCTTCGCCCGCAGTAGCAAGCGGCGGCGTTGCCCTGGACACCAAGCCGGGTGTGCGCGGGGGGCGCGTCAAAGCTCGACGAGCTTCAGTTCCGCGAACTGCGCCGCGGGGGCCTCGGGGCCTACGTTGAAGAGGCTGCGATCGGCGGGATACATCCGCGCCGTGCACCGGCCGGCGCCGTCGGAGCCGAAGATCTGACCGCGAAAGGCAGCTCCGACCCGCCGCACGGCGGTGCGCACGGGGCACACGCCGGTGGTGCGCACCAGCGCATAGCCGGGCGGCTCGGAGCCCACCGGTCGCGACACCAGCGGTATCGCGCACGCCCCGTCGGCGAAGAATGTCCCGGTGGCGTCGGTCTGCGGCAAGCAGCGCCGAATCCCGTCGCTGGCCAGCTCGGACGCGCACGACAGCCTGAGCTCGGTGTCGAAGAAGCCACCGCGCGGGACGGCCTGCGCTGCCACCCCCGTTACCAGCGTCCGCAGGCGCCCGGCGCCCGCAGGTGCGCCGATGGTGAAGCCGGCTGCGAAAGCCGCCGGTGGAATCTCGGCGCCCACCGGAAACGCATTCATCGGGAATCCCGTGATGGCCGTGCAACGACCGCCGGCCGGGCCCTGGTTAAACACGGTCATCGAGCGCTCGCCGACGCGCAGCACGGCAACCCTGCCCGGGTCGAAACGCAGGGCGTAGGCAGCGGTGGTGCAAGCGTTCTGGTCGCCCAGCGCCGCGGGCGTCTGGCATTGGTCGTCGGTGTAGAGGCCAGCTTGAATCCCCAGCGCCTCGGACGGCAGACAGCGGAGAACGCCGTCGCTGGCGGTCGCCAGCAGGCAAGAGTGACCCAGCATCGAGTCTCGCAAGCCCAGGCTGTCCTGCGCGCCGTCCTCGGCCACGACGATCTCGGCCACGACGCGCGCGCTCGGATCCAGCTTCGGCGTGGCGGCAGCGAAAGTGCTGGCGGCCGTCAGTTCGAGCACGTGGAGCGCATCACCGGGAGCCAGCGCCGGGGCAACCACGCAGGCTCCGGCGTTGGTGCGTGAGAAAGAATTGGTTTGGACTACCTTGTCCGTGCGGCGGTACAGGAACTGGGCACCCGGGCAACCCTCGGTCGTGCGGTGAACCACCAGGTTGGGAACGTCGCAGGCGGCGGCCGCCACGATCTGCACTGGCTTCGTGCACACCGGGTCCGCGTAGCGCAAGGACGTCACGGTGGTGCGCGCGGGCAGACAGCGTGTGCTGCCGTCGGACAGCTTGGCAAACGAGCAACGCTCGTCGAGCTTGCTGTCACGGAAGCCCATGGGGAGGCGCGCGCCCTCGCCTTCCAGCGACAAAGCCTTGAGGCGCGTGCCCGCCACGGGCGCGGCGATGCGGACCGCATCGGCAATGGTGGGGGGATCTGGCTGCGCCCGAGGCACGACCAGCTCGCCCGGACCGGCCTCGCCGCCTGACGTTCCTCCGTCCGGGACCTTGCTGGGATCCGGCGGCAGTCCCCCGCCCAGCTTCTGCAAGCGCGCAAGCAGCGCCGTCCGACGATCCTGGTACTGCGTGACCAGCAGTTCCAGATCGCGGTCGAACATCGTACGTGCCACGTCGAGACTCATGACCGCGTCGGGGTTGAGAATCGAAAGTTCGGTCATGGCGGCCAGGACCTTGGGGTTGGCAAAGTGCCGCAACAGACCATCCGCTATCCCCCGCACGCGCTCCGCAAATCGCTCGACCGTGACACGTTCGAGCCACGCACCCAGGGTCGTCGCGTAGCGGCGGTAAAGCACAGGATCGCCGAGGATCACCCGATCGAGCTCGGCCTCGGCACAATAGATAATGCCGGCCGGATCGTTGACCGCGTTCACGCCCTGGAAGTGGCATGCGGTGTAGAGGTCGTCCTGATCCCAGCCCATGATCTGGTGCCAGGCGCCCGGCTTGCCCTCGGCATCGGTGGTCTCGGCCGCGTAGAAAAACACCTCATCGAGGTAGTCACCACTCTGCATACCGTTCAGCAGGGCCAGCCAGGTCAGATACTGGTCCAGGTTGAGACGGCGACGCAGCCCGGCCTCGAGCTTGTCGCCCGACAATCCTTGAACCCCGTCGATGATCTGCCGGTAACTGGCCAGCGCCGCGTCCTCGCCGACAGCAGGAGCGGCAAACTTGAGCTCAGGCAGCGTGCCGGAGCCGGTGGGCGTCTTGTAGCGACGCAGGACCGAGGTGACGCGCGACTGGTGGACCGGAAGCGCGTCGGCCACGTTCTCGATCAGCAGGTAGACGCCCTGCTCCTGCCCATCGAGCACGAGCTCGACCACGTCGAAGGGAAGTGGAAACAGGCCGGCATCCGCCATCAACGACAGGGCGGTCAGGTTGCGCAGGTACAACCGGTCGAGGCACATCGACACCAGGTGAAACTTGTCCTGCGCGAAGCCCGGAAAAACGAAGCGCGGCGCCTTGCCGGTCAGGTTGACGCTGTAGTTGCGGCGCGTACAGCCGTAGCTGGACTCGCCACGAAAGTGAGCGGACGCCGTCACCGGCAGGCTGTCGGGAGACATCCGAACCGACAGGTCGAAGTTGTCCTTGGATCGCATGCGGTGAACTTGATCCGCGGCCACCCGCTGCTCGACCGTGAAGTTAAGTTCGATACGCCTGGCGAAACCCTTGGCGCCGCTGGCCAGGGGTCCTGGCTGGCAGACGCCCGCCGCTTGCTCGGGTAGCAGTGGTAACAGCACCACCGGACGCGTGATGCTGCCGGCGCGCAACGACACGCCGCCACCCGCGGCCACGCCGCACGCACCCAGGACGACGTGGCCATGCTGTTTGTGGGCATCGATCGACTTCGACACGGCCGCGACCGCGACCGCCAGGTCGGACGAGCGCCCGAGCGACAGGACCAGCGCCGGCTCGGCCGCGCGCAGCGTATCGGACGACAACGGGGCCAAGGGTCGCGCCGAGACCACGATAACGGTGCGCTGGGCCGACGCGCCCGGCCCGCCTACCTTGGCGACCAGATCGGCGGCCGCAGCCAGCGCCACCGCAGCGGACGCCGGCGCTCCGGCGACCACCGGTAAGCCCAGCGCAAGGCGATCCTCCAGTGCCGGCCGATCCGCCAGGAAGGGAGCCACCTGGGTAACCTCGCCACCCCAGCGCATGATCGCCACGCGCTCGGACGCGGGTCGCTTCATGATCAGGGTCCGCACCGCGGTGCGAGCCCACTCGTTGTCCTGCGCGCTTGCCCCCGGCGCGACCAGCAACAGCGTGTAGACGACGTCAGCCGGACGCTTGGACGCTGCGATAGCGCCGAGGCCCGCGCCTGATAGCGAAACGCAACCAGCCAGGTTGTCCTCGACCGGCGTGCCGTCGCGAAACCCGAGGCTGACGCCGATCTCGCGCCCACTGCCCGGGTGCCCGACCACGCGCGTGACGTACGCGCCGCTGATCCGGGCGCACGGATCCTTGTCGGCGCACGACAACGCCGACGCTGCCAGCAGCCCCGCACACGCAAGCAGGCGCAATCTCGATTCACTCATGAGCTAGAACTCCATGCAGAAGCCGTTGCGGCAGGTCAGGTTGGTCGCAAAGCAGGTCACCACCTGCGCCGCGATGTACCCGGAAGCGGTCGGGTCCGCACAGCAAGGCTCGCCGCGGGCGCCACAGGTCATGCACCGACCGCCGTAGCCGGCGATGACCTTGCACGTGGTGTTCGGCGCCGTGCAGCCGCCGTCGCAGCACGGCTGCCCCGGCTTGCCACACGTCCCGCAGCCCGCAGCGGCACAGGCGCCACCTTTCAGGCACTGGCCACCAGGCGCGACGCACGTGCCTCCGTCATCGGAGCCAGCGCGAGCGCAGCAGCCGTTGTTGTTGCAGCGGTTGACCGGGCAGCAAGGTTGGCCGGGCTCGCCGCACCTCTGGCAGGTGCGTGGCCGTGGCGGCTGTGCGCCGGGCGGGGTCGCGACCGGCGGCATCGACATGTCCATCGGCACCGACGCGCAGATCGCACTGTCGTTGTTGCATAGCCGGTTCTGCGGGCAACAGCTCTGACCGTCGTCGCCGCAGCCGGTGCAGCGGCCGTCCACGCACATCCCGGCCGGACCGATGACGGTGATGCACGTGGCCCCCGCGGGCAGACACACGTTCGCGACGCAGCAACCTCCGGCCTGGCAGGCGATCGCGGCCTGCTGCCCAGAACAACAAGCTTGCCCGGGCGCTCCGCACGGCCGGCACACACGAGGCGCAGGCGCACCCGCCAGCGTCACGATCGACCGATCGGTCACGCACGAAAGGCCCTCGGCGCACGGATTCCCGCTGCAGCAAGCCTGCCCTGCGCCGCCGCAGGGCGCGACGCAGTTCTGGGTCGTGGCATCGCAGCCAAGGTCCGCGCCGTCGCAGCGGCTGCCCTGGCAGCAGGCCTGGTCCTTCTTGCCGCAACTGTCGCACGCGCCCGCGGTACAGGAACCTTCACGGCCACAGCTAGCGCCCGGCACGATGCATCGCCCGGCGCTGCAGCACCCGCCCGCGTTGCAGGACGCAGTGCCGCCGAAACCGGGACCGCCGGCCAAGCAACAACGCTGGCCGGGCTCGCCGCAAGGCAGGCACATCCCGATCGAGCACCCGGTCCCGGGGGCGAGGCAGCCCTGACCTGGGCAGCAGGGCTGGCCAAAGCCGCCACAGGTCGCGCACGTGCCACCCAGGCAGAACGTTCCGGCCGCCGTGCAACTACCGCGGCTGCAACACGGCTGATCGACGCCGCCGCACGCGCCAGCGCCGCACGAGCCCCGCTTGCAAACGCCTTCCAGTGTCACGCACGCAAGGCCGTCTTGAAAGCAGCGGCCCTCGACGCAGCAGCCACCGGCACCGCATACGTTGCCAGGACAGCAAGGTCGCTCGGGCACACCACACAATCCACCGTCCGCGGGACTCGCGCCGTCGGGGCCCACCAGCGGCCGTGGCAACGCGGTGGGCGCCGCGGCGGTGGCCGCGTCCCAGGGCGGCACCACGAGCGTCCGTTCGCGCCCGCAGGCCGCCGGCAACACCACCGCGAGCACCAGGAGCAAAAGCCTCTGAATCACCGGTGATCTTCTCGCGCGGGCGCATCCCGAACACAAGATCCCTTTCCCGGGCGCGAACCCTCCACCTTGCGGACACTGCCTACGCGCGGTGGATCCGCGCTATATGGGACAGCCGCCATGGGGTTCCCTGTGACCTTCGCTTCGCTTGGGCTGTGCAAGCCTCTGCTGCGTGCGCTGGTCGACCTGGGTCACGACGAGCCCACCCCGGTGCAAGCAAGCGTCATCCCCGCCGTGCTGCGCGGCGCGGACGTGTGGGCCTCGGCCAAGACCGGTTCTGGCAAGACCGCCGCCTTCGTGCTGCCCATCCTGGAACTTCAGGCCCGCACGTTGATCGTTGTGCCCACCCGCGAACTGGCCATCCAGATAGGCGAAGCCATCGCCAGCTACGGGCGCCATCTGCCCCGGCCACCCAAGACCTGCGTCGTCATCGGCGGTGTCTCGATCAACCCGCAGATGATGAGTCTTCGTGGCGGAGCCGGCATCGTGGTCGCGACGCCGGGCCGGCTGCTCGATCTGGTCGATCACAACGCCCTGCAGCTGTCCTCGATAGCGGTTCTGGTGCTGGACGAGGCCGATCGATTGTTCTCGCTGGGATTCGCCGACGAGCTGACCCGCTTGCGAGCGCTCTTGCCGAGCCGGCGGCAGAACCTGCTTTTTTCTGCCACGTTTCCTCCAGCGGTGCGGGCCCTGGCCGACGAGATCTTGCACGACCCGACGCGATTCAACCTGGACGCCGGCGCCACCCCTGACGGCGCCACGATCGTTCAGCGAGCAATCGAAGTCGACGTGGAACGACGGACGATGTTGCTGTGCCATCTTTTCAAGACCCATGGCTGGTCACATCTGCTGGTCTTCGTCGCCACCAAGCACACAGCCGACACCGTGGCTGGCAAGCTCGTGCGCGCTGGTATTTCGGCGGCACCGCTGCACGGCGATCTGAGCCAGGGGGCACGCACGGCTGCGCTGGCGGGTTTCAAAGCCAAGCGGCTGCAGGTCCTCGTGGCGACCGATCTGGCCGCGCGCGGCCTCGACATCGTGAACCTCCCGGCCGTGGTGAACTACGATCTACCTCGCTCCGCCGTGGACTACCTGCACCGCATCGGCCGAACCGGTCGTGCCGGGGAAACCGGAATGGCGGTCAGTTTCATCAGCCCGGCGACCCATTCGCATTTCCGGCTGATCGAGAAGCGCCATCGCTTTCACGTTGAACGCGAGCACGTCGCGGGTTTCGAGCCAAGCACTCTCGCCCTGCCGCCTAGACTTGCCCGCCCCGCCGCGGATCCGCACGGGGGCGTCAAGGGCAAGCGCAAGAGCAAGAAGGACAAACTTCGCGAAGCGGCCGCCCGGGCGCAGAAGCCGTGCTAAGGCTGCGCCCGTGCCGCCTTCCCAGTTTTCTACCCTGCCCTTGAGCGCTGCCCTTCTCGACGCCGTGAAGTCGCTGGGCTACACGGAAATGACGCCGGTTCAGGCGCACGCGTTGCCGGCTCTTCTGGCGGGCAAGGACGTCATTGCACAGGCCGACACCGGCACCGGCAAGACCGCAGCCTTTGCGCTGGGAAGTCTTGCGCGCGTCGACCTGGCGAACCCATTGGTGCAGTCGCTGATAATCTGCCCCACCCGTGAGCTAGCTGAGCAGGTCAGCAAGGAAATTCGCCGACTGGCTCGCCTGACTCCCAATGTCCGCGTGGTGACCTTGACCGGCGGCGTACAAACGGGCCCGCAACGCGTGTCCCTCAAAGGAGGTGCGCACATCGTGGTGGGGACGCCTGGCCGACTGCAAGAGCACCTCGAAAAAGGCGCGTTGCGGCTCGAGGGACTGAAGATGCTGGTGCTGGACGAAGCCGACCGGATGCTGGAGATGGGATTTGAGGCGGCGATTCGCGAGATCGTTGCGCATGCACCGTCGCAACGCCAGACGCTGCTTTTCTCGGCAACGTTTCCCGATGCCATCCGGAAAATGAGCGCCGGCTACCAAGACAAGCCGGTGTCCGTCACCGTACAGCCGACGGCCACCAGCGCTCTGACCCTGCAGCGGTTCTACGAGGTCAGCGGCGGCAAGCGAGCAGACGCCCTGTTGACTCTGCTTTTGCACCACGGCCCCGAATCAGCGCTGGTGTTCTGTAACACCAAGAATGACTGTCGGGAGCTGCTGGTCCGGTTGACCGACCGTGGCTTCGCCGTTCTGGCTCTTCACGGAGATCTGCTTCAGCCGGAACGCGAACACGCGCTGACCGTCTTTTCCAACGGCACCTGCACCATCCTGGTGGCCACGGACGTCGCCGCCCGCGGACTGGACATCAAAGAGCTGGAATTGGTGGTCAACTACAACTTGAGCCCGATGGACGAGGTGCACTTGCATCGCATCGGCCGCACCGGGCGCGCCGGGCGACAGGGCCTGGCCTTGAGCTTGTTCACCCCCGGCGAAAGGCACCGCCTGGCCGCGTTCGAGGAAACCTTTCAGATCGCGATCGAGCCTCAGCAGTTGCCGGCGACCGAAGCTGACGCAGCTCCCCGCCTCCCGCGCATGTCCACCGTTCGAATCAGCGGTGGTCGAAACGACAAGCTTCGCCCCGGAGACATTCTGGGCGCCCTCACCACCGATGCCGGGATTCCCGGTCAGGACATCGGCAAGATCGACATCTTCGATCGCTTCTCCTACGTGGCGATCGCCCGCACCCGGGTGTCCGATGCCGTCGCTCGCTTCACGAAGATCAAGGGCCGCCGCTTCAAGTTGACCGAAGTGGGCCTGAGCGCTGCCAGGGCCTGAAGCAATTTGATTCGCGGGTGTTAAACTCGATCATTGCTCGTGCTGCGCCGTCCTAGCTCGCTCGTCGTCGGACGAATTTTCGCCACGGTAGCGGCCCTGGCCCTGTGGTCGCTGCTGGCCGCCGGCTGTCCGGGGCACGCAACGCCACCGACTGAAGACGGCGTCACCGGCCTGGGTGGCGGCGGGGCCGGAGGCGCCAACGTCCGCGGCTCAGCTGGCGGACCGGGCGGCAACGGCGCTGGAGTTTCGGGCTTCGGCGGTGGCGGCGGTAACACGAGCGAAGCTGGTCGTGGCGGCATGGACAGCGCCGGCGCGGGTGGAGTGGGCACCGATGCCGGCGACCCTGTGAATCTTCCTCCGCGCCCCGACGGACCCGCCACGCCACCCGCCGATGGCCCCACGGTGCTTCCGGTCGCCGACGGCCCGCAGAGGGTGGACCGCCCGCCCGCCGACATGGCCGTCGACACCAGCGTCGGCTGTCTTGCCCCCCAGATGCTGTGCCAGAACCAGTGCGTGGATCCACGCACGGACCGCGCCAACTGCGGCCAGTGCGCCAGATCGTGCACCATGGGCGCATGCGTGGGCGCCGTGTGCCAGTGTACGAACAGTGCGCGCGACGGCAATGAGACCGACGTGGACTGCGGCGGCGGCCTGTGCGCAGCGTGCCCGATCGGCCGGGCGTGCATTCTGACGACCGACTGCGTGACAGGACTGACCTGCCTGTCGGGCCACTGCCTGTCGATGGCCAACCTTGTCGCCTACTACGATCTCGATCAGCCGGGGCCGGCCATTACAGATGTCAGCGGCAACGGCAACAACGGCACCGCTGTGAATGCCGTGCGCATGCCGGGCAAGGTCGGATCCGCGTACCGATTCGTTGATGGCAGCTGCATCCGCGTCCCCGACTCGGCGGGTCTGAGCATGAGCGGCGGCAACGCGCTGACGGTGATGGCCTGGATCAACCACACTGGCGGCTGCGCCTCCGATCACGGCGTCATCGTGAATAAAGAATTCACCTACGAGCTGGGTGTCGAGTGCACTTCGAACGCACTCCAGCATGCGTTGTGGACCACCCCCACAAGATGGACCTGGCTCGGCACCAGGACGGTGACGCTCAACCAGTGGCAACACGTCGCTACCACATGGGACGGGACGACCGCTCGGCGCTACATCGATGGACAGCTGGTCGAAAGCTTTCCTGTGGGCGGAGCCCTCATCCCTCAGGCTACCGGGCTGGGCATCGGATGTCGGCACGTGAACCAGGCGGGTGACGGAAAGGATGTCGGCCCCGTATCCTCATTCACCGGATCGATCGATGAGGTCATGGTCTACAGCCGCGCGCTGACCGCACAAGAGCTTGCCGCCTACCACGCGGCGACCAAGTAGCCGGCGCCCCGGGTTGATTCAGCGCCCGCCACGCCCGCGCGCGAGTTCGGCGCGCAACGCAGGCTCAACCAGTTGCGCGAGCGCCGCGTACCCGAGGGGCGACAGATGCAGCCCGTCGGTGGTGAACTCCTTGCGCAGATGCCCCGACACATCAGCCATTGCCGCGTGGGTCGCGACCAACGGCACGCCCAGGCGCCGCGCCTCCGCTGCCAACGCGCGGTTGACGGCGTAGATGATGTCGGGGGGGAACATGCCGGTGCGGACCTGCGGCCGGTCGCCGGCCAGGGTGGCGTCGCTGACCGGCAGGACCGAGAGCAACAGCGGCCGGATACCCCGCGCGAGGGCAAGCTCGACCATGCTGGCCACGTTGCCCGCAATCTGAGCGGGGGTTCGCTTGCCGGTGTTGCCGGCGATGTCGTTGATCCCGGCCAAGATCACCACAGCGGCCGGGGTCAACGCCAGGACGTCCGTCGGGAAGCGGGCCAGCATCTGTTCGGTGGTCTGTCCGCCGATGCCCCGATTGAGATAGGGACGATCCGCGAAGAAAGTGGCGGCCTCGCCTGTGCCCCAGCCGCGGGTGATCGAATCGCCGAGGAATACCACGCGTGAGACCGTGGGCGACGCACCGGTGGGCGCGGCCGGAACCGTCGCGTTGGCTGCCGTGTAGCGATCAAGGCCAGCGAAGTTGAACAGGTTGTTTTCGAGGCAAGCGCAGCGATCGCCAGGCAACGACAGGTCCGCGCAAGCCCGCGCCGACGCTGGACCCGCCGCCTCGGACGAAAGTCGCGCGCGCTCGGGTCCTGGTTGGGTCCGTGGCGGCGCGACATCCTGGGGTGGGGGCGGCAAGCGCAGCGCTACCTGAATCTTGGCGCCCGCGCGCGGAGCCGGCCTCCGCATGACCGCGGCGATGGCCTTCTCGGCCAGCGGCGCCATGACCGCGTAGCCGGCGGCATTTGGGTGGACGCCGTCATCGGTAAGCGCAGCTTGCATCTGGCCGTCGGGGGCGACCATGGCGGCGTGATAGTCGACAAAGCCGACAGCGTTGGCGCGCGCGAAGGCGGCGATCCAGTCGTTGAGCGCGCGCAATCTCATCAGCGGCCGCTCGGCTGTCCGACTTGGCCACAGGGTTCCGTCGCGCACCGGCAGCAAGCTGGCCAGCACGGCCCGGATACCGTGGACGCGGGCCAGATCGACCATGGCCGCCAGATTGCGCACGGTCACCTCCGGCGGGGTGGCGCCGATGTTACCGGAGACGTCGTTGGTGCCCGCCAGGATGACGACGACCGCCGGACGCAACGCCATCACGTCCGCGCGGAATCGAACCAACATCTGGGTCGTGGCCTGGCCGCCGATGCCTCGGTTCACGTACGGCTTGCCAGGAAAGAAACCGCCGAATTGTGGCCGCGACCAGTTGTCGGTGATCGAGTCGCCGAAGAACAGCACGCGACGCTGGCCTGGCCTCTGCGGCAGCAAGCGCTCGTTGGCGGCCGTGTAGCGGGTCAGCGAGGCAAAGTCCTGCGCCAGCCATTCCAGGCAGGGACAGCGGAACCAAGGATTCGCGATCTCAAGGCAACGCTTGGGCGTCGGCGGAAAGTTGGGTGGCGGCTTGGGCGCGTACTGTCCGGGGAACGCCGGCTCGACCGGCGGGTCGAGGGGCGGCAGGGGCGGGAGGGGCGGCAGGGGCGTGGGCGCGGCCAGCAGCGAAGCCACAGCGCAGATGATCGACACGGAAATGGTGGACATAGCGCCGTAACCTCAATGCGCAGAACTTGCCGCCGCGCGCCCCGGGTTTCTACACCGGATCCGTGGCCCCGCTACACGAACCCGCCCGGCAACGATCCTTCCGTCGCTCCACGAACAACTTGAGCGGCGGGTCAACCCAACCGCTCCCGTCCGTGGCAGACTGCTGCGCCTTGCCCAGGCTTGCTTTTCGTGTGACCGTCGCTGCAGTCGTCAACTTGTCGGCCGCGGCCGCACGCGGTGGCGACGGTGCGGCCGGATCGCCCGACGCCGCCCCCGACGTGGCCGGAGACGCGTCAGGGTCCGCGCGAGTTATCCGTGGCCCCTACCTCCAGCTCGGCTCGCCCACCGGGGTGACAGTACGCTGGCGCACCAATGTGCCGACCGACAGCGTGGTCCGGTACGGCGCGACCATCGGTGCCCTCGGCAGCATGGCCAGCAATCCCGCGCTGACGAGCGAGCACATCGTGCCGCTCGCGGGGCTCGCGGCCGCCACCCGATACCACTACGCAGTCGGCTCGAGCGCGGGCATCATGACCGGCGACGACGCCCAGACGTACTTCGTGACGCCGCCGGCGATCGGGACCGCGGCAAAGACCCACGTCTGGGTGCTGGGCGACTCTGGCTTCGTTACCCCGGCGCTGATTGGGGTCCGCGACAGCTACCGCACTCTCGCGGCGGGACGCTACACCGATGTACTGCTGCTGCTCGGTGACAACGCCTACAACTCGGGCACCGACGCCGAGTTTCAGACCAACTTGTTCGACGCCCACGCACAACTACTGCGACGGACGTTCGTCTGGCCAACCATCGGCAACCACGACGCCGCCCTGAGCGCGCTGCTACCAGACGACATCGCGTACTTCCAGATATTCAGCTTGCCCACCAAGCGGGAGGTCGGCGGGGTCGCGTCGGGCACCGAGAAGTACTACTCGTTCGACCAGGCCAACATCCACTTCGTCTGTCTGGACTCGATGATCTCAAGCCGGGCCACCGACGGCGCGATGGTGACCTGGCTCGAGGCGGATCTGACGGCCAACACCAGCGACTGGGTCATCGCGTACTTCCATCACCCGGTCTACAGCAAGGGCAGCCACGATTCGGACTTCGCGATCGAGCAGGTCGAGATGCGCGAGAACGTTGTGCCGGTGCTCGAGCAACTCGGCGTCGACCTGGTCCTCGCCGGACACACCCACGCGTACGAGCGCTCGTACTTGCTGGCCGGCCACTACGGCAAGTCGAACACCCTGACACCGGCGATGCGGAAGAACGCCGGCACCGGCAGGCCGGCTGAATCGGGCGCCTACGGCAAGCCGATGGGACCGGGGCGCTCTCAGGAAGGCACTGTCTACGTGGTCGCCGGCAGCTCGGCCTGGGTGTCCGGCGGACCGCTCAACCACCCGGCGATGCTGGTGTCGCTCAATCGCAACGGATCGCTGGTGCTGGACATCGACGGCCCGCGCCTCGATGCGCGCTTCGTGCGCGAGAACGGACGGATCGACGATACCTTCTCGATCGTCAAGGGCCAGCCGGCACAGCCGGACAACGCGGCGCCCACCGTCACCCTGGCCGCCGACAAGCCCTTCACCGTGTGGCCCGCCACCTTCGTCCTGACCGCCACGGCCGAGGACTCCGACGGGACGATCGCCCGCGTCGAGTTCGTTGTCGGCGGCGAAATCCTGGGCACGACGACGGTCGCCCCGCACCAGTACACCTGGACCGGCCTGCCGACCGGTGCGTTCACGGTCAACGCGCGTGCCTTCGACGACCGCGGTGCCAGCACACTGTCGAACGCCATCACGGTCGCGGTCACAGAGCCAGTCATCCCCCCGGAGCCGCCCGAAGTGGTGGACGCGGCGGTGGATGCAGCGGTGGACGCGACCGAGGACGCCGCGATGGACGCGACGGAAGTGGCGGTCGACGTCGAGCAAGACGGGCCGAAGGACGCCCCGGTCGATGCCACGCAGGACGACCCGGCGGACCTGGCAGTCGACGTCGCGCCGGATCTGACCGCCGCTATCGACGCGCCCGCCGCGCCAGCGGACGCTGCCCAGGTCATCGACCCCCGCGCCGCGGACGCAGCGCCAGGCACGAGCGAGGATGGCGATGCCGCCTCGGACGCCAGCACAGTCGGTGTTGATGTTGGTGGCTGCGACTGCCGTTTCGGCGGCCACGATCGCGACAGAGGGCACGTGGTGGCGCTGTGCCTGGGCGTGGCGCTGGTAGGCGCCGCGCGCCGGGCGCGACGCGGCTAGTCGCGCTGGCCGGAGGCCACCGGTTCGACAGCCCGCGCAGAACAAGGCATGTTTCGCCCGTGAGTCATTCTGTGGAAACCCGGTCGAAGCGCCTGCGTGTGCTTGCAAGTGCGGCCCCGCCTGACGAGCCGCCCGCCCTGCTGCCCCGGCACCCGCCGTGGATCCGCATGAAGATGCCGTCAGGCAAGACGTTCTTCGACCTGCGCGCTCGGGTGCGCGAGCTCGGGCTGCACACCGTGTGCGAGAGCGCATCGTGCCCCAACATCGGCGAGTGCTGGAACCGCCAGTCGCTCACCATCATGATCCTGGGCGGTGTTTGCACGCGCTCGTGCCAGTTCTGCGACGTGCCCACCGGCCGCCCACTGCCGGCCGATCCGGATGAGCCCGCGCGCGTGGCGACCATGCTGGGCGAGCTCGACTTGCGGCATACGGTGATCACCTGCGTCGATCGCGACGACATCGCCGACGGCGGCGCCGCGCACTGGGCCGCCACCATCCGCGCGGTCAAGACCCGCAGCCCCGACATGGTGCTCGAGGTGCTGACCGGTGACTTCAAGGGCGACACCGCCAGCGTCGACACCGTGCTCGACGCCGGACCCGACGTGTTCGCCCACAACCTCGAAACCGTGCCGCGCCTGTCGCGCCAGGTCCGCGTGCAGGCGAGTTACCCACGCAGCTATGCCGTCCTCCACCACGCAAAAACCCGCGGCGCCATCACCAAGACCGGCCTGATGCTGGGCCTCGGCGAGACCCTGGACGAGGTCCGCGAGGTGCTGCGCGAGACGCGCGACATTGGCGTCGACATCCTGACCCTGGGCCAGTACCTGCGCCCGTCACACCAGCACCTGGCGGTCGCGCGCTACCTCGCGCCCGATGAGTTTGCGGCGCTCAAGGACGAGGCCATTGCCCTCGGCTTCCCTCACGTCGAAGCCGGCCCGATGGTGCGCTCCAGCTACCACGCCGACGGCCAGCGCGACATCGTGCGCGAGCTTCACGATCGCAAACGCCTGTGACTCCGGCCTAGCCCAGATCGCCCGCGGCCCGTGCCAGCTGGTCCTCGTAACGCCGGCGCTCGACCGATAGATCGCTCTCGCCCAGGAACGCCGCGTAGCTCATGAACGCTGTCAGGTACGACAGATCGCGCGCCCACAGCGGGAAGAACTTCGGTTCCACGGCCAGGCCCTCGCGCACCAGGCGGTCGAACAGCGGCACGTCCTCGACCGCCAGCTTGCCGGCGAACAGCAAGCGCGCGAACGAGCTCTGTCCTTTGACGAGCGCGATGCGCAGAAAATTGGTCACGCGCAGCAGGCCGTCCAGGTAGCACACGTCCTTGGTGAAAGGCGCGCCGCCCCCGACCAGGCCACCGCGGCATACGCGCCGGGCACCGTCGAAAGCTGTCGCCTCGTCGTGTCCGTGCGACAGGAAGAATCGATACAGTTCGAGGAAGTCCGCGCCGTCCTCCGCCATGTGAATGGCCAGCGTGCGATCCGACAGCCGCCGCACCCGTTCCAGGCTGGTCGAGCGAGTGAGGAATTCGGTCAGCACCGCCAGGCCTTCCTGGGTGCTGGTCGATCGCGGGGCTGGGGCTCCGATGAAGGTCGTGATGGGCTGCCCGCGCCCGTTGAGCGCCGTGGCGACGTGGACCTGGCCCTCGTGGAACTCGATCTGGCGCAGATCGCGGGCCGAGAAACGCGCGCCGCGCTTGAGCTTGATCTCGTCGGCGGTCGCTGACGCGTTGGCCGCCAGCCCGTCGACAATCTCGACGCGCACTTCGCGGCCGAAGAACGTCTCGAAACGTAACTTCAGGATGGGCACCGCCGCCTCGGCGTCGATCGACGGCTGGCCCTGCTCGTCAGCAGGTGGCGAGAACGCGCCGATGGCCTGGTCGAAGTGCCGTGCCAGGTCCAAGTTTGTGGTCTTGCGGTCCGACGACAGGCTGGCCGGCCGGCCGTACAACTCGACCGAATGGAAATAGAAATCCTTGGTGCCTACCGCCACCAGCATGCGTGCCGCCAGGGCCAGCGAGGTGCACGTGTCGCGCAGGAAGCGTTCGATCTCGTTGTCCCCGTCCAGCCCGGCGGCAAGCGCCCGAAACCGCTCGCCCGATGCAGCCACCTCGGGCGGGACCCGGTATTCCGGCCGTGGCATCTGCTTCACTTTCTGCGCCAGGAAGTGCCGTTCCAGTTCCTCCGGCCAGGCCAGGGTGCGCAACACGCGGATGGGACGTTGCAAATCCGCGATCTCGGTCGAGACCGACCGCAACCGCTCGATCATCCGCTGCGAGACCGCCACGCTCCACCCACTCCGCCGGCGAATGCCGCGCCCGCGGCTACATCCCACCACCGACCCGGATGCCCGCCGGCACCGAGTAGGTGATGAATGAGTTGCCACCAACCACCGCGCCCCTGCCGATCACCGTGGCGCCGCCCAGGATGGTCGCATTGGCGTAGATGATCACGTCGTCTTCGATGGTCGGGTGGCGCTGGCTGCGGCCGTCCGGCATGGTCGGCCCCGCGCCATGCCGCCGCTTGACCGACAGCGCACCCAGCGTGACGCCCTGATAGATGCGTACGCCGTCCCCGATCCGGGTGGTCTCACCCACGACGATGCCGGTGCCGTGATCGATGAAGAACGGCGCGCCGATCTGCGCCCCCGGGTGGATGTCGATGCCGGTGCGTGACTTGGCGTGCTCGGTCAGCATGCGCGGCAGGATCTCGGCGCCCTCGCGCAACAGGCGGTGCGCCGCCCGGTACACCGCGATGGCGTGAAGCCCGGGGTAGCAAGCGATGATCTCGTCGGTGCCACTCGCAGCGGGGTCGGCCTCATACGCCGCCTGCACATCGCGCAGCAACACCGCCCGCACCTCGGGCAGCGCCGCCATCATGCGCGCCGTGGTGCGGTCGGCCCGCTCGGCGCAGGCGTGGTCCTTGTCGTTGCCGCAGCGCCGGTGAAAGCCTCGGTAGACGGCGTCGCGCAGATCGGCCTCGAGGCGCCCAAGCGTCGCCACCAGATAGCCGCGCAGATCGCCCGCACCCATGCGCTCTTCGTGCCGGACCTCGGGAAAAAACGCAGTCAGAAAGTCTTCTGCCAGCGCTGCAATAGCCTTCGCTGACGGCAGGCCGCCCACCACCAGGCGCCCGTGGCCATTGTCGCCGGTGGCCGCCAGCAGGCGATCGGCGAGCGCCCCATGCCGACCCGCCGGCACTTTCTTCTTCGTCGCCATGAGCCCGCGAATCTACTTGGGCGCCTGCGCCGTCGCCACTGCCAGCTTCTGCATGACCTCGTCGAGCCGCGCCTCGGGCACCGACACCCGCGTCGGCATCCCGCCACCAAGCGCAAACAGCTTGACGAAGTCTAGCCCCGACTCGAAGTCGGCGGCGATCGACAGCGATCCGGAATCGTGCACCACCGCCACCTGCGCCACCCGCTGCCCGAGCAGCAAGAGTTCAGTTTTGTCGTAGGCGCCGCCGCCCTTGGCCGCGACGTAGGCGACCTGACCGTCGATCCGGTAGCGGTCAGCGATGCGGCGGGCGGCGTCGAGCAACGGATCGACCAGGCGCGCAGCCGCCTCGATCTCCTCCCAGTGGTGCGGCGCCCTGGTGCGCGCAATCAGGTACTGGATGATCCGGTGCTTGAGTGTTTCATCGCGAAAGCGCGCGCGCAGCGCTCGGTCGATGCGTGTGGCGATGGGGCCCGGTTCACCACGCCGCGTGTCCACCGCGCGCGCGTCGGCATCGGCCCCATCGTAGGGCTCCACACCGTGCAAGAGCCACTTCGCCCCCGAGTAGAGCCCGTCAAGATCCAGATGCACCGCCACCGTGTCCACCGGTCCGGCCCGCTCGACGATCTCGGGCGTCACCATCTCGGGGCAAGCGCCGTGCTGTGCCTTGGTGGCCAGCACAAAGCGCCTATCGCCGGCAAAATCGACGTGGTGTTCGTGGTCGTGGTGGTCGACCCAGGCCGCCAGGCGCGAGCCCAGACCGACGATGAACGGCAGCGTGATCTTCGCGTACGACGAGCCACCCCCCTCGGCCGCGAAAGCGATGTCCAGCACCGCCACCCGCCCCTTCAGTTTGTCAGCCGCTGGCAAGGTTCGCGGCGTGAGGAAAGCATGCTCGACGCCGGTCATCGTACGGATACTAGTCGATGATCACGTTGGGACAGTCGAACGTGATGCTCACAGCAGCCTTCAGCGACATCTTGAGCCGTGCGCAGGACGTGCCGTTGAGCAAGATCGACATGTTGGCGGCGCCATAGCTCCAGCCGTCCGCCGGATCCTTCATGACCAACACGCCGTCGATCTTCACGGCCGCGTTGTCAGTAGGTGGCGCCTTGCTGAGCGGGAACACGCAGTTCGTTGTCGCCGTGGTGATCATCTTGAGCGCGTCGATGAGCTGCTGCCGGTTGTTGGCTGCGTAGTACCTCGGGTCGCCCATGCGGGCCGTGCCGCCCGCGTCAGCCATCATGTTGAGCGTGGCGTGGCCGGGGCCGCCCTGGGTCGCGATCCCGACCACGAACGTTTTGATGCCGGCAGCCGCTGCCATCGTCAGCTCGTTCATCGTGGCCATCTTGGGCTCGCGCTTCATGTAGTCGCAGTCGGGCTCGCCATCGGTGGCGAGCACGATGAATTTGGGGTTCTTGGTCGTGCGAGCCTTGAGGTAGTTGAACGCCATCTTGATCGCGTCGGGCGTCGGCGTGCCTTGGACCAGCATGCTGCCGGTGATCGCGGCGAGCATGGCCGTGGCGTTGTTCAACCCCATCTCGACCTCCACACCCGGCGTCACCATGCAGCCCAGGACGGTAGGAAAGAACTTGAGGGCCCAATACACATCGGCCGTCGTGCCAGTGACCGTTGCGCTGATCGCCGGCACGACCTCGTCCCATCGGGTGGTCAGTCGGGTGTCTTTCATGTTCATCGAACTCGACCGGTCCTGGACCAGCAGAAGCTCGGGCGGGTTGCGCTCAAGTTCGAACTTCTCGAACCCACACGTTTTGCCCTCACCGCTGCCAGGAGTGCCCTCGCCGCCGGTGCTGCCGCCCTTGACGGAGACGCCGGCGTCCATGTTGAAGCCGAGGCTTCCGCCGGGCGCGCCCGAGCCGCTGGTGCCTCCCTTGTTGCCGGTGGTCGAGCCGGGAGCGCCAGCGCTGCCCGGTGAGCCGCTCCCCCCCGACCCGCTGCCGGTGGTCCCGCCGCCGCCAGCGCTACCTGAGCTACTGATCCCGGGGTCAGTCGAGCACGCCACCAGGATCACGGAAAATAACCCACCTCGAAAAGCACGTGTGTACAGCTTCATCTCCGTACCTTTCCGGACCAAGGGTCCACGTCTGCGTCAAAGACTGCTTGTAAGGTAGGCGATCTGTCGTTTGCGGGCTAGCAATGACTGCCACGCCACCGGCTTGCTGGCGAGCAAGCCTCCCCAGGGGGCAAAATCTGGCGAGGTTGCGCGGGGCGTTCCATACTTTGGTGGTTCGATGTCTCCTGCCCTGCTCGTCGTCCTCACTGTCATAGCGGCTGCCACGCCCGCTGCAGTTTCTGTCTCCGCGGCGCCGTCGCTAACCCCGTTTCGCACACAGGCCCAGCCGCGGGTCGATCCGGTGTTCGGTGACGTCGCGGCGCTGCGCGGGGCGGTCGATAGATTCCTGACGATCGAGGAAGCCATGGCGGTGGCGCGCGACCAGTTCTCGCACGCGGTCCATGGCACTCTGACCCGACTGGGCTCGCTGGGCCCCGTGGACCACACCGTCACCACCTGCCCGGCCGCCGCGCTTGGCGAATACGCACGCGCCGTGGCAGCCGCTGGCCGCTACCTGGGCCAGGGGCGCGAGCTGGAAGCGCGCTTCCGCGACATCCGCCGCGGCGACGATCTCGGCGACACCGCCGGGATGACGCCCGACTACCGCATCAAGGTCAAGCGCGCCCGCGATCTCTATGCGGCCGTGCTGCGCGACTTCCGCGAGATGCGAGTTGCGTTTCACGACCAGCTCGGCGCCGAGTTGAAGCACGCGAAGTGTAAACCGGCCGACCTGCGCGACGCAGCCGCCGCACCTGCCGCCCATGCCACGCGCGCCGCCGATCCATCCGACCCCGCCGCATGGGAGCTGGACGACCCGGATCGCACGCCAGCCGACCCTGCGGACACGCGCGGCAAACCCCGCCGCGATCCGGCCGGGGGTGGTGGCGGCCCGGCCATCTGGATCGAGATCGACAACTCGCGCTGCGCGCAGCCGTCGCGCCTGGCCATCGACGGCCAGGGGTTCGGCCCCGTGGCCGCCCGCAAGAAGGTGTCGGTTCGTACCCACGCCGGCCCGCGCGAGGTCTGCGTGCTCCCCGCCAGCGACGATCGGGCGTGCGGCGCCCCCGGCACCCTCCGCCGCGCCTACCTCTACGAAGGCTGGTCGCTCAGCGTCCGCTGCGACTGACCGCAGGTGGGGTGAAGTCCGCGAATCTACTTCGCGGACGAAGGGCGGGTCGCGACCCGCCCCTGACCATCGCCTGCGCGACCTGGGTCAGGTCACGGCGCGAAGAGGAGGGTGGTCTCGCTTCTCGGATGCAGGATCGGCGCGAGCACCGCCAGGTTGTGCTTCGCGTCCTCGTGACCTGGGTCGAGCCGAAGCGCTTCGCGGAAATCCTTCTCGGCATCAGCCAGGAGGCCGAGCCGCAAGGACACCACGCCCGCGAGAAAGCGCACGCCCGCGTCGCCAGGATCCGCGGTCTCCGCGAAACGCAACTCGTTCAGGGCGTCGGCGTCGCGACGCAGGTGGTGCAGCGCCAGGGCGTGGTTGAAGCGCACCGCCGCCTTCTCGGGTCGCTTCTTGGCCGCGCGGCTCAGGAACCACAGCGCCTCCCTGGCGCGGCCGCGCCGCAGCTCGACCGCGCCCAGGTTGGAATACGCGTCGCCCATCATGCCCGGGAATTGCGCCCCATCGGTGAACAGGCGCTCGGCCTCTACCAGGTTGCCGGCCTGAAAATACGCTGCGCCCAGCAAGAACACCGGCCGCGGATCCTGCGGCGAAAGCCAGCGCAGCTTGTTGTAGTACGTGGCCGCCTTCTTCAGATCGCCACGCGCCCGCGCCAGATCCGCCGCAAGCTTGAGCGCGCCGCTGTGGCGCGGACGCCGCCGCAGAACCTCCTCGTAGACCAAAGCAGCATCCAGTTCGCGCCCCACTCCCAGATACGCCGCACCCAGATCGATGCGCGCCTCCAAGCTGTCGGGATCGAGCCGCACCACTTCCTCCAGTTCAGCCGCCAGCTCGTGCCCGGCCCGTCGCGATGCCAGCACCAGCGCCAGCGCCCGCCGCGCCCGCAGATCGTTCGGCTCGAGGGCAAGCACCTTCTCCAGTTCCGCTTGCGCCAGCACGAATTCGCCGGCCTCGGACAGCAATTCGCCGTGCGCCCGGCGCGCCTCGACATCGTCAGGATCCAGCTCGACCACCCGCGCGTAACGCTCGCGCGCTTGCACCAGCCCCGCCGCCCGATCGAGCCCAGCCAGCGCCGTCAGCGCCGCCAGATAGTCCGGCCGTACGTCGAGCGCGTATGTCCACATCGCCCGCGCATGCCCCGGCCGTCCCGCCAGCGCGTGCACCTGCCCGACGAAGCGCCGCACCTCCGGCACCCTCGGATCGATGATGAGGGACCGCTTGCACAGCTCCATCGCGCGCTCCACGCCACCGCCGTGCCCGGCCAAACCGGCGAACGCCGCCAGCGCGCGGCCGTACAGCACGAACGCGTAAGGATCTCGAGCGAAGCGCGCGGTCACGGCTTCGGTCGCTGGTGCCAGTGTCACGCCCGGCAGCAGGGCGAATGCCTCCAGGGCCACCCCAAGCGCAGTCGCAACGACATCATCCTTGGGCCCCACCCGCAACGCCCGCGCCACCACCTCGCCGTTGCTTGCCGCGCGAACTTCGACACTGACCGCGATCTTCCAGTCCGAGCGCCGATCGAAGCCGCCGCCCACGATCCACTTTGCGCCGCGCGCCGCGCCGCGTTCGACCAGCGTCGCACCACCCACGAAGCGCAGCGGCGCGTGCCGGGCCAATCGCTCTGCCAGCAAGGCCGGCAGCCCCGCCTCCAGGTAGTCCAGCGTGCGTGCCCGCTTGACATTGACGAACGCCTCGACCACGAACGAGTCAACCGGCGACCGCTCGTCGCCCGCGCGCGCCACGCTCACGGTCGCTGCCGTCAGCGCCAGGGCGCAGGTGAAGAGCAGACAGCGACCTTCCAGCGAATGCATACCCGAATAGTGAAGGCAGTCGGCCGAACGGCAAGTTTCTGAAGCCGGCGCCATCATCCGCCGCAAGTTCGCCCACAAAATTGACGGGGCCCGGCCCGCGGCCCATAGAACTGAGGATGGCCGCGTCGTCCCTGCGCCTGCTTCGATCGGTCGGGCGCGTGTGTCTGGGCAGCGCGCTCGGGGCCGGCCTGCTGGCCGCCGGACTGGCAAACGCCGCCTACCGCCAGTTCGAGTCCGACCTGCCACGAAATCTGAGCGTGGTAACTGACTACCGCCCCCTGCGCGCCAGCCTCATCTTCAGCGGCGATGGCGAGCTCATCGGCGAGTTCTTCGTCGAAAAGCGCGTCCTGGTCCCGGTCGCGCAGATCCCCGACATTGTCCGCAAGGCCTTCGTGGCTGCGGAGGACACCCGCTTCCTGGCACACGGCGGCGTCGATTATCTAGGCATCGTGCGCGCCGCCTGGGCCAACTTCCGTGCTGGGCAGGTGGTACAGGGCGGCTCCACCATCACCCAGCAGGTCGCGAAGTTGCTCATCCTTGGCCAGGAGCGCTCGCTGGCGCGCAAGATCCGCGAGGCCCTGCTGGCCTTCCGCATCGAGCGCCGACTGTCGAAGGACCAGATCCTCGGCATCTATCTCAACCACATCTACCTGGGCCATGGCGCGTACGGCGTCGCGGCCGCCGCCACAGCGTATTTCGGCAAGACCATCACCGACCTCTCTCCCGCCGAGGCCGCCATGCTGGCCGCCATGCCAAAGGCGCCCGGCGCCAGCACCCCATTTCGCGACTTCGCCAAGGCACAAGCTCGCCAGCACTACGTGCTCGATCAGATGCAGGCGCTCGGCCTGCTGGCGCCGGCGGCGGCTGCGGCTGCCAAGAAAGAACCGCTGGTGCTCGTGTCGCGCGGCCGCGCCCTGACCAACGTCGCCGCGCCCTGGTTCGTCGAGACCGTGCGACGCCACGTCGCCTTCCACTACGGCGACGAAGAACTGCTCGAGCGCGGCCTGCGCGTCTACACGACGCTCGATATGCACAAGCAGCGCGCCGCCGAGGCTGCCGTCCGCCGCGGCCTCGAGGATCTCGCGCGCCGTCTGGGTTTCGCCGGCCCCATCGGTCACCTGGCTCCCGAGCAGCGCCGCCGCCTGACCCGGGGCCATCCCCGGGCCTTGTCGCCCACCGGTTTCGAGCTAGATGACGACGAGCAGTCGGGCGTGCTGCTGGCCGTCCCCGACCCGCCCGCGGCCTCGATCGACGCCAGCCGGCCGGGCGGCTCTGCCCACCTGCCCGATGCGGTCGCCCGCTACTACGTCGGCGAGGCCTGGGCTAAGCAACGCCGAGCACCAAAGTCACCGGCTAAAGCCGCACCGCTCGCGCCGCCCATCATCGATCCCGACACCACCTACGCCGCCGTCGTCACCGCCATCGGCAAAGCCATCATCGTCGCATCGGGCGGCCTCGAAGTGCCGCTGGATCCCCCTGACGAGGCCCGCCTCCGCACCTGGGTGGGCCCGCACGGCGAGCGCGTGGCTGTAGGCGACGTGGTCCCGGTCCGCTACCAGACCGCAACCTCCATGCCCCGCAACACCGACGGCAAACTGCTGGCCGCGCTGGCCACGACGCCCCAGGTGCAGGGCGCCCTGGTGGCACTCGACCCTCGCACAGGAGACCTGCTGTCAATGGTCGGAGGTTACGACTACGGCAAGAGCCAGTTCAACCGCGCCGTGCAAGCCCACCGGCAAATCGGATCGGCCATCAAGCCCTTTATCTACGCGGCGGCCATGGACCGCGGCATGACGCCCTTGTCGATCAAGTGGGACGCACCGGTGAAGTTCAAGACCGCCTCGGGGGTGTGGGCGCCCCACAACTACAAGCCCGAGTATCTCGGGCCAGTCACCCTGCGCACCGCCCTCGCCAAGAGCATCAACACCGTAGCCGCGCAGCTGGTCGCCGAGATGGGGGTCGATGCCGTCATCGATGTCATGCGGCGGCTGGGTATCAGCAGCAAGCTGCCCCACTCCCTGTCACTTGCGCTTGGCACCGCGGATCTGAGTCCGCAGGAGGTCGCCTACGCGCTGGCCGCGTTCCCGGCCGGCGGCAAGCAGGTGACGCCGCGATCGATTCTGCGCGTGGTCAACGCCGACGGCCGCGTACTGGAGGACCACACGAACCCGCCGCCGGCCGCGCAGAAGCTGACGCCCGAGACGGCGTACGTGGTCACCGATCTCATGAAAGGCGTGGTCGAGATCGGCACCGGCAAGAAGGCGCGCGAGCTCGGCCGCCCGGCAGCCGGCAAGACCGGTACATCGACCAATTACCGCGACGCCTGGTTCTTCGGGTTCACGCCCGAATTGCTGTGCGGCGTGTGGGTCGGACGCGACGACTTCAAGCCCATCGGCCACGACGCCACCGGTGGGCAGGTCGCGCTGCCGATCTGGCTCGCGTACATGCGCGAGGCTTTGCTCGGCACGCCGGTCACCGATTTTGCGCCACCGCCGGGTATACTGCTCGCGCGGGCCAACCCCGAGACCGGAGAGCCGGCGCTTCCTTCAAGTCCCAAGAGCCGCCTGATGCCCTTCAAACGAGGAACCCTGCCCGCGGCTTTCAAGATGGCAACCCCCGCGGCACGGTTCTCGGATGAGCGCTTCTGACCACGGCCACGACCACGGCGCTGACGCTGCTGATGGCGAGATCCACTCGGTGTGTCCGATGGACCACCCGGCGCACCAGCACCAGCGCGAGCACCTGCACAGCATCGAGCGCACGCGCGTAAGCGCCGTCAAGCGCGTCTTCTGGATCACGCTAGGCCTCAACTGGGCCGTGGCCCTGGCCAAGGGACTCTACGGCTACCAATCGGGCTCGGTCACCATGTCGGCCGACTCGTTTCACTCGGTGCTCGACGGCTCGGCCAACGTGCTGGCGCTGCTCGGCTTGCATTTCGCTGCTACACCCGCCGACGCGGGGCATCCCTACGGCCACCGCAAGTTCGAGATCATCGCGGCTCTCGGCATCGGCGTACTCATCGCGGTCAGCCTGGTCGAGATCGCCGCCTCGGCCTGGCAGGCGCTGGCCGGCCAGCGCCCGCCGCCCCGGATCGATTGGGTCGGGTTCGTCGTGGTGGCCAGCACCATGATCGTGAACTACTTCGTTTCGCGCTACGAGTCCCGCAAGGCACGCGAGCTCGATAGCCCGCTGCTCGAGGCCGACTCCCACCACACCCGCTCCGACCTCTACGCATCGACCGCGGTGCTGGTCTCGTTCCTGGGCGCCCGCAGCGGCGTGCAATGGGCCGACGGGGTGTGTGGCTTCGTCCTGGTGGTGATGGTGGGCCACGTCGCCTTTTCGGTGTTCCGCGAGAACATCCCGTCATTGCTCGATGCCGCGGTACTCGACCCTGGCCGCGTCCGCTCGGTCGCCGGCACGATTGCAGGCGTGCAAAACATCCATCGTATCCGCTCGCGGGGCACCAAGTGGGCAGTCGAACTCGACCTGCATATGCAGGTAGCGGCCCAGATGACGGTCGAGGAAGCTCATCGCCTGTCGCACGCAGTGGAGGACGAGTTGCGTGCCAAGGTGCCGCACGTCTCCGACGTCGTTGTCCACGTCGAGCCCGCCATGGTCCCGGCCAAGACCGGTTCCTAACCGGTCCCCAAGGTCGAGCCATGAAGTCAAGGGTGTCAGGAAACCCCATATCTATCCACATGCTAGCCGCGCAGGTATCTTGACACGACAGGCCCGACCATTAAGATGGCGGCCGGCGTAGGACAAATTTCCCGACGACAAACATGGCTTTGGGCTACATCCGTTCGGAGGGAAGAAACTTGAGGCGAGCTCTTGCTGCTCGCGCCGGAGGAGACCGAGATGCAGGCATTCGCTAAGTTCCTGGAAGACGGCGGGACTCTCATGTACGTCAATTTGGGCACGTCCGTACTCGTGCTGGCTTTGATAGCTGACCGCTTGATCTTCTTCCTGGGCAAGAACGCTGTGAACGCTCGGGCTTTCCTCGAGCAAGTGCGTAAGTTGGTGCTCGCCAACAACGTCGACCGCGCCGTCAAGCTCTGCTCGGCCACCACCGCCCCTGTCGCAATGGTTGCGAAGGCCGGTCTGCAACGCATGCACAAGGGTGAGATGGCGATCGCGCAATCGATCGAGGAAACCCTGGTCGATGTGACCCCCCTGCTCAAGAAGCGCATCCAGATTTTGTGGTCGCTGGCCAACATCGCCACCCTGGTCGGCTTGCTTGGCACGGTGCTCGGCCTCATTCACGCGTTCGGCGCCATCGCGGCTGCCAAGCCGGAAGAGCGGCAGGGCCTGCTGTCGAAAGGCATCGCCGAGGCGCTCAACAACACCGCCATGGGCCTCGGCATCGCCGTCGCCTGCATCATCGCGCACGCCGTACTGTCTGGCTTTTCCAAGAGGAACGTGTCCGATCTGGAAGCTTTCTCGCTGAAGTTCGAGAACCTGCTGGCCGAGAACGCCCAGACCGGCGCACACGCCGCGCCTCAGAAGTAAGAGGGCCGATCCGTCTAGCTGACCAAATCCGATGACCGTGAAACAGATCAGAGCCGTCAACCGACGGCTCAAAGCAGAGAACGAAGAGGCCGAGGAAGAGATCGGCGAGATCAACCTCGTTCCCTACATGGACATCGTTACCAACATCATCATCTTCCTGCTCGCCTCAACCGTTCAGCAGCTCACGTTCGGCAACATCAATGCGTCGTCGCCAACGATTTCCCAGGGTGGTGGCGCGTCGGCCGAAGAGACCCCGGACAAGCCGCCGCTGAACCTGACCATCACGGTCGGCGCGACCGGCTTCATCATCGCCGCGTCCGGCGGCGTGATGCCCAGCATCCCGCGCTTGGGAGCCAAATGGGACTTCAAGGCTTTGACCACCGAGCTCATGAAGATCAAGAAGGAATTCCCGGACGAGACCAAGGCGACCTTTAACGCGGACAGTGGCATCGCCTATGAAACGGTGGTTCAGACCCTGGACGCGATGCGGGAAGACGACAAGGGCAAGATGATGTTCCCGGACGTCATTTTCGCGGCGGGAATCCTCTGATGGCCGGCCCGGCTGCAATGACGCCAGCCGAAAGTCGCCTCAGAGGCAAGAAGGCGATCCGTTCGTTCGCCCGCAAGCTGGCCGAGCCCGAGACCATCCGTGACCTCAACATCACGCCGATGATGGACATGATGACGATCATTCTCGTCTTCCTGCTCAAGAGCTTCGCGTCGTCGTCGCAGTCCATCACGATGGACCAGAACCTGATGATTCCGAAATCCTCGGCCATGCTCAACGCCAGGGAAGCCATCCAGATCACGGTGTCCAAGAAGGTCGTCCTGGTCGAGGGCGAGGCCATCGCGCCGGTTTCCAACGGCAAGGTCGACCCTGCGCTCAAGCGCGACGGCGAGAACGGCTACTACATCACGCCGCTGGTCGAATACACGGAGAAGATCGCCCGCCGCGAAAAGAAGGTGGCCGAGATGACCGGGCAGAAGTTCGAGGGCCAGCTCATGATCGTGGCCGATCAATCAACCCCCTACCGCCTACTCACGGAGATCTTGTACTCGTGCGGACAAGCTGGATACGCGAACTATCGTCTGTTGATTCTGAAGCAGAAGGAATAGCCCCCCCGAGACCATCGGGCGGCGGTGCCCGTGGCGTGTTCGCAGCGCTAGTTGGCATCGCCGGATCGCTGCTGTCGACAGCCCCGGCAATCGCCCAGGAGGCCCACAAGGCCGGCGGCGAGGCCAGTCTTGTGCTCCCGGATTTGGGGCAGGTGTCCTTCCTGGGCGGCGTGCCCGGGAATCAGTTGCTCTACGGCGGCCTCTTCATCTGCGTGCTTGGCCTGGTGTTCGGCCTGGTCATCTACAAGCAGTTGCAGAACCTCCCGGTGCACCAATCGATGCGTGAGGTGTCCGAGCTCATCTACGAGACCTGCAAGACCTACCTCATCACGCAGGGCAAGTTCATCCTGCTGCTCGAGCTGTTCATCGGCGCCATCATGGTGGTGTACTTCGGCTTTCTGGAGAAGCTGGCGCCGTTCCGGGTCGTCGTCATCCTGTTGTTCTCGCTGCTTGGCATCGCCGGCAGTTACGGCGTCGCCTGGTTCGGCATCCGGATCAACACGTTCGCCAACTCACGGACCGCCTTCGCCAGCCTGCGCGGCAAGCCCTACCCCATCTACGCGATCCCGCTGCGTGCCGGAATGAGCATCGGCATGCTGCTCATCAGTGTCGAGCTTCTGATGATGCTCGGTATCCTGCTGTTTATCCCGGGCGACTACGCCGGCAATTGCTTCATCGGTTTCGCTATCGGCGAGTCGCTGGGTGCTTCGGCCCTGCGAATCGCCGGCGGCATCTTCACCAAGATTGCCGACATCGGCTCGGACCTGATGAAGATCGTCTTCAATATCAAGGAGGACGATGCACGCAACCCGGGCGTGATCGCCGACTGCACCGGCGACAACGCGGGCGACTCGGTCGGCCCCAGCGCCGACGGATTCGAAACCTACGGCGTCACCGGGGTGGCTCTGATCTCGTTCATCCTGCTCGCGGTTCACGATCCCATCGTGCGCGTGAAGCTGCTGGTGTGGATCTTCGCCATGCGCATCACGATGGTGCTGGCGAGCGGCATCTCGTACCTGGTCAACGAGGCGATGGTGAAGGGCCGTTACATCGATGCCGTGAAGATGAACTTCGAGAAACCGCTGACCCAGCTGGTGTGGCTGACATCGATCGTCTCTGTCATCACCACGTACGCGGTGTCATACGCGCTCATCCCCGAGCTTGGCGACGGCACGCTGTGGTGGAAGCTCAGCACGATCATCACCTGCGGCACCCTGGCTGGCGCCATCATTCCCGAGGTGGTCAAGGTCTTCACTTCGACCGAGTCCAAGCATGTGCGCGAGGTAGTCACTGCCTCGCGCGAGGGTGGCGCCTCGCTGAACGTCCTGTCGGGCCTGACCGCGGGCAACTTCAGCGCCTACTGGATGGGTCTGGTCATCGCGGGCCTGATGGCCATCGCCTACGGCGTCAGCTCGCAGGGCCTCAGCACCCTGATGATGGCCGAGGCGGTATTCGCTTTCGGCCTGGTGGCGTTTGGATTCCTGGGCATGGGGCCGGTGACCATCGCCGTCGACTCGTATGGCCCGGTCACCGACAACGCGCAGTCGGTTTACGAGCTGTCGCTCATCGAGAGCATTCCGAACGTGAAGCAGGAAGTGAAGAAGGATTTTGGCTTCGACGTGGACTTCGAGCATGCCAAGCACTTGCTGGAAGAGAACGACGGTGCCGGCAACACCTTCAAGGCTACCGCCAAGCCGGTGCTGATCGGAACCGCCGTGGTCGGCGCAACCACCATGATCTTCTCGATCATCGTCATGCTGACCAAGGGCCTCGACCCGGAACTGCTGAAGAATCTGTCGATCATGCACGCGCCTTTTCTGCTTGGTCTGGTGGTCGGCGGCGCCGTCATCTACTGGTTTACCGGTGCGTCGATCCAGGCCGTCACCACCGGCGCCTACCGCGCGGTCGAGTTCATCAAGGCCAATATCAACCTCACAAGCAGCGAGAAGGCCTCCACCGCTGACAGCAAGCGCGTGGTCGAGATCTGCACGATCTACGCGCAGAGGGGGATGTTCAACATCTTCCTGACCATCTTCTTCAGTACCCTGGCCTACGCGTGCATCGAGCCGTACTTCTTCATTGGCTACCTGATCTCGATCGCGCTGTTCGGCCTGTACCAGGCCATCTTCATGGCCAACGCCGGCGGCGCCTGGGACAACGCCAAGAAACTGGTCGAGGTCGAGTTGAAAGAGAAGGGAACCCCGCTGCATGCCGCGACCGTGGTCGGCGACACCGTGGGTGATCCATTCAAGGACACGTCATCCGTGGCCATGAACCCGGTCATCAAGTTCACGACGCTGTTTGGCCTGCTGGCGGTCGAGATGGCTGTCCGCATGGACCGCGCGCTGAGCGCGACGCTGGGTGGCATCTTCCTGCTGATATCGATGTTCTTCGTGTGGCGCTCGTTCTACGGGATGCGCATCACGAGCGGCGGGCCGGCGACCACCGCGGCTAGCGTGGCCGCCAAGGCGCCTTCCGCCTAGCGGGACCGCACGAAACGCCAGGCCGCAGGCACGAACGGCAGAACAGCCGCAAGCAGCCACAGGCTAGACACCGGGGCCGGCGCCCAGACCGTCCAGGCGCCACCGGTACCGAGCGCCACCACCGCAGCGGGGGTCGCTGACAGGGTCGCCGCTACCGCCGCCCCCGTCAGCGCCAACAGCGCCCACGTCCGCATCCGGAGTAACCCCGCCAGGCCCAGGAATGCCGCCAGCACTGCCCACACGGCGAGTCCCTGGCCGGTCCGCGGCGCCAGTGCCCACATGATCAGGGTTGGCAGTGACGCTGCCGAACGGGTCACGGTCTTGCCCAGCTTCGCGACACCCGGCTCGTCAAGCCCGTACTTCTCACGCCAGGCCGTCTGCAACTCGTAGCGGGCGGCCACCCTGGGTCCCCACAGAGTCGCGACCACGACGACGTGCAGGCCGCCATAGACGATCAGCGCTGGATGCACCCCGATCATGACCAGGGACAGCAGCCCAACCATCGCACCCGAGTACCCGAGCCCCGCCGCGAACCAGCGGCCCCAGAACCATTCGGCCGCCAGGGCCAGGAACGCGGCCAGGTAGCACGCGCCAAGGCCCAGCATCATCGCCCGCCACTCGGGTGGCGCCAGCAGTGCGTTCATCGTGTAGATGAAAGCGAAGAAGCTCAGCGCCAGCAGCGCCAGCGCCACACGCAATCGTTCGTGCCCCAGCGCCTTAGGGAATTCCGGTAGCTTCACGGCGTCAATTATGCCCCGGACGCGGGATTTGGCTAGACGCCGTCCGGCCGGGGTCAGTTCATGGCCCGGAAATCGACCCGGCGGTTGCGCACGCGGCCCATACCCAGGTTGGGCACCACCGGCTTCTTCGAGCCCATGCCCACCGCTTCCACACGATCGCTGGGGACCCCGGCGCGAGCAAGCGCTGCTGCTATGGCCTGCGCTTGCTCGCCGGTCAGCGAATCAGCCTTCGGGGGCGGCAAAGCGTTGTCCACGTGGGTCTCGATGTGAATCTTCTTTACCTCGGGATGCGCCAGGATGGCTTCCGCCAGATCCGACAGCACCTGCTGGCCTTGCGCCGTCAATTCAGCCGTCGGGTTGCCGCCCTTGGTGGTGAAAGAAACGGTCTTGGTGAACGCGAAACGCTTGTTCTTGAAGGTGACAGTGACCGGGCCGCCCTTCTTCTTCATGCTGATATCGAGCGTGGCAGCGATGCCCTCGGTCACGCCGAACGGCTGATCCTTGCCGGCGTAGTTGGGCGCCTCGGCCCGGGCGGTGTAGTTGCCGGGCATCAGATCAAGGCTGAAGCTGCCCGACAAATCCGAGCGTGCCTCGGTGCTCTCGGGCCCCGAGAACTTGATGGTCCCGCCCGGAAACGGCTTGCCGGCCTCGTCGAGCAGCCGGCCCTGCAGGCGCGAGCGCAGCTCCTTCGGCACCAGCGCCGCCTGCACCTCGACCGAACGGCCGAGAACGATGCTGGCCTTGACCATCATCGGCTGGAAGTTGGGCGCCGTGATCTCAAGCTGAGCCTCACCGCCCGGCAACCCCTTGGTGCTGAAGGTACCGTCCAGATCCGTGGCTACGCGAACTCCAGTCATCCCCACGACACCTATGACCGCGCCGGCCACGGGCGTCCCGCCCTTGGCACTGGTCACCTTTCCGACGACGAAGCCTTCCTTGTCGATCTTCTTCTCGACCGGCACCATCTTCTCGACGGTCACGGTCTTGGTGATGATCTTGGGCTTGCCCATGTTGGCAAAATCGAGCGGATAGCCGATTCCGAAGATCACGTTCACCGGTGCCAAAGCCGGACCATAGGGATAGCCGGGCGAGCGCAGCCCGATATCGACCCCTACGTCGAGAACCAGGTTCCCGGGCACCTTGGCTCGCAAGCCGAACGTCACCCAGTGCTGATCGCGGTTGTCGCTACATGTCTCGGCGTTGCGCGGAGCGCTGGTCGAGCCCTTGCACAGCGGCGGCCGGAATTCCGCGAACGCCTTGTCCGGATCGCGGGTGAGGTACTCGAAGTGGTACTCGGCGAACGGCTGCAAGGACACGTCACTGCCACCCAGCCTGTCGAGTGGCGCGTCGATGCCAATCGCCGTGCGCAGCCGATCACTGTTGATTCCGTAAGCGAAGGAGGACACCGCCCTGGTCTGCTTGGTGACCTTGGCGAAATTCTGCAGGTTGCCGGAGTTGTCGAGGTAGTAGCCCAAATTCAGGTGGAACCGCAGGGGCACCTGGGCGCGCTCGCGCAGATCGACGCTGGCAAGGCCACCAAAGCCGACCGAGGTCGCGCTGGGCTCGAAAGCCACGCCCGATACTGACGACAGCAGGCGGAGATCGAGCTGGGCGCCCGCAGAGAGACCGCCGCCCAGCGCCCGCGCGAATTTCGAGCCGACCAGCAGATCCCCGAAAGCGCGAATGATCTCGGGATCGCTGCGGTTGGGCTCCTTCGCCGGGTCGCGGGTGTTGCGATTGGCGGCTGCCTGCACCGATCCGAACAGTTCAAGGTAACGAATGGGGGTGAAGCCGAAAGCCAAGGCACCGCCGAGCCGGCTGTTGGTGTCGCCCTGGACAATGAAGCTCTGGGCACGCGAGTACTGGCCGTGTAGGCCGAGCCGCAAGGTGCCCACGGGCCCGGCATCGGCGGTGCTCATATTGAAGAGGCCAACCGGTCCCCACAAGGATCCCAGGGCCGACATGCTGGCCCGCAGGGGATCGTCACCGCCGCCATCCCCTTCAGCAGCGCCTGCGGTTGCGCTGACGCCGGCCTCGGCGCCGCCCGTCCAGGAGGGCGGAAGCGCTTCGTCAGCGGCCCTGGCAGGCGCAGGCACCGCCACGGGAGCAGGCGGAGCAGGCGCAGGCGCCGCGGCCGCCGGGGCGGCGGGAATCGCAGCTGGCAAGGGCGGCGCGGCAACCGGGGCCGCGGCGGGCGCGGCGGGCGGCAGCACCGGAGCCGGCTGCGCAGCCGGCTGCACCGGGGCCGCTGGCTGCGACCTAGAGGTCCCGGTAACCCCGACAAACGATGCCAGCAGGATCCCAGTAATGAGTCGGAATTTGCCCATGTTAGCCCTTCTTACCCGACACGCGGGCGCGGTTAAGGACCCTACTCTATACCCGCGGGTTAGCTGGGCAAATACACTCCAGCGCGACGCGTCTGTCAGGAGGAGATTTGTGTCTTAGAGGCCCGGTCCGGTCGATCCTCATTGCAGCCTGAGGGAAGACGTGAAAAAAAACTCCCCCAGCCCAAGCCTCATGCCCAATACAGCCGAACTGACCGAAGAAATCCGAGAAACTGCTCTGCAAGTCGGCAGCGCTCAGGACCGCGTTGACGATCGCGACTTTGTCGCGGCCACGCACCTGGCGGTGGAGAAGGTCTCGCAGCGCTACAAGGATCTCCTGGCCTCGCTTGCCGAGAAGGAGAAACTGGATGTTGAGCGAACCCTGGGACGGCGCCTGCTCGACCTGAGGCGGATCGCGCAGCTCCTACCGCGCATCGGCACCATTGGCAGCAGCACACCCGACCGGCAGGTGTCGGGCCAATCGGAGGTCGGCGAACGCCGGATCACCGGCGTGCACTGGACGACGCCCACGCGCGGAGCGCCATCGACGCAGCTGGGCGTCGGCTCGGATATCGAGGCCTGGTGCGGACCGTGCGGAGAGGCCACCACTCACAGCGTGGTGGCGATGGTCGGCCCAGTGCCCAAGCAGGTGACCTGTCAGACGTGCAACGGTCGCCATGGCTACCGCACCACGCCCGCGCGCAAGACCAGCACGCCGGGTGAGCCGCCGCCGCCCTCGGCGCCCAGGGAAAGCGATGCCTCCCGCCGCGCCGAACAGAAGGCAGAGGAGCTGCGCGCACTAGGCCGCGAAGTTCACGCAGCCGCAGAGGTCAAGGCGTTCGACCCCAAGGCGCGCTACCGCTCGGGCGATATCATCTCGCATCCCTCGTTGGGCCGCGGCAAGGTCGAGACCGTGCTTCGGTCGAGCATTCTCGTCCGCTTCGCCAACGGCGGAATGAAGTCCGTTATCCTCCAGTAGCCGGGCAGTAGCACCCGGTTCGATGGCTGGCGCTACTGAGCGTCGACGTCGTCGAGGAAACGCTTGAGCAGACCCTCGACCATCAAGTTGCGGCCTTCGGTCTCATAGCGGCCGGCACGGTAGCCACCCTGGATCTCTTCAAACTTCGTCCGGGTATCGCCGATCAAGGTCTTGTACGGCGCGATCCGGGCCGAGATCTCGCTCTTGTTCTTGATCAGATAGGCAACCGCGGAGGCGACCAGCGCAGCCGACAGGACCATGCCCACCGGCCCGGCAAAGAAATATCGAAGTGCAAACCGCAGCGCCACGACGCCGGCCGCGCCGAAGGCCGCTCGCTTGAGCCCGCTGCCGTCTCGCACCGAGTCCGCAGCCATGGACATCACCTGCCCCGACGCCAGCACCAGCGCGATGAAGTGCCCGCGCCGACTCTTCCAACCCCGCGCGTAGTACTCCCGCACACCCTGTTTGAGGAAAGCGTCGAAATCGTCGTACGCCTCGGGGCTGACCTCGGGCGGTGACGCCGCCGCCGCATCGCTGGACATGCGCGGAGACTAGCACGCTGCCCAGTAGGCGCGTAGGCGGGCCGACCCGTACAATCGGGCACGCATGGGACGGCGAACGGTTGTCTGCCTGGTCGCTTTCGGGCTGGCTAGCGCCGCGGCTACCAGTGCCGCGCCGCCAGCCAAGGCCAGTCTCGAGGCCGTCCGGTTGCTGCTGCGCACCGGGCAGTACGCCGAGGCGCGGCGGATGGGCGACTCGCTGGCACGCCGGCCAGGACCGGTCCCCGCAACGGTCGCAACCATTTTGGCCGCCACCGCAGAGCGCAAACTGGGTCTTTTCTACGAGGCGCGCACCCGGCTCGAAACCGCGACCATCAAGGCGCCCGATCACCTGCCGTTGCGAACCGAGCTGATGCGGGTGGCAGACGCCGTCGGCGATCGCGGCGCGCTCAAGGATCTGGCGAAACGAACGTACCGGGACTTGCGCGCAGGCCGCGTGGATCGGAAGAGCCCCGCCGATCTGGTCGCGGTCGCCGTCGCCATCCGCTTCGACAACAACTGGGACGAAGCCAACAGGAACCTGCGCGAAGCCGTCCAGCTGAATGGACGATTCGTCGAGGCGAACCTGGAATGGGGCGAGACTTTCTTGCAGAAGTACGCGGCCGACAACGCCCTGCCCTCTTTTCAGGACGCCCTCAAACAGGATCCGGGAAACCCCGACGCACACGTCGGACTCGCGCGGGCTTTGCTCGAGCAGGGCTACGACACAGCTGCGGCAGACAAGGCTCTGGCCGCGGCGCTCACGGTCAACCCACGCCACGCGGGCGCGCTCGGGCTGCGCGGCGAACTGGCACTCGACGGCGAGGACTTCGACGCGGTCAAGGCCCTGGTGGCAGAGTTGCGGCGCACCAACCCGAAGGATGCCTGCGCCGCCTGGCTTTCGGCGAGCCGCGCCCTGCTGCTTGACGATCAGATATCCTGGAAACACGAACGCGACCTTCGCCTGGCGCTGCGGCCCCACGACGGCGACTTCTTCGCGGCCGTCGCCGAGGCGCTGGTGCGTCACCGCCGCTACGAGGAGGCGCGTACCATCGCCGCGGAGGGCGTGGCAGAGGACGGCGACAACGCCACGCTGCTTGCGTCGCTGGGCAACACTCTCTTGCGCCTCGGCGACGAGAAGGAGGGGCTGGCCATGCTGCGACGGGCCTGGGATCGGGATCCCTACAATGCGCGGACGTTCAACCTGCTCAATCTTTTCGACAAGGTGATCCCGACCAGCTACGTGACCATCGCGACGACGCATCTGCGCTTCCGGGTCGAACCCAAGGCGCGCGCCGCGATCGAGAATGTGGTCGCACCCTTCGTCGAGGACACCTACCAGCGCTACGCCCTTCGCTACGGTTTCGAGCCGCACGGGCCGATCATGTTCGAGCTCTATGGCGAGCGGCCGCACTACGCCATCCGCACCGTCGGGCTGCCGCGGCTTGGGGTATCGGGCGTGTGCTTCGGGCGCGTGATCACGTCGCAAGCGCCAACCAATGCCGCGTTCAACTGGGGCATGGTCCTGGCGCACGAGCTGGCACACGTGTTCGCGCTTGAGCTATCGCGCTCCGGGGTGCCGCGATGGTTCACCGAGGGGCTGGCCGAGCTGGAGACCGCTCGCCTGCGACCGGAATGGCGGCGACATAACGATCTCGGGCTGTGGGCGGCGCTGGCAACCGAACAAATGCCGTCGCTGGCACGGCTGTCCCACGCCTTCGTGCACGCGCGCAACGCTGACGACGCGGCGGCGGCCTACCTGTTCGCGGCCGAGGCCATGGAATTTCTTGAGCGTAGCTACGGCTTCCCGAAGATCCGTGCGGCACTGACGGCGTTCGCCGCTGGCGGACGCGACGCGGAAGTGTTGGAGAAAGTCACCGGCGCTGCCATGCGCGACATCGACCTGGCGTTTCGCGCCTCCCTGGAAGCCAGGCTTGCCGGCATGAAGGGCCAGTTCTTTCCTACTCACGCTGCACGCCTGGATCCTCGCGAAGCCGAACGGCGCGCGGCCGCCAAGGGGGCCACGGCACGGACCGTAGCGCAGGCCGGGCTTGCGCAACTGGCCGGGGAAAATCTCATATATGCCGAGGCTGCGCTTGCGCGAGCGCGTGGGTTGCCGGGCGGGGACCACGAGCCGCTGGTAGGTTTTCTCGGGGTGGAACTGGCCCTTGCTGCGCGCAACGGGCCCGCTGCCAGCGCCGAGCTCGCCGAGCTGTTTGGCCGCGGGCTCGACGGCTACGATCTCCGCCTACGCGCCGGGCTGGCGGCGGTGCGGCAAGGCGACAAGGTGGCCGGCGAAGCTCACCTGCGCAAAGCTATAGCGTTCGCCCCCCGCAGCGTCGAAGCGCACGCGATGTTGGCGACCCTGCTGCGCGACCTTGGACGTGCGCCCGAGCAACTGAGCGCGGAGATCGAGGTGCTTCGCCTCGAGCCGCAGGCCGCGTCGCTAGCCAAGCGGGTGGTGTTCGACAGCGCCCGCACCGGCGACTTCGGGCGCGCCGAGAGCGCCGCTGAAATTGCGGTGTTCATCGATCCTGCCGATCCCGATCTGTGGTCGGCGCTCGGCCGCGCACGGGCGGCTACCGGCAAGGCGGGCCCGGCCCTGCAGGCTCTTGAGCGAGCGCTGCTGTTCGCGCCTGCCGACGCCAACGCCGTCCACCGCACCTGCGCAGAGCTTTACGACAAGGTTGGCGATCGCAAGGCAGCCGCCGTCCACCGGGATGCGCTGACCGAGGCTAGCTCGCCTGCGGGACCACCGGGCCCTCGACCCCCGCGGGCTCCGCCACCGGGGCTACCGCCACTGCGGCCGACGCCGGCTCGCTGAGCTGCGCGACGATCGGCAGCGTGATCACGAAAGTCGTCCCGCCGCTCGGGGGACAGTCGACCTCGATGCGTCCACCATGCTCGGCCACGATCTGATGCACGAGCGCCAGACCAAGGCCGGTGCCCTTGGCCTTGGTCGAGAAGAACGGATCGAAGATCTTGGCCAGGTTGTCGGGAGCGATGCCCGGCCCGGTGTCGGCGATCGAGAGGCGCAGCAACCCGGGTCCTTCGGGCGAGCGGTCGGCTGCCAAGGCGACGCGGAGACTGCCGCCCGCGGCCATCGCCTCGCGCGCGTTACGGACCAGGTTGAGCAACGCCTGCCGCACCTGATTCTCGTCAGCCGCGACCTCGGGCAAACCAGGCGCCAGGTTCATCTCCAACGAGACCCCAGCCTTCGCCAGCTCGGCGCGCGCGAATTCCATCACCGCGGCGACGATGGCGCCCAGATCCTCGCGCTCGAGCTTGGGCTTGGGCAACCGCACGAAGCGCAAGTAGGTTTCGGTGATCTCGCTCAGCCGATCGACCTCGGCCGCAAGCGAAGCCAGCAGGCGCCGACCGGCGGCGTCACCAGGCGGAAGCTCGTCGCCCAGAAGCTCGACATACAGACCGATCGACGCCAACGGGTTGCGAACCTCATGCGTGATGTGCGCAGCCATCCGTCCCACCGTCGCCAGACGTTCCGACCGGATGAGACGGTGCTCGCGTTCCAGGATGGCCTCGGCCATGGCGTCGAACTCGCGCGCCAGGTCACCGATCTCGTCGCGCGAGTCGACGCCGGTGCCGCGCGCGTACTCGCCGCCAGCGATGCGCCGGGCGTGCAGGCGCAGCACCCGCAGTGGCCGCAGCGTGCGGAGCATGAAAAGCGCCGCTCCGATCGCGGCCAGCAGGCCGGCGGCCCCCAGCGCCAGCGCGGCCTTGACCGCCCATTGCTCGGTGGCTGCCAGATCCTCGGCGATCTCGCCGCCCTCCTTCTGCAGCCGAAGCTTCAGCTTCTGCAGGCCCTTGAGCAGGTTAACCAGGTCGGCCTGAAACCGGTCACGGCCGCCGTCATCGATGCCCGACATGACCATGCCAAGGCGGCCCTGCAGATCGCCGAGTCGACGGCCAAGGTCGGCGATCTGCGCGCGGTAAGCCTCAAGTTCGGTGCGCCTGAAGTTGCTCTCGGCCAGGGCCAGGGCCAGCCGGCCGACCGCGCCGTCGAGCTGGTGGACCGCGTTGGCGTACGAGCGCGGCGCTCGCGGATCCACCCGCGGCGCTCGCGATGGCGACGGGGTCGAGAAGTCACTGACCCGCTCGCCCAGGGCGCGCCACGCCTCGTCAACCGAACTTTGCACCGCGAAAAAGTGTTGGTTGACCAGCACCTGCTGCCGGGCGCGGTGCAGATAGACCAAGGTGAAGACGCTGGTGGCGGCGAACACCACCAGAAGCACGGCGTAGCCGGCGAATATCTTGGCCGAAACCCCGAGACGCACCCGCAGGAACGCTAGCACGCAGGGGCATGCTCGGCTAACAACGCCTCGGATCCCATTCGGCCAAGGTCGCAATTGACAAGGTGGTCCTGGTGCGGAAACATCCGGCCCCGACGGCATGAAATTCTTACAGCTTGTCTTGGTCCTGACTGTGACGGTGGTTTGGGGCGGTGGGGGTCTGGCGTGGGCGGACGACGTCAACCTTGCGGTGTTGGGAGTCGAGGCAAGCGAGGGGGCGCCCAACGAGGTGGCGGCGGCATTGACGGACGCGCTCCGACAGAAAGTGACCAGCACCAAGGGCTGGAAGCTGATTCCGGGACGCGACCTCGTGGACATCAAGCTGGTGTTCTCGTGCCCTGACGAAGCCCCTTCCTGCATGGCTCAGGCGGCCAAGAGCCTCGGTGCCAGCAAGCTCATCTTCGGCAACGTGAAGAAGGCGAACGGCGACAACTTCGTCGTCACCCTGAAGCTACTCAACGCCGACAAGGGCGTCGTCGACGCCTGGGTGGCCGAGCAGATCACCCGGGCGCAGGCCAACAGTCAGTCGATTCGCGCTCCGGTGCAAAAATGGTTCGGGACGCTGACCGGACAGGGCGCGGCGGGCATCATCCGAATCAAGGGCGACGTTCCGGGCGCTGGCGTGGCGCTGGACGGGGTCCCATCGGGCGTGCTGGGCACCGACGAGATGGTGATCCCGGGAGTTACCGCCGGACAACACGACATCCTGGTGTCGAAATCCGGTTACAACCAGGTCAAGAAGACCCTGACCCTGGCGGCCGGCGAGACCGCGACCGTGGCCATCACCATGGGGCCGCCTCCCGCCGCACGAGCGTCGGCGGCACCAGTCCCGCCCGCAGGGTCGAGCCCGGGCGCGCCAGCAGCCGAAAACTCCGGAGCGGCCACTGCGCCGCTGTCAACCGCGGCCGAGATCGACGACCAAACGCAGGGTTCGAAGGCGGCACTGCGCGCGGCGACCTGGGGCGTGCTGGGTGCTGGGCTGGTCGGCGTGGTGCTGGGAATCAAGTTCGCTCTCGACGTGAAAGCCACCAACGACCATCTGGATGACTACCGCCGCTACGTCTGTCCCACCGGCAAGGGTATTTGCGATTCCAAGGGTATGCCGAAGAGCGCCCTGACCCCGTCCCAGCAGACATATGTCAAAGCCGAGAAGGCGCAGGGCGAGAAGTTCCAGACCTTGCAGTGGGTCTCGCTGGGCGCCGGCGGCGTGCTGATCGTGACCGGCGGCGTACTGTTTTACATGGGCTACGTCGCAAGCGACGGCCCGGTCGCGGCCGGGCCGTCGGTCGATCTGTTCCCGATCGCGTTCGGCGAGGGTGGCGGCGGTGCGGGCCTGAACCTGCGGTTCTGATCGCGTGCTGTCATTCGTCAGGTGGTAGCGCGCGCAGCCGGCGCTGGACGAGGAGGTCGAGGAACCGCTCGGGGCCGAGGGCAACACGTTCGCGGCCCAGATGATAGCGGCGCCGATCGACCGCAAACAGGCCACCTGCAAGCGCGCCACCAGCGGTCAATGCCAGCACGTCAGCCAGGCCGAAGCCGGGAAACCATGTGGTGCCGACCAGGCTCACCGCGGTGAACGCCAGCCCGGCGCGCAGAACCGCGCGGACCATCCGGTGGCGCCGCATCTCGCGCAGATCGATGTGGAAGGTCACCGACGTACTATCGGGGCCGTCAGATGTGACCAGGGTTTCGATACGCGACACCGGCCCGAATGCGTACCGGCGAGCGAAATCCAGCGAGCGTGCCAGGCTCGGTAACAGGCCCTGCGCCCGCTCCCACTCGATCCGATCGCCGTGGTGACGGCGCACGATCATGAGCTGGTCGCGCAGGAAGCGCTCGACGGCACGCCGCACCGGCTCGGCCGAGCCGGGGACCTCACGCGTGATCACCAGACGGCCCGCACCCAGGCTTCGCGCGAGGGCGCCGTCGTCGGGTTCGGCAGCAAGCGATTCGCGACGTAACTCGCCGAGCGCGCGCAACAATGACTCGCGCGGCAGACCCGCCTCTTCGCCCAGGCGTACTACATCGTCGGCGTCGAGACCGTC
>JANPCZ010000018.1:0-41078 GCA_031431215.1 Myxococcales bacterium
CGGCCAGAAGCCACCGATCGAGATGAACGCCGGCAGGAAGGTCCACATCAGAATGTTGGTCTTGGCCTTGCCCCACAGGCTGCTCGGAATGTTCAGGCGGTGCTCGGCCGAGAAGCGGCGGATGCTGGCCACCCAGAACTCCCGAAACAGGTAGATGAGGAGCACAACTGGCGGAAAAAAACCCTCGGCCACGGCGACTGTCAGCGCCAGCGACTCGAAACACAGGTCGGAAAACTGATCGAGGATCTCGCCCAGGCGGGTGACCTGCCCGGTGCGCCTCGCCACGGCACCGTCGAGGTAGTCGGTCACGCCCGCCACCACCGCCAGCCCGATCGCCACACCGCGCGACACATAGAAATAGGACAACGCCGCCACGGCAAGGAGCGCGATACGCGACAACGTGATGAGGTTCGGCAGCGACCGGAGGTCGTGCGAGATCGCGGGCATGCCCCTACCTATCACGGCCTCCCGGGGGTGGACATCCGGCGGACCCGTCACCGTCGGTAGCAGCAGGGCCGTGCCAAACACTGCGCGCGCCTGCCCGCACGCGACATCGGGCCCCAGGTTCGGGTCGAACGCAGCGTCGGGGTACACTCGGCCGGGTGTCCACAACCGCCGCGCTGATCCTGACGGCATTCCTGGTGCTGGCGAATGCGTTCTTCGTGGCCGCGGAGTTTGCCATCGTCAAGATGCGCCCCACCCGCGTCACCGAGCTGGTGCGGCAAGGTCGCCGACGCGCCAAGCTCCTGCAGGGCATCACCAACCGGCTCGATGCCTATCTGTCAGTCAGCCAGCTCGGCATCACGATCGCTTCGCTGGCGCTGGGCTGGATCGGTGAGCCCGCGATCGCGCACACCATAGAGCCGTACATGACCTGGCTGGGATCCTGGTCCGGGATCGCCACCCACTCGCTGGCGCTGGGGGTGAGCCTGGTTCTGATCACGTTCATGCACGCCGTCCTGGGCGAGCAAGCGCCCAAGTCATTCGCGCTGCAGTACGCCGAGCCGGTGGCGCTGTGGGCAGCGCCGCCGCTGCGGATCATCCATTTCCTAGCGTACCCGTTCGTCTGGCTGCTCACGGCCTCGGCGAGGCTGGTCCTGCGCATGCTCGGTCTGCGACCATCGTCGGAGGCCGAGCTCCTGCACTCGTCCGAGGAGCTGCGCCTGGTTCTGCAGCACGTGAAGCTCGACCCGGGTCCGCGCCGCCTGATCGACCGCGTGTTCGACTACACGCAACGCGTGGCCCGACACGTGATGACTCTGCGCCGCGACACCGTCGTCCTCATCGCAGGTCGGCCGTTCGAGGACAATTTGAAGATCGCCCTGGCGAACCAGTACACCCGCTACCCGCTGTGCGAGCCGGGCTCGGACCGCGTGGTCGGGTACGTACACCTCAAGGACATCGTGGCTGCACTGGCGTCGGGCCGCTTGCCGCAGCGGATGCGCGAGCTTGTCCGCGAGCCCATCTACTGCCGCGAGGACACCGGTCTCGAATGGCTGCGGCGGGAGTTCCAGCGAAGCCGGGTGCACATCGCCGTGGTGCTGGACCCCCAGAATGTGTTCACTGGCATCGTGACCATGGAGGACCTGCTGGAAGAGTTCGTGGGCGAGATCCAGGACGAGCAGGACGTCGGCGAGGTTCCGCCGATCGTCCGGGCCGCGGATGGCCGCTTCGAAGCCGACGGACGCGTGACACTCGACGTGGCGGCGCGCGACCTAGAGCTGAGAGTCACCCCGCCCAGCCCCGAGATCGACACGCTCGGCGCCCTGTTCGAGGCCGAGCTGGGCCGGCCGCCGATGCCAGGCGACTCGGTCGTGATCGCAAACGTGCGGCTGTCCGCCATCGACATCCGCGACGGCCACATCCGCCGGCTGCGTGGCGAGCCGGTGACGCCGGTCGAGGGCATGGAAGCCCAGGCCGAGTAGCGGCGCGGGTTACGCAACGGCAGCGCGGGTTGCTTGCCTGGCGCGCGCGGCCCGTGTTAGAGCACGAGCCCCGACGCCCAGGTAGCTCAACTGGTAGAGCAACGGACTGAAAATCCGTGTGTAGACAGTTCGACTCTGTCCCTGGGCACACCCGGTCGCCGCATCGCCGCCACGGCCCTTCGCTGCCTTGCCGCTGCCAGTCTCATCAGCTAGCGTACGGCGCGATCAGCAAGGAGTCGTGAACATGCACAAAGCCACGGGTTTTATCTTGGTTTGCGCGGCCCTCACCGGCGGCTACATCGGCGGGCGCAGCCTGCGCAAGACCGGCCAGACCGGCGATGCCGTCGACAACGCGCCGTCGACCGTCAAGGCCGTCGCCGCGCCAGGCACAGTCGCGCAGCAGCCACCGGGGGCGCAGCCGCCCAGGGGACAGTGCCCGGCGGTTCCGCCCGAGGTGTACAAGGTCGAGATCGGGCAAGCACCCACCAAGGGCGGGAAGCAACCCAAGGTGACCATCGTCGAGTTCTCGGAATTCCAGTGCCCGTTCTGCAGCCGGGTCGGCCCGACGCTGAAGCAGGTGAGCGATACCTACAAGAACGACGTCCAGATCGCGTTCAAGCATCTGCCGCTCGACTTTCACCCCAACGCGATGCCCGCCGCCCTGGCCGCCGAGGCAGCGCGCGAGCAGGGCGAGTTCTGGGAGATGCACGACAAGCTGTTCGCCAACCAGCAGGCGCTGGACCAGGGCAGCTTCGACAAGTACGCGGGCGAGCTGGGACTCAACCTGGCGAAGTTCAAGGCCGCTGCCGATGGCAAAGCCGCCAAGGACGCCATCGCCGCCGACAAACAGTACGCGGGCAAGTTCGGCGTGACGGGAACGCCATCCTTCTTCATCAATGGCCGCAAGTTCCGCGGCGCGCAGCCGCTTGAGTGCTTCAAGGCCATCATCGACGAGGAACTGAAGAAGGCCGACCAGAAGCTGGCGGCCGGCACCGCACGGCCGAACCTTTACGCCGCGATCATCAAAGACGGGCTGGACGCGCCCGCGCCCGCGCCCGCGCCGACTCCTTCGCCTGCGGCCCCAGGGGCGACGACCATAGCGAAGGTCGACATCGCAGGTGCGCCGGTCAAGGGCGCCAAGGACGCGCTGATCACAATCGTGGAGTTCTCCGACTTCCAGTGCCCGTTCTGCTCGCGGGTCGAGCCCACCATGGACAAGGTGATGGAGACCTACAAGGGCAAGGTCCGCGTGGTCTGGCGCGACTACCCTCTGCCGTTCCACAACAACGCCTTGCCCGCCGCGGTCGCCGCTCGCGCCGCCGGCGCGCAAGGCAAGTTCTGGGAGATGCACAAGAAGCTGTTCGACAACCAGCAGGCCCTGGACGGGCCCAGCCTGGAGAAGTACGCGCAGGACATCGGCCTCAACATGGGCCGGTTCAAGGCCGACATCACCGGCGACAAGCTGAAGAAGGCCGCCGAGGCCGACATGGCGATGGGATCGAAGGTGGGCGTCAACGGTACGCCGGGGTTCTTCATCAATGGAGTCAACCTGTCGGGCGCGCAGCCGTACGAGGCGTTCAAGCCCATCATCGACGCCGAGCTCGCCAAGGCCGAGTCGCTGGTCAAGAGCGGCACTCCCAAGGCCAAGGTGTACGAGGCCATCATGAAGGCCGCCAAGGACGCGCCCCCGCCGGCCCCAGCGCAGGCGCAGGGCGCCCCACCCGCCGGTCCCGAATCGGACCCGACGGTGTTCAAGGTCGACCCCGGCAAGTCTCCCGCCAAGGGTCCCAAGACTGCGGCCATCACGATGGTGGTGTTCTCGGATTTCCAGTGCCCGTATTGCTCACGGGTCGAACCGTCGATATCGCAGGTCGAGAAGGAGTACCCGGGCAAGGTGCGCGTGGTCTGGAAGAATTACCCCCTGCCCTTCCACGAGAACGCCAAGCCCGCCGCCCTGGCGGCCATGGCAGCCGGCGAGCAGGGCAAGTTCTGGGAGATGCACGACAAGCTGTTCGAGAACCAGAAAGCGCTGGATGGGGCGAGCCTGGAAAAATACGCCGGTGAGCTGGGACTCAATCTCGCGAAGTTCAAGACCGCCATGACCAACCCGGCCAACGCCGCCACGATCGACGCTGACATGAAAGAAGGAACCGCGGTCGGCGTGAACGGCACGCCGGCTACCTTCGTCAACGGCCGCAAGATCGGCGGCGCGTACCCCTACGAGACCTTCAAGAAGGTGGTCGAGCAAGAGCTGGCGAAGACCGGCAAGGGCAAGAAGAGCTAGCGCCCTTGACCGGGCGACAGCTCCTGGGCTTGGGCATCGTCGCAGTCGCGATGGGCATCGTCGCGACCCGCTTCCTGGAGGCGGCGTCGGACAACGCCGACAAAGCGCGCGTCAACGCGTGCAAGGCGCTTGATCCGGACCCGCTGCCGCCGCAGCTTCGCGATCAGGACGCGCCCGACTTCGAGCTACCCGACGCCACCGGCAAGACATGGTCCCTGCGTGCGCTGCGTGGCAGGCCGGTGCTGCTGAACTTCTGGTTCACAACCTGTCCGCCGTGTATCGAAGAAGTGCCGTCGCTGGAAGATCTGGCACGCCGAGTGGGCGACAACGCCGTCGTACTCGCGGTCAGCGTGGATGAGGGCAGCGGCGGCGAAGTCGCCTGGCCGGCCATCAAGAAATTCTTCCCTCGTGGCACGCCGCTGTCTGTTCTGCTCGACAGCAGCAAGGCCGTGCCCAAGCGTTACGGCACCGAGAAATTCCCCGAGACCTACCTCATCGACGCCGCCGGCAAGGTGCGCCACTACTTCGTTAACAAGAAGAACTGGAGCCTCGCCGAGGCGGCGTTGTGCCTGGAAAGCCTGCGCTGAACAGCAGCGGTTGATCCGGGTTCCCGAGACCGCGCCCCGAGGCTATCCTGCGGCCTTCTTGGATCGAAAACAGCACCTCTACCTGTGGCTCGCCGGCCTGTTCGTGGCGGCGCTGATCGTGGCCGATCTCATCGGTGGCAAGTTCATTCGCTTCGGCAGCAACGTCGATCTGTCGGTCGGCATGCTGGCGTTCCCGATCACCTTCGTGCTGACCGATGTCCTCAACGAATTTTTCGGCGCCGCGGCGACGCGGCGGGTGACCTATCTCGGGCTCGGTTGCGCCATCTTTGCGTTCGCCGTGATCAACGTGGCCCTGACCCTGCCGATAAGCCCTGAGTCGCCGCTCACCCAGCAGCAGTTCCAGGGCGTGTTCGGCTGGTCGACACGGCTCTATGTCGCGTCGCTGACGGCGTATCTCATCGGCCAGCTCATCGACATCGCCGTGTTCACGCTGTTCCGCCGGCTGACCCGCCACCGCCTGCTCTGGCTGCGCGCCACCGGATCGACCCTGGTCAGCCAGGCCATAGATACGGTGGTGGTGAACCTGGTCCTGCTCTGGGGTAGCAAGTCGCTGGGCTTTATCCTCGGCGTCATCGGCCACTCGTACGTAACCAAGATCTTCATCTCGATCGGCATGACGCCGATCATCTACGCCGTCCACGCGTTGGTGCTGCGCGTGTTCAAGGTGGGCGAGCCGCCCGAGCCGAAGCCGCTCGGCGCGTAGCCCCGCGACGCTAGACCACCAGGCCGGACAGCGGCCCGGTGCACCACATCGGGTTGCCGAAGGTGGTCGCCGGCACGTCGAACATGTTGAGGATCGATACCAGCAGGTTGTTGTGCGAGATGGTGCCGGGGAATTTAAGATAGCGGCCGCCCTTGAGCTTGCCGCCTGCCCTGCCCGCCAGCACGAACGGCATGTCGGCATTCGAGTGCGAGTTGCCGCGTGACAGCTCGTTGCAAGCAAGGATGAGGCTGTTGTCGAGCAGGGTCGAGTCGCCCTCCTGCACGGCGGCCAGCTTGCCCATCAGGTATGCGAGTTGCTGCGAGAACCAGATATTGATCTTGATCAGCAGCTCCTTGATATCCGGGACGTCATCAGGATCGTGGGACATGTCGTGGTGGCCGCGCGACGCGCCCAACCAGGTGAAGCGCGTGCCGCCAACTGAATTTTCCCACTGCAGAGTCGCGACGCGCGTGAGATCGCATTGCAGCGCCATGGCCAGCAAGTCCATCTGCAACTTGCCGATCTCGGGGAACTTGTCATTGGACTTGTAGTCCAACTTGGTTGCTTCGGGCGCCTTGGGCAGCACGTTCTGCTGCTCGGGAGGCATCCCGGGCTTCACGCAGTTGCCGGCCGCCGGCGCGACGGTCGCCGACGACACGCGCTTCTCCAGCTCCGCAATCGCGGTCAGATGTTGATCGAGGCGCTTCCGGTCGTCGGCGCCCATCTTGCCCATCCACAGCCGGTAGTTCGCCATCACCCCGTTCAGCACCGACTTGCGCTGCATGCGTGATCGCTGGAACAAGCTGTCGTCACCGGGGGTGGCGCCGACCTCGGAGAAGATCCGGCTCCACACGCTGCTGGCGCTGTTGTCGAGCGGCAGCGGCAGCCCGGGACCCTTGTAGTTCGAATAGCCCCACACGCTGCCCGCCGAGCCCGCCTGTACGCCGAGCTCAATGGACGGGAAGCGCGTGTTGGGTTTGGCCTTGGCCACGATCTCCTGGTCGACCGAGATGCCGCCCGCGAAGCCCGCCGGCGTCCCGCTGCCGCCCAGGGTCTTGCCGGGCAGAAGCTCGATGCCGGTCAACATGCAGCCCATGCCCTTCATGTGGCCGTCGCCCGGGCCGGGCTTGGTCGCGACCACGTTGTCGACGCCTTCGATGACGACCAGGCGGTCCTTGAAGGCTTCCAGCGGCTTGAAGATCCGCGTCTGCGTGAAATCGGCATCGACCGTGGGCACGTTCCAGGCTTCCTTGATGCTGCCGTTGGGCGTGAACCAGGTGACGAAGCGCTTGGCGCCCGCCGCGTGCGCCTGCCTGCCGGTGCCCGACATGGCTTCCAGCCATGGCAAGGCGATCACCGCGCCGGCCCCCTGCACGCCCCCGCGCAAGCCACTACGCAGGAGTGTCCGGCGGCTCAGGCGAAAAGGCTTGGTCGAGAAGGTCACTGGGCACCTCCGGCGCGCCGGTAGAGAAAAGCATCTGTGGTGGTGAGCGCGAGCAAGAGGTCCTTGAACTTGAGCCCGCTCGCGATGAACTTGCGCTTCAGCATCTCGACCGCGCATTCGTCGGCGCCCTTCTCGTCCTCACGGCCGTAGGCGAAGCGGAACCACTGCCGGGCCGCGCAGTCGGCGGCCTGATCGCTTCCGGCCAGGCGCTTGCCCAGCTCGACCACGCCCTTGAACTTGCCGCCGTCCATGCCGACCACGTCGCCCGAGTTGTCGACCGGCTTGCCGTTCTCGGTCTCGCGGTAACGCCCGATGCTGTCGAAGCTCTCGAAACCGAGGCCGATCGGATCCATCAACTGGTGGCAGCCTTTGCAGGCGGCGGCTTCCATGTGCTTGGAGAAGCGTTCCCGCGTGGTCATGCTGGTGCTCAGGGCGGGCAGCACGATCTGAACGTCGTTGGGCGGTGGCGGCAGGATGTCGCACAGCAGTTGCTCGCGCACGAATTTCCCGCGCAGCACCGGTGACGTCTGGTTGGCGTTGGCCTGGATGGCCAGCACCGCGCCGGTGGTCAGGATGCCGCCGCGCTTGATGCCGTCGGTCCCCACGCGCTGGGTGGGGGCCGCCTTGTCCATCATCTGCCCAAGCGGCGCCGCGCCGATGAGTCCACCCGCCGCCTTGCCGTAGAAGTTGTACAGGGTGAGATCGACCCAGGCGTACGGCGCGGTGTAGAGCGCCGTCAACGTGCCCCCGGTGTCGGGGCTCCAGAACGCCTCGTCGAGGAACTTATCGACCTCGGTCCGCATCGACGACAGGTGCGCCTTGGGAAACTCGCTGAGCGGGAAGATCTTGGCGTCCTTCTCGACCTCGAGAATCTTCTCCAGCTCGAGCCATTGGTCGAGCATATGCGCCACGGTGCGCTTCGCCTTGGCGTTGGTCGTCACCATCGGGGCCACGCCCTGCACCAGCATGCGGTTGACCTGGGCGGCGATCTCGTCCGGCGTCGACAGCTTGTTGGCGTCAGCGGCGGCGACGAGCGCCGGGTCAGGCTGGCTACCCCACAACATGTACGACAGCCGCGCCGCCATCTCGTGCGGTTTCAACGCCACGAAATTCTCGCCCGGCCTGGCGGCGACACCCTCCTCCAGTCGATACAGGAACTGCGGCGACTGCAGCACGACCATCGCCGCCAGCTTGATGCCAGCCTTGAAATCCTGCTGCTTCCCGATGTCGTAGACGTCGCGCAGGATCTTGATCTCTTCCGCCGACAACGGATGGCGGTAGGCGCGCTTCGCGAATCCGCCCAGGAAGCCCTGGGTCAGGCAGGCCTCTTCGCCTCTTGTCGCCACGTCACAGCTAGCCAGAAACTTCCCCGCGAAATCACGATCCGCCGCGTCCGCGACCATGCGCTCGGCACCGATCTGGTACTGCTCCGACAGCAACGGCGAAACCGTGAGCACGTTGGCGTTGTTGTCGAAGCCCAGGCGGTGTTCCTCGGTCGGGAACTCCCTGCCCGGCAGCTTGTCGTCGGCGGTACCCAGGAGATCGCGGACGGTGTTGTCGTACTCCAGGCGGGTCAGGCGCCGAACCGGCGACGGCCCTGGCTGGATGCCCGCCGCGCAGGCGGGAATCGCCGCGCGATCAGGGCTGAGCGGCGGCCTGGGCGTCGCCGGCATCGTCGGGTCGGTCGCGGGGGTCATACCGATCGCGCCGCCCATCCCAGCCGCCGGGCTCATCATGCTGCCACGTGCCTTGCCGCCTGACGGGACAGGCGAGCCGGGCTCACTGTCGATCGAGCCAGAACAACCCACAGCCAGCGCCGCCAGGAGCCATCGCAACTTGAGCATGGAATCCTCCACGGGAACTCGGCCGGGTGACCTTGGAATCCTTTACCACGCTCGGCACTCGGTCATTGTGGATGGAGACTGCGCTTGCGTCGTGCCACACGTGATGTCACAAGGTTGCGAGGTGGGCCGAGTGAGCGAGATTCTTGGCCCGCGCACCGATCCTGATATAACTGAACGGATGTTCCATCCGGTGGTCGAGTCCTGGTTCACCAAGCGATTCGGGAGCCCGACGCTGGTGCAGACACTCGCGTGGCCGGTGATCGCTTCGGGCCAGGACGCGCTGTGTACGGCACCGACCGGTTCGGGCAAGACGCTGGCGGCGTTTCTCGCCTGTCTCGACCGCCTCACCCGTCAGGCCATCGCGGGTACGCTCGAGGATCGCACCCAGATCGTCTACGTGTCGCCGCTCAAAGCGCTGTCGAACGATGTGAAGCGGAACCTGGAAGAACCGCTGGCCGGCATCATCGCCGAGGCGCAAGCCGCCGGGCTGCCAGCGCCGCCCCTGCGGGTCGCGGTGCGCACCGGCGACACCACGATGGCCGAGCGGCGCGCGGTGGTGAAGCGGCCACCGCACATCCTGGTCACCACGCCCGAATCGCTGTTCATCCTGCTGACGTCCGAGTCGGGACGGCGCGGCCTGCGCGACGCGCGCACCGTGATCGTCGACGAGATTCATGCCGTCGCGCCTGACAAGCGCGGCGCGCACCTCGCCTTGTCGCTCGAGCGGCTCGCGCAACTGGTCGGGGGCAATCTGCAGCGCATCGGCTTGTCGGCGACGGTGAAACCGATGGAGGTGGCGGCGCGGCTGCTGGTGGGCAGCAGCCGACCGGCACCGATATTTATCGATGGCACCGTCGCGCGCGATATCGATCTCAAGATCGAAGTGCTCGACGATGAGATCGGCGCGGTGTGCACCAACGAGCAGTGGGCCGAGATCTACGATCGGGTGGCCGCGCTGGCGCGCGAGCATCGGTCGACCCTGGTGTTCGTCAACACGCGCCGGCTGGTCGAGCGCATGGCCCTGCACCTGGGCGAGCGCCTGGGCGAAAATGCTGTCGCCGCCCACCACGGTAGCCTGTCGCGGGCGCGCCGCTTCGAGGCCGAGCGGCGCCTCAAGGCCGGCGAGCTCAAGCTGGTGGTGGCGACCGCTTCGCTGGAACTCGGAATCGACGTGGGCGCGGTCGACCTGACCTGTCTCATCGGATCACCGCGCGCCATCTCGACCGGCCTGCAACGCATCGGACGTTCGGGCCACGCGGTCGGCGGAACCCCCAAGGGACGCCTGTTCCCGCTGACCCGTGATCAGCTGGTCGAGTGCGCGGCGCTGGTGCGCGGCGCGCGCAAGGGCGAGCTCGACGCCATCGCGCTGCGGGACGCGCCGCTCGACATCCTGGCGCAGCAGATCGTCGCCGCTGCCGCCATCGAGGAATGGGACGAGGACGCGCTCTACGATCTGTGCGTGCGCGCGGCACCCTACGCGAACCTCGCACGCTCCGACTTCGACGCCGTGGTCGACATGATGTCCGAGGGCATCGCCACCAGCCGCGGCCGCTCGGGTGCCCTGCTCCACCGCGATGCGGTCAACCGCCGCCTGCGCGGCCGGCGCGGCGCGCGCCTGGCTGCGCTGACTTCGGGTGGCGCCATTCCGGACAACGCCCTGTTCGAGGTGGTGGTCGAACCGGAGGGCACGCTCATCGGCACGATCGAAGAGGATTTCGCCATCGAGAGCATGGCCGGCGACGTGTTCTTGCTGGGCAACACTTCATGGCGCATCCGCAGAGTCGAGCAGGGCCGCGTGCGCGTCGAGGACGCAGCCGGCGCCGCGCCCACCATCCCGTTCTGGCTGGGCGAGGCACCGGCCCGCTCGCGCGAGCTATCGGCCGAAGTCGGCAGCCTGCGCGATGAGGTTGCCGGCCGCATCGACCGCGACGATCCCGAGGCGATCCTTGCGTGGCTGATGCAGGCGTGCGCGCTCGATCGCGCGGGCGCGACGCTGGTTCGCGACTACATCAAAGCCGGGCGCGCGGCGCTGGGCGTGGTGCCGACGACTTCGCATGTGGTCGCCGAGAGGTTCTTCGACGAGGCCGGCGGTACGCAGGTCGTGATCCACGCGCCGTTCGGCGGGCGCATCAACCGCGCCTGGGGCATGGCCCTGCGCAAGAAATTCTGTCGCACCTTCGACTTCGAGCTGCAGGCGGCGGCCACCGATGACGGCATCCTGCTGTCGCTGGGCCCGCAGCACAGCTTCCCGCTGGAGACCATCTTCGAGCTGGTACGCCCCGACGACATCGAGGAAGTGCTTACCCAGGCCGCCCTGCAGGCGCCGATGTTCGAGACGCGCTGGCGCTGGAACCTGACCCGGTCGCTTGCGCTGCTGCGCCACCGCGGCGGCAAACGCGTGCCACCGGCGTTGCAGCGGATGCGCGCGCAGGATCTGCTGGCGGCGGCTTTCCCGGGGCAGGTGGCGTGCCAGGACAACCACGGCGGCGGCCCCATCGTGGTGCCCGATCACCCACTTGTCCGCGAGACGGTTCGCGACTGCCTGACCGAGCCGATGGACGCGGTGGGGCTGCACCGCACCTTGACCGCTCTGCATGCTGGGCGCATCGCGCGTCTGGCCCGCGATCTGCCCGAGCCGTCGCCGTTCTCGCACGAGATCCTGAACGCCAATCCGTATGCATTCCTCGATGACGCCCCACTGGAGGAACGCCGCTCGCGCGCTGTGTCCGTGCGCCGCGGCCTGCCTGCGGCAATGGCCGACAACCTGGGCGCGTTGTCCGACGAAGCCATCGCTCAGATCGTCGACGAGGCCCGGCCCACTCCGCGCGGCCCCGACGAACTGCACGACCTGCTGCTGGATCTGGGCGCAGTGCCCGAGAGCGAGGGACAGGCACGCGGTTGGGAGACATTCTTCGATGCGCTGGTCGCAGACCGACGTGCCGCGCGCATCGACGGCGACCTCCCGACAATGTGGGTCGCGGCCGAGCGGCGCTCGCTGGCGGCGATGGTGTGGCCGGAGGCGCGCTTCGTGCCCGACGTGATCGAGCCGCCGGCGCGCAAGTCACCGGCATGGACCGATCGTGACACCGCACTCGCCGAGATGGTGCGCGGCCGTCTGGCGATCTCGGGGCCAACCACGGCGGCGGCGCTGGCGGTCGGGTTCGCGGTTGCGGACAGTGATGTCGAGGCGGCGCTGGCCCGGGTCGAGATGTCGGGCGCCGCCATGCGAGGCGCGTTCACGGCGGCGGTGGTCGGGTTGCCGGCCGGGTTGCAGTGGTGTGATCGGGTCATCCTGGCGCGCATCCACCGCCGCACGCTGGATCGCCTGCGGCGCGAGATCGAGCCGGTATCGGCCGCCGATCTGATGCGTTTCCTGCTGTCATGGCAGCACCTGCGGCCGTCGACGCAGCTGCACGGGCGCGAAGGCTTGCGCGAAATCGTGGCCCAGTTGCAAGGCTTCGAGGCAGCCGCCGGCGCGTGGGAGCGCGAGATCCTACCGGCGCGCCTGTCGGAATACGACCCAGCCTGGCTCGACGATCTGTGCCTGGCGGGCGAGCTGACCTGGGGCCGGCTGGCGGCACGGCCCGACGGCACCGCCATACCATCACGCGCGTCGGCCATCGGTCTTTGCGAACGCCGCAGCCTATCTTGGCTCCTGGCCCCGCGCGATGGCATCACCGACGAGGAACTGTCCGACAAGGCGCGCGAGGTGCTGGAACATCTGCAGCGCTGCGGAGCCAGCTTCACCGAGGACATCCTGGGTGGCGTGCGCCGCCTGCGTGTCGAGGTCGAGGAAGGATTGTGGGAGCTGGTCGCGGCTGGCCGTATCACCTGCGACGGGTTCTCGGGCCTGCGTGCGCTGCTGCCTGCGGCACCCCATCGCGGCGGCGGTGGAGCGCGCCACCGTTTCTATTCGCGCTTCACCAAACGACACGCCCCGCGCTCCGGCGCCGGCCGCTGGGCACTTCTGTCCGCACCCACCCCGCCCACCGAGGACGACCGACTGGAAGCGCTAGCCCGCCAGCTGTTGCGGCGCTACGGCGTGGTGTTCCGGGATGTGCTCGCGCGCGAAAACCACGCGCCCCCGTGGTGGGAGTTGTTGCGTGTCTACCGGCGTCTTGAAATGCGGGGCGAGATCCGCGGCGGACGCCTGATTGCCGGCTTTGTGGGTGAACAGTTCGCATTGCCGGAAGCAGTCGAGGCGCTACGAGCCATGCGTCGGCAGCCACCATCCGGCGAAACCGTCCGCCTATCGGCGTGCGATCCGCTGAACCTCGTCGGTATCATCACGCCGGGACCCCGCGTACCCGCGACCCTGGCCAACACCGTGGCTTTCCGGGACGGTGTGCCGACGTCGACGGACGCCCTGTTCACGGGCGCCTTGAACGCGATCGACACTTCGACGACGGATCTGGGCGACGACCTCGGCTATCCTCCGCTCCCGTCATGATCGACTCCGCCCCCGAAGCGTCCGTGCAGGCCTGGCTCGAGAGTTACATCCGTACCCACGCGGGCGTGGCCGGCACCGTCCACCGCCGCTCCGGCGAAGACCTGCTGCTGGTTGCCGCGATGAACATCCCGCCCAAGGTGCAAGACATCGTGCGCGTGGTGCCCAAGGGCAAGGGCATGGCCGGCCTGGCCTTCCTGCAGGACACCGCCATCGCCACCTGCAACATCAGGGACGACAACACCGGACGCGTGAAGCCGGGCGCCAAGGCCATCGACGCGCGCGCGGGCGTCGCGCTGCCGGTCCACGATGGTGCCGGTGCGGTCCGCGCCGTCGTGGGCATTGCCTTCATGGAAGAGAAAGAACTGACCGAAAGCGAGCTTGCCGCGCTTGGTACCGCGGCCGCCACGCTGCCGCCGCTGGGCTAGCTCGAGGTAGCTGCCGGGTAGCTGGCGCTACTGTTGCAGCTTGGCGTTGACGCGAGCCAGGCTCGACTTGATCAACTCGTCCGACGGCGCGAGCACGGCGGCTCGTTCGTAGGTTGCCTTCGCGTCCTGGTACTTGCCCAGCTTGAAATAGGTGTGGCCCAGGAACATCACATGGCGCGTCCCGCGCGGGGCGAGCCGAACCGCCTGTTTGGCGAAGTCCAAGGCTTCCTCGTAGCGAGCGTACTCGAACGAGACCTCGGCCAGCCCGCCGACCGCGTCGGCATTGGTTGGATCCTGATCGAGCACCAGCGAAAACTCCTTGCGCGCCTGTGCCAGGTCACCGTCGGCCAGGGCGCGGCGGCCGCGGATCACCAGGTCCTTGGTCCCGGCCGGGGCCCGCACGCCGCGCGCCGAAGCCTGTAGCCCCGCGCCGTCGTCCCGCCTGGCCGTCCCGTCATCTCCGTTCTCGCGCCGGCGGCGCGCCGGCCGTTCGATCGCGGCTCGGGTCGGCTCGATCGCCGGCGCAGGCCGCGCCCCCGCCGCTGCAGGCAGTTGCTCCACCGTGATCCCCCCAATCGACGGCGTCGCCGAAGCGTTAGGTGCCGCGGCCACCAGCTTGTTCTCGTCGATCATCACCACCGGCGCAGCCGTACGAGGGCCGTCGGAGGTGCTCGGCGAGCGGAAGGCGAAAAACAACGCCACCACCACGGCAGCCCCGGCCACCATCAACGACGTCGACAGCCACATGCGCGAGCGCCGGCTCGCTATCGACAGCCGCCGCGCGATCCGCTCGGCGCGCTCGGGATCGATTGCCGGCAGAGGTAGATCGTCCCAGGGCGTGAACAGGCGCGAGTCGATCTGCGCCTCGCACAGTAGCGCCTCGACCTCAGTCATGGTCTGCGGCCGATCGGCAGGATCCTTCGCTAGCATCCGCATGACCACTGCCTCGATGGCGGGGTGCACCGGCGTGGTCGAGCGCTCTCGAATGGCGTCGGGCAGTTCGGTCGCCTGCAGCGCCATGGTCTCGACCGCGCCAGCGCCCTGAAACGGCACCTCGCCGACCAGCATCTCGTAGGCCATAGCGCCCAGTGAATAGATGTCGCTGCGGTGATCGTAGCCACGGCCGAGCACACGCTCGGGCGCCATGTATTCGGGCGTGCCCATGATCTTGTTGGCGCCGGCACCCTGACCGATGAGTCCCGCCACACCGAAGTCGACCACCTTGACCGTGTCGTTGCGGCCATGTCGATCGAGCAGCATCACATTGTCGGGTTTGACGTCCAGGTGGACGATGCCTTTCTGGTGCGCGGCGCCCAGCGCCTTGGCCACCTGGCGCAGGATGGGCAGCGTGCGGCCTGGCGGCAGACGGCGCTTCTGTCGCAGCACCTTGGCGACCGGTGGCCCGTCGAGAAACTCCATCACGAAGAATACGCGGCCGTCGGACACCTCGCCCCAGTCGGTGACGTCGCAGATGTACGGGTTCCCGATGCGTGATGCCGCACGCGCCTCCTGCCGGAACTGCCGGAACACCACTGGGTTTGCGACCAGCTCACCGTGCAGGAGCTTGAGCGCCACCTTCTTCTCGATGTCGACGTGCTCGGCCGCGTACACCGCGCCCATGCCGCCCTCCCCCAACTTCTCGAGCGCGCGGTAGCGGGTACCGGGAATGACTTCACCAAGTTTCAGATCGGTCACCGACGCGAGCGCGCGCGCTGGCTGGCGATCGAAGTCGGTCAGGGTAACCGGTCGGGCCTTCTCCATCGACGCCGCCAGCAGCGCCTCGCCCGATCGGGCGAGCAAGCCTACCTCCGCCGCCAACGACGTCAGTTCGACGCCAAAAACGTCGGTCACCAACTGGCCGAGCACAGCGGCGCCGTCGGAGCCGTCCGCCTTCAAGAGCGCGACCAGCTCAGTCCGCAGGGCGGCGATGCTGGCCGGGCGCTGTTCGGGATCCGGATCCAGGGACTTGACCACCAGATCGTCGAGCGCCGGTGGAAACACCTTGCCGGTGGCCAGGGACGGCGTGCGCGGCAGATAGCGGGTGACGCCCGACTTGTCGCGGCTACGCGAGCCCATTTCCTCGGCCAGCGGGCGTAGGGTCAGCATCTCCCACAGAAGCGAGCCCACGCAGTAGACCTCGTCGCGCTGCCCGCCGGCGCCGCCGGATGCCGTCGCCACCACTGTGCGCGAGCCACGCACGGCATCCACGGTCTCCGAGCTGGGTACCAGACACGACCCGTGGTGCAGGAGCTTGACGTGCCCGTCGCGCGAGATGATCACGGACGACGCGGTCAGACCGGCAAACGATGTCGCCACACCCGTGGCCCGCGTCTCGTGCCCACCGATGAATTCCACCGCGTCGGCGAACTCGAGCGCGATCGACAGCGCAGATGCAACCGGCAGATCGCGGCCGGCCACTGTTGCCGCCGCCAGCACGCGCGCGAGATCCGCGCCCTCTACCCACTCGCTGACGAAGAACAAGCGCTCGGCGACCTGGCCCACGTCGTAGATCTGGACGAGGTGGCCGTGGACTCGGCTAACCAGCCAGCTCGCTTCTGCCCGCAACGCATCGACAACCTCGGCGGCTGCCACCACGGCTGGCGCCAGCAGGTTGACCACGCACAGGCGCTCCACCCCCTCGGGCCTCACCGCCAGATACGTCTCGCCCAGGTCGTTTCTCGACAGGGATTTGAGCAACGACAGGCTGCCGAACGTCCTTGGCAACTCCTCGGCGGGTCCGCGTCCCGAACCGAGGAGGACTGTAGGGCCTTGTGGCATAAGCGAGGTCAAAGTAGCAGAACCGCAGTGCCGTCGCCACCGAATGTACGACCGGTGGGTCTAGCGGATACGCTGTGGGTAATGGCACCCGTTAGTGCCGCAGCTAGCCTGAAATCGCTCGCGAGTCTTAGTCGGGGTTCTCGCTAAGCACCGGCGGCGCCACAGCAGCGGCCTCCGACACGGGTGTCTCGTCCTTCATGCCATGCATCAAACGAGCACGCACGCGGTTGAGTTGGCGTTCCTTGTAGCGACCATGGTTGTTCTCGCCGGCTTCGTTCTCGACCGCGGTGCGCACGTCGATGATCTGGAACTCGGTCAGCACGAACACCACGACGCCATTTTCGGCGAACAACGGATCTCCTGGAGCGCGACACAGGAACTTGTCCATGCGCACCGGGAGATCGGCGACGAAATTGATCACCCGGTAGTTCGGCCCGGAGAATTCGTTCTGCACCGAAATCTTCTTGTCACCGGCCACCTGGGACAGGTCCAGCAAGTCCGGGAGGTGCCGTCTGAGCGCCGGCGACGACTCGATGACCGCCCGTAGATCTACGATGCCGTTCACCGACTGGCCCGGGACGACATAGTTGAAAGGGACCAGTCGATTGGAGATCTCGCGCAGCACCAGAAGCAGTTCGTCCTCGGTCTGCGTGATCATGCGGAAGCGCAACCGGTCGTAAACGTCGGCGGCAATGTTCTCTTTCTTGGCAAGCAGCTTGGTGATCAGGCTGTCAGCGTGCTTGCGAGACCACTCGAATTCGACGATCTGGCAACCCGCTGACTTGATCTCCTCGACTGTGCGGAGGACCTTTTCCTCAACCAGGTGGAAGATCTGGTCGGCGCTGACCGGCAGCCGCGTGAGCAGTTCGCGCCCCGCCAGATGGTGAAGCACGTGCATCGTCTTCAAGATCACGCAAGCGTGCGTCCGGCGCTTGCCCTTCTGCGAAGCCAGCAGCAGGAGATCTCGCGCCGGCACGTCCTCGGCTATTTCGATCGGGATGTTGAAGTCGAGGTGGCGCTCCAGGTACTCGACTGCGTGGTCGCGAAGATCATCGAGGCGGGCCATGTCCTCGGCGCTGGCCGGGTCGAAGTCGTTGACCCGCAAGAATCGATCAACCTGGGCGCGATCGGTGAAGTACAGCCGGTGCCAGTCGATGACCGAGCCGCCGCGCAGAAGGTTGCGGACCGCTGCGAGATCGGCGACCGAGAAGACCTCGAAGCTCGGCTCCCGGGCTACCGGACTCACGACCGGTGTGAGACGTCGAACCGCATCGTTGTCGGGGTTTTCCAACGTCATGGGCCGTACCTACGCTTGCGGTTGGGCCGAGAGTGTAGGCCTGCCCCGCAGGCAGGGCAAGGCAAAAATTGTTTGTTGTTACAGGTAGATAGGATTACTTGGGCGGCTTGCCCTGGGCTTTTCCGATGCGTAGCGTTGCGACAAACAGGGCGATGGCTCCCACGCCCATGACGGAGCTACCGATGAATGCAAGCATGTCTTTCACCACTTTGAACCACCTTAACCTACATGGAGGACGTGTGGCAAATTTGGCCTCCGCCTCCCGATCCCCTACCGGCGGCGCTTCATCTGCCCGCGCCCCTTCCAGAGGTTGGACAGCAGAAGTAAGCCGCAGACGATCGCCCCTGTTACCGACCAGCGCCGCCCCACCATCTGGCCGCGGCCGTCGAACACGACCGCGCGGCCGAGCGCGACCGCCCCCAGGAACGCCCACAACAGCTGGTGCCCAAGCGTGTAGACCGCGCGAGTGCTGTCGTCGAGATGGCGGACGCGCATCTCCATGTCGCCCCGAGTGGCAACCGTGATGAAGCGGCCGATCTCGCCCGGCAGCGCCAGCGCCGACAACGCCGCCTCTCGGCCAGCTTCGAGGACGGCGTCGGACCATTCCTTCTTTTCGCCCAGCAGGAACCGCTCGACATAGGGCTGGATGATGCCCGCGGGATTCATCTCGGGATCGAGCGTGGTGCACACGCCGAGCAGCAGCAGAAGCGTCCGCTCGAGCATGACCCACTCGCGTGGGACGTGGAACGCGTCCCGCAGATCGGCCAGTGACACGTTGAGCTCACGCAGATCGAGCAAGCTCGCCAGGTTCTTCTCGGGCTCGAACTTGATGTCCTTGAGCGAGAAGCCTTCGATGCGCACTTGCTCGCGGAACTTCTCGTGGAAGTGCTCGACCACGCGATCGAACACCTCCGTGTCGGCGTTGCGCGAGATGAACCCCATCTCCTTCATGGCAGCGACGATGCGCGAGCTGTCGCGAGTCATGGCGCCCTGAAGGAACGAGATGAGGCCCTTGCGCATGCCATCCGAGACTTGCGCGGTGGCGCCGAAGTCGAGGAACACCAGCGCCGGTCCGGGCGCGCCAGGACCACCGGGACGCAGCAGCAAATTCCCGGGGTGCGGATCAGCGTGGTACATGCCGTCGATGAAGATCTGCTGGCAGTAGGCCTCGACCACCAGGCGAGCGGCCTTGCGGCGATCAACGCCAGCGCTGGCCAGCGCGTCCAGATCGGCAGCCTTGGTGCCCGTCATCCACTCGGTTGTGAGCACACGCCCGGTCGAGAACGCCGTCATCACGCGCGGGAACAGCACATCGAGGCGACCTTGAAAGTGTCCGCCGATGCGCACGATGGCTTCGGCCTCGCGGCTGTAGTCCAGCTCGGCCAGCACGGTCTCGCGGATCTCGCGGTACATGGTGTCGAAACCGTGACCGGGCAGCCACCACGCGAGCAGGCCGAACAGCCGACGCAGCGCCCTCAGATCGGTGCGGACAATCTCCTCTATATCGGGATACTGGATCTTGACCGCGACCTGCTCGCCCGTGGGCAGGCGCGCGCGGTGCACCTGGCCTATCGAGGCCGACGCGATCGGCTCACGCTCGAACTCGGCGAACACCTGGGTGGGACCGCGGCCGCCGAATTCCTCGCATAGGCGCGCCTCGATGTCGTCATAGGGGCGCGGCGGCACGTGATCTTGCAGCCCCTGCAGGCCCTCGCGAAAAGCCTCGGGCAGAAAGTTGGCCATGATGCTGATGAGCTGGCCCACCTTGATGAACAGCCCTTGCAATTCGACAATGGCGGCCTCGACCCGGCGAGCGTTGCGGCGGTGCGCCTCCTCTACCAGGCGCTCGATTGCTTCCTGGGAACGGAAGCGGCGTTGCACTGCAATCCAGATGTACGAGAGCACCACGCCTGTGGTGACGACATAGGCCTTGAGCAGACGGCGCCAGGGTTTGCGTAGGTGGCGCAAAACCGTCAGCGGTTCGGGGGTGGATCTGCGGGGGTGCGGCGGCGGGACAGAAGCAGGGGGCGCCAGCACCGCGACAAGCGGCGGCGGGACTGTGCCCGGGCCTACGCCTGGCACCGGCGGCGGAGCGCCCGGCCGGACCGGCATCAGGTCCGCCAGGTTGAGCTCGTCCGTCTTGTCAGGCGAGATGGTCACGGCGGCAGCATATCGCGCGCGGCAGGAACGCGCAGCCTGTGGTCCGGTGGTGCTAGTCTCTGCGCATGTCAGATGAGCCAGATCCCGCCGCCAGCCCGCCCGCGCCACCGTCGGAGGGCGTCGACAGCGGCGGTGACGAGGCCGGCCCCGAGCGCGCGCGGATTCCGGACTTCGTACGGCGGGCCATGTCGGCGGGGTTCGAGGCGGCTTCGAAGTCGAAGGATGATCTGCTGCGGGTTGCGAGTAGCGAGATCCGGTCGTGGCTGGATCGGCTGGATCTGGACACCGAACTCAAGAAGGCGCTGTCGAAAATGGTCGTCGAGATAAAGACCGAGATCCGTTTTCGCCCGACAGAGGACGGCCAGTCCGCGCCCGAGGTGAGCCACGACGTGCGCCTCAAGACCGGCGGCAAGGGGTGATATAAAGCGGCCCCATGCCGAAGCTGACCGTGAAGGCCAAAGAAGGCTGCCAGTGGGATCTGGTCGCGCTCGGCGAGGTGATGCTGCGGCTTGATCCGGGCGATGGGCGCGTGCACACCGCCCGCAACTTCACAGCCTGGGAAGGCGGCGGCGAATACAACGTCGCGCGCGGCCTGCGACGCTGCTTCGGATTGCGGACCGCGGTGGTGACCGCGTTCGCCGACAACCCGGTAGGCAGGCTGGTGCAAGACCTCATCTACCAGGGCGGCGTCGACCAGTCGCAGGTCCGCTGGGTGAAATACGACGGTGTCGGGCGCGTCGTGCGCAACGGGCTGAATTTCACCGAGCGCGGCTTTGGCCTGCGCGGCGCCGTGGGCTGCTCGGACCGGGGTCATACCGCAGCGTCGCAACTTCGCCCTGGCGACATCGACTGGGACAGTATTTTCGGCCGCGCGGGCGCGCGCTGGTTCCACACCGGCGGCATTTTCGCTGCGCTGTCCGAGACCACGCCGGCAGTGGCCAAGGAAGCCATGGTCGCGGCCCGGCGCCATGGCACCCTCATCTCGTACGATCTCAACTACCGCGACTCGCTGTGGAAGGGCATAGGTGGGCAGCAGAAAGCCCAGGAGATCAACCGCGAACTCGCCCAGTACGTCGACGTCATGATCGGTAACGAAGAGGACTTCACCGCCGCGCTGGGCTTCCACGTCGACGGCGTGGACGAGAACTACGCGGCACTCGACCCAGTGAACTTCAGGAAGATGATCGAGGTGGTGCGCAAGACGTACCCGAATTTCCAGGTGGTCGCGACCACGCTGCGCAACGCCCGGACTGCGTCGGTGAACGACTGGGGCGCGGTGTGCTCGCTGGGCGACGATTTCTTTGTCGCACCAGTGCGCGAGAATCTGGCGATCCTGGATCGCGTCGGCGGCGGCGACTCGTTCGCGTCGGGACTTATCTATGGATTCCTGTCGGGCCAGGGACCGCAGTTCGCAGTCGACTGCGGGGCGGCGCACGGGGCGCTTGCCATGACCACTCCCGGTGACACCAGCATGGCGGCCCTCGACGAGGTCATGAAGGCCATGAAGGGCGGCTCCGCCCGCGTGCAGCGCTAAGCGACAGCGAGGTCAAGAACATGGACAAGAAGGACGTCGTCGCCAGAATCAAGAAGGTGGGGCTCATCCCCATCCTGCGGACACCGTCCGCGGATGAATCGCTGCAGATCGCCGAGCTGTTGTTCGAGGCTGGCATCACCACGCAGGAGATCCCGCTGACCGTGCCGGGCGCGGTTGAGGTCATAGCGGAGCTGGTGCAGAAATTCGGCGACCACGCTCTCATCGGAGCGGGCACCGTGCTGGATCCGGCAGCGGCCGAGGCGTGTGTGCGCGCCGGTGCGCGTTTCATCATCAGCCCTGGCCTGAACCTGGACACGGTCAGGTACTGCAACCAAGCCGCGGTGGCGATCTTCCCCGGCGCGCTGACGCCGACAGAAATCCTGACCGCGTGGCGCGGCGGTGCCGACATGATCAAGGTGTTCCCGTGCAGCGCGGTGGGTGGCGCGAAGTACATCATGGCGCTCAAGGCGCCACTACCCGATATCGATCTGTGCCCGACCGGTGGCGTGTCGCTGCAAACCGCAGCGGCGTTCATCCATGCCGGCGCGTCGGCGCTGGGCGTGAGTGGCGATCTGATCGACGTCGAGGCGCTGCGCTCGGGGCGCGGCCAGGTCATCGCGGAGCGAGCGCGGCTCTATCTCGACATCGTGGCGGAAGCCCGCGCGAACCCATGACCCCTCCCCGGACCTGGGTCCGACCGTGCCTGCTGTGGCTTGCGTTGACGGCGACCGGCCGCTGCGGTAGTGGCCAGGAAAAGCTCGCGCCCCTCGATGCCGACGAGGACATCGACACACCGCTACCGAGCGAGAACGGGGCGGATGCGCCGGTTTCGGTCGCGGACGCGCCGCCAGACAGCGACGGCGGGGCTGTCTCTCGCGATGCACCGACGCTTGACGGGGTAACCGACCGGCCGCCAACCCTGGATGCAACGGCCGCCGAGGCTGTCGGTGCCGACGGCGGCGACGGACCGAATGGGGTGCGCGACGCCGCGATCGATTCGGATGCCAGCCGCAACGCTGCGGATGTCGCCCCCGACCTGCCACGCGGCCCAGCGCTCCTGTCGATCGCACCCACGTCTTACATTTTCGGCGACGTCCTCGTCGGCGGCGGCGTGACCCAGAATTTCGTCGTGACCAACCGCGGTGGCGCGACCACCGGGGCCCTGGTGCTCAGCTTGACCGGAGCCGCCGCAGGCGACTACGCCATCGCCACCGTCGGTAATACCTGTGCCGCCATCATGCTGACCGGCGGCGCCACCTGCACCGCAGCGGTGCGGCTAGCTCCAACCAAGGCGGGTCTCAAGCTCGCGGCGCTGTCGGTATCGGGTGGCGCCGGTGCGATGGTCACTGCCCAGCTGGTCGGGGCAGGGATCCCTTAGCCAGCGGCGGCAGACGCAGGGCCAGCGCTGCGGTGGCAGCAAGTCCGGCCGCGCCCAGGTAGTACGGCCCTCGCATACCGAAGGTCTGATAGATGGCACCGCCGAGCAGCGGGCCGACCACACGTGCGAGCGCGCCCAGCGACTGCACCACCCCGAGCGTCAGCCCCTGCACCTCGGCAGTGGCCTGCCGAGAGGTGTAGCTGGTGAGGCTTGGCGTGTACAGACCGTTGCCCGCAGCGATGATCACCGAGCCCAGCAGCAGGAGAGGGATGCCCACGCTGGGGCTGGCGCCGTCGATTGCGAAGCCCAGCGCCACGCACGCCAGCCCGAAGCGAATGAGCCGCACCTCGCCGAAGCGACGGCTCAACCGGTGGATAAGCCCGCCTTGCACGATCACCGCGACGATGCCGACCAGCGCGAAGATGTAACCGGTCTGGCCCACGTCGAGGTGAAACGCATCCAACGTGAACAACCGGAACGTCACCTCCAGGCCGGAGAACCAGAAGATGCCAAGGAAGCTGATCGCCACGGCCAATCCCAGCCCGGGAAAGCCGGCCACCTTCTTCAAAGCCGTCACGTCGAACAGACGCCGGCGTCCGATCTCGGGCGCGCGACCGCGTCGCTCTGGCGGTAGCGACTCGGGCAAGGTGGCGAAGGCGAGTACGAGATTTATCAGTGATAGACCGGCGGCCACGAAACATGGCAGCGCGCCCTCGCGCCCCAGGACCGGATAGCGCGCAAGCACACCTCCCACGGCCGGGCCAACCACGAAGCCGATGCCGAAGCCCATGCCCAGCATGCCCATGCCCCGGGCGCGGGTCTCGGGCGTGGTGACATCGGCGACATACGCCTGCGCGACCGCGATGTTCGAAGTGGCGACACCGGAAAACAGCCGCGCCAGAACCAGCAACAGGAGGCTGTCCGCCAGCCCAAGCAGCACCATCCCGAGGATCGACGCTCCGATGCTCCACAGCAGGACCGGACGCCGGCCGACACGGTCTGAAAGCCGTCCCCACAGGGGGATGAAGAAGAACTGCATGAGCGAGTAAGCGGTCGCTATCGCGGCGGCGACAAAATCGCTGGCGCCCAGGTTGCGCGCGACGCCGGGCAGGAACGGCACCACCAGCCCGAACCCCAGGAGGTCGAGCAGCACAGTCAGGAACAACGTACCGAGGGAAGCTTTGCGCATACGACCGGCGGCGAGCCGCTATCTATGGCACGAAAATGTCGGCGCTGTATCGAGCAAAGCGCGCCGCCAGATCTGCCCGGTGGCCTGGCGTTCCGTACTCAGCCCGATCTCACGGCAGACGCCAGTGCTTGCCAATCGCGGCGCGACTGGCGGCCAGGGCACCCTTCGCGTGCTGCGCGCCCGGCGGGAACTCTTCGCGGCGGCCGGTCATGACCTCGACGCAGGCGCGCACCGAGCCGGCGAGCCCGGACAAGTCGTAGCCGCCCTCGAGGACCAGCACCAGCTTGCCGCCACACACAGCCTCGGCCAAAGCTGTGAGCCCGGTGCACATGGCGGCGAAGCCGCGCTCGGTGACCGCCATGCCGCCCAGCGGATCGCGCTCGTGTGGATCGAAGCCAGCAGACACGATGATGATTTCGGGCTTGAACGCCTGGCCGATGGGCAGGAACAGATCGTGGAACACTGCACCGTAGTCGGCGTCGCCCTGGCCACCGGGCAGCGCACAGTTGACCGTGAAGCCCTGGCCCTCGCCCTCGCCGATTTCGCCCGGTGCGCCGGTCCCCGGATAGAAAGGGAACTGGTGCGACGACAGGTAGAGCACGTCGCGCCGTCGCTCGAAGATATGCTGGGTGCCGTTGCCGTGGTGAACGTCCCAGTCGAGGATCATCACGCGCTCTGCGCCCAGCTTGCGCGCCGCCTCGGCCGCGATGGCCACATTGTTGAACAAGCAAAAGCCCATGGCGCGGCTCTTCTCCGCGTGATGCCCCGGTGGACGTACCCACGCGAACGCGTTTCGCGCCGCGCCCGACCACACCGCTTCGACCGCCGACACCGCCGCCCCCGCCGCCAGCACGGCGGCGCGGTAGCTGTCGGGCGACATTGTCGTATCGCCGTCGACGCGGACGTGGCGACCGTCCAGTTGCGCGAGCCGCTGCACGTGGTCCCGCCCGTGCACCGCCGTGATCTCGGCCGCGGTCGCCGCGCGTGGCGTGCGTTTCTCGCTGCCCAGGACCGGACGCTTGTCGAAGTCGTCAACGATTGCCCGCAGCCGAGCTGGTGACTCGGGATGACCCGCACCCGGATCGTGGCGCAAAAACAGGGGATCGGAGTAGATGAGTGTGGGTTTCGCGGTGACCGGCATGGCCCGCTGCCCTACTCCGTCCCGTCCCCTTCGCCCGGCGGCGGATCTCCAGCATCGCCCGCGGTCCCTGCCGACCGCCCCGCGATGACACCGATGCCGTACTTCTCCAGCTTGTAGTAGAGCGCGCTGGTCTTGATGCCCAGGGTGCGGGCGGTCTCGGTCTTCACCCCGCCGGTCCTGTCATACGCCCGCTGGATGAGCTGGCGTTCCAGATCCTCCAGGATCTCGGGCAAAGTCATCTCGCCCTGCGGAACTGCAAGGGTGCTGCTGCTGGCACCTTCTTTCAAGAAAGCCGGCAACGACGCCACGTCCAGCTTGGTCCCGCCAGCAAACACCAGCGACTGCTCGACCGCGTTCTCCAGCTCACGCACGTTGCCGGGCCACGAGTGCGACGACAGCCGCGCCAGCGCCGCGTCGTCGATGCCATCGACCCTGGCATTGATGCGCGGGCCGTGCTTGCGGATGAAATGGCTGACCAGGGGCGCGATGTCGTCCTTGTGGTCGCGCAGCGCTGGTACCTCGCACGGGACCACATGCAACCGATAGAACAGATCCTCGCGAAAGCGCCCACTGCTGACATCGGCTTTCAGATCGCGATGCGTGGCCGACACGACGCGCACGTCGACGCGAACCGTCTCTTCACCGCCGACGCGCTCGAACTCTTTCTCCTGCAGCACGCGCAGCAGCTTCAATTGCAGCGCCGGGGTCATGTCGCCGACCTCATCGAGAAACAGCGTGCCGCCGTCAGCCAGCTCGAAGCGGCCGAGGCGGCGCTTGATGGCGCCGGTGAACGCGCCCTTCTCGTGGCCGAACAGCTCGGATTCGAGCAGCGTCTCCGAGAGCGCTCCGCAGTTGACCTTGACGAACGGTCCCTTGGCTCGCCGCGAGCGGTCGTGAATGGCCCGCGCCACCAGTTCCTTGCCCGTGCCCGACTCGCCGTGGATCAGAATCGAGATATCGGGCGGCGCCACCTTTTCGATGGTCTCGAACACCTTGCGCATCAACGTTGACTGTCCGACCAGTTCGGCGAACTGATACGGCGCCGCGGCGTCGGCACGCAGCACCTCGACCTCGGCCTCGGCCCTGACCCGGGCCAGTTTCTCGCGCCGCATCTCGAGAGCTCGCTCGACCTTCAGCCGCAGGACCTCGGGCGCGAACGGCTTCTGCAAGAAATCCAGTGCCCCCAGCCGCACCGCCTCGACCGCGGTCTCGACCGAGCCGAACGCAGTCACGATCATCGTCGGGCAGTTCGCATCGATCTCCTTGGCGCCCTTGACGACATCGAGTCCACCGACGCCCTCCATCTTGAGATCCGTGATGACAAAATCGGCGCCCTGCTTCTTCATCAGGGCTAGCCCCTCTGCGCCCGACGCAGCCACGGTGGTGTCGTGGCCCATGCGCCGGATGGTGGCCGCCATGCCTTCACGCATGGTCTCGTTGTCGTCGATGATCAGCACCTTGGCCATGGTGGGCCCAGCATACCCCGGTACCGCTGTTACGGCGGCGGGAGGGTGATGGTGAAGCGCGCGCCGCCTTCGGGCGCCCGGTCGAGCGCAACCTCACCGCCATGATCACGGACAATGTCGCGCACGAACGCCAGGCCCAGGCCCGTGCCCTTCTCCCGTGTGGTGAAGAACGGGATGAAGATCTTTTCGCGCAGATCTTCGGGTACCCCGGGACCGCTGTCGCGCACCTCGATGGCGGTGCGTCCGTCGGCACCACGACGCGCGGCCAGGGTCACCCGCCCTTGCGCGCCGGCGGCGGCGGCGGCGTTGTGGGCCAGATTGATGAGCGCGCGGCGAAGCTGGCCACGATCGGCGCGCACTTCCAGCGAGTCCGGCGCATCGACCGCGGGCGGCGCTCGGCCGGCCCCACCCGCGCACAGCTCTGCGACCTCATCCAGAAGCGGCCGCAGCGGGACCGGCTCGGGCTCGGGACGCGACCGCCGCGCGTAGTCCAGGAACTCGGCTACCACGCGGCCGAGATAGCCTACCTCGCGCTCGATACGCGCCACCTCTTCGAGCCGTGCCTCCTGGCCGCCGAGCCCGTCTCGCAGCAGGCCAGCGTACAGTTCAAGTCCACCGAGCGGATTGCGGACCTCGTGCGCGATTCCGGCCAGCATCATCTGCAGGCGCTCGTCGCGGGCCCGCAACGCTTCCCGCATCTCGTCCAGACGGGCGGCCAGGAAGCCGATCTCATCCCTGGTCTCAACCGGCACTGTGGTGCCGAGATCGCCGGCCCCGATACCCTCCGCCGCGCGGGCCAGTCGCGCCAGCGGCTTTGTGATCCGCCGCGCGAGTAGCATCGTGACCAGGATGATGGCGCAGAGTCCAATCGCCCCGACGGTGGCTAGCGTGCGCCGGAAGGCAGCCAGCGACAGAAAGTAGTCGGCGCTGCCTTCGACCACCACCAAGCCGACTGCCGGCGATCCCACCGCCGCGTAAGCTCGCTTGTAGGGCAGACCATCGTGGCCCCAGAACAGGGGCGACGCTGACGGTGTCCCTGCGACCGCCTGGTCTATCTCGATCCGGTCGGCCGACAGTTCGTGCGCCTGCGCGCCCAGTGCGACCCGGCCCTCGGTGTCGGCGCGACCGCTTAGATCACGCGCAACCAATGCCACGCGCCGCACCCCCAGTTGCTTGCGTGCCCTGTCGACCTGGCGCAGGAGATTTTGCGCGGTAGCCAGGCCCTCGTCACCGGGGCCGATCGCGGTGATCTGCTGCGGCAAGATCAACGGGACCACGGCCGCCGCTGCCGTCGCCAGCCGGCGTCCCAGTTCTTCCTCAAGCGAACGCTGGGCGATCTCGTGCGCCAGGAAGCCAAAGCCGGCGAGCACAACCAGCGTCGGCAGCAGCGTCGCCACCAGCAGCCTGCGAAACAGCCTGCCGCTTGGCGGACGTTCGCCCTTACGCGCGGCCATCTGCGCAGAGTAGCGCGGTGGCGATACGACCGGGTACGGTATTCCGTCTACCGCTTCGAGTACTGGAAGCGAGCGCGAGCGCCACGCTGACCGTACTTCTTGCGCTCTTTCGCGCGCGAGTCGCGGGTCAGGTAGCCGGCCTTCTTCAAGGCGCCACGCAGCTCAGGGTTGATGCTGCACAGGGCGCGCGAGATACCGTGCCTGATGGCGCCGGCCTGGCCTGAAAGACCGCCACCCTTGACCGTGACGAAGATATCGAATGTACCGGCGGTCTCGGTCAGCTCCAGTGGCTGGCGAAACACCATGCGCGACGTCTCGCGTCCGAAGTAGTTCTCAAGCGATCGGGTGTTGATCGCAATCTTTCCGTTGCCGGGCTGAAGCCAGACGCGCGCCACAGCTTCCTTGCGACGGCCGGTGGCGTAGGTGCTCTTGTCGGGATCGGGCATGCGGTGACTCCGTTATGACAGCGCGAGAGGCTTCGGTTGCTGGGCGGTGTGGGGGTGCGCCGCACCGGCATACACCTTGAGTTTGCGATACAGGGCGCGGCCGAGCGGGCCTTTGGGCAACATGCCCCAGACCGCTCGCTTGACCAGGTCGGTCGGATGCTTCTGGTGCAATTGAGCGGCGGTCTTGGGTTTGAGGCCGCCGGGAAACAGCGAATGGTCGCGGTAGATCTTGTCCGACCACTTCTTGCCGGTGAGATGCACCTTCTCGGCGTTGATCACGACCACGAAATCGCCGGCATCTGCGTGCGGGGTGAAGTCCGCGCGATGTTTGCCGCGCAGGACCGACGCAATACGGGTGGCGGCCCGGCCGAGGGTCTTGCCGTCGACATCGGCCACGTACCACGAGTGGGCCACGTCGTCTTTGGCGAATTCTGTCTTGTGGTGTCGGGTCGCTGCTGCGGGCATGAGGGAGCGGTTTTTACTCGACTGGTGTCAGCGTGTCAATGCGCTCGGTGGCCGATCGAGAGGCCGGCCGAGGCCACGGGACTAGGCAGCCAGGAATTTGCCGATGGCCTGGCAGGCACGGCGCACACGCTCGTCCGATTCGATGAGCGAGAAACGCACGAAGCCCTCGCCGCCCGGACCGAAGCCCACGCCGGGCGCAACCGCGACCTGGGCCTTCTCGAGCAGGTCGGTGGCGAAAGCGACTGAACCCATTGCGGTGTGCGACGGCGGGATCGGCGCCCACACGAACATGGTCGCGCGCGGCGGCACAACCTGCCAGCCCGCGGCGCGCAGGCCGTCCACCATCACCTCGGCGCGGTGACGGTAAAGCGCGTTGTTGGCGATCACGTCGGCGTCACATTTCTCCAGCGCCGTGGCCGCCGCAAGCTGCGTGGGAGCGAAACTGCCGTAATCGACGTAACCCTTGATGGACGCCAGACCGCCGACCAGGTCCGCGTTGCCCACGCAGAAGCCGACCCGCCAGCCGGGCATCGAATAGCTCTTCGAGACCGTGAAAAATTCAACCGCCACATCGCGTGCGCCGGCCACCCCGAAGATCCCTGGCGCGGGCTTGCCGTCGAAGCACAGGTCCGCGTATGCCAGATCCGAAATGATCCAGAAGCCCTCGCGGCGGGCCAGCGCAACCAGCTTTGTGTAGAAGGCACCGTCCACTGTCGCGGTGGTCGGGTTGTGCGGAAAGTTGACCACCACGCCCTTCGGTTTGCGCGGCGCACGCGCGAGCGCCTGCTCGATGTCGAGGAAGTGATCGCGGCCCGGGCCCACCGGCACGCCGATCACCTCGCCGCCCGCCAGCACCACGCCCCAGCGATGAATCGGGTAACCGGGATCCGGTGACAGCACCACGTCGCCCGGGCCGATGAGACCCAACAATAGATGACCGATGCCTTCCTTAGAGCCGATGGTGACGACAGCTTCCCGGTCGGGATCGAACGCCACGCCGTGTCGACGCTTGTACCAGGCGCAGATCGCCTGCCGCACTTCGGGCAAACCGCGCGACGGCATGTAGCGCTGAAACCCGGGCTGCGCCAGCTCGAGGCGCAACCGCTCGACCGCGGCAGCTGGACTCGATCCATCGGGATTACCGAGACCGAAATCGAACACCTCGCGGCCCTCGGCGCGTAGCTTGGCTTTCAACTCGTCGACGCGCGCGAGCACGTACGGCGGCAACTGCGAGATACGGTAGCTCGACCACGACATGGCGGACGACCTTACACCACGTCGTGTGGAGGTTTCGAGTTTCGGGCGCGTGAACAAACGCCCCGAGGGGCGTCCTGAACATCTGTCCGGCCCGTGGATTGGCACGTCAAAAAATACTGCGGGCCCACGACAATTGCGTCGGCCATGCTAAACCCTCGCTCCGGGAGAACGTCGGAAACAAGAAATGGCGCGACTCGAAGAACGACTGCCGCACAACGTGGCCGGAGATTTCTTCGTCGATTCAAGCTGCATCGACTGCGACACTTGCCGGGCCCTCGCCCCCACCCTCTTCGATCGCTCTGACGACTTCCGGCAGTCATTCGTCAAGCAGCAACCTGGGCCCGGTACCGAGCACCGCCGGGCGCTGATGGCGCTGGTGTGCTGTCCCGTCGGCGCCATCGGATCGGTCAACAAGGTCGACGTCACCGCCGGCGTTGAAGCGTTTCCCATGCCGGTCGCCGACGGGGTCGAGGATGTCTACTACTGTGGCTTCGCGTCCGAGACCTCGTTCGGCGCGCAGAGCTACCTGATTCGCAGACCGGACGGTAACGTGCTGGTGGATTCGCCGCGGGCGTCGCGGCCCCTGATGCAGCAGATCGCAAGACTCGGCGGGGTGCGCTTCATGTTCCTCACCCATCGCGATGACGTCGCTGACCACGAAGCGTTTCAACGCGAGTTCGGCTGCGAACGAATCCTGCACGCCGCCGACCTGAGCCCGTGCACCAGCGACATCGAGCGGCGCCTGTCGGGGACGGCGCCCATCCAGCTGGCACCTGATCTGTTGGCGATCCCGGTGCCGGGCCACACGGCAGGCAGCACCGCCCTGCTCTACCGCGACGAATTCTTGTTCTCGGGCGACCATGTCTGGTGGTCCGAGGCGCGCGGACGGCTGCACGCTTCCCGTTGCGTGAACTGGCACTCGTGGGACGAGCAGGTGCGCTCGGTCAAGCGCCTGCTGACGTTCAAGTTCCGCTCGATCCTGCCGGGCCACGGACGTCGCTTCCAGGCCACGAGCCACGACGAGATGCGCACGGAAGTGGCCCGACTGGTCGCGCACCTGGAAGCCAAGGCCAAGTCCCAGCCAAGTCCCAGATTGTCCGCCCGCACCTGACCGAGAGCCGCTAGGCGACATCAGTCCAGCCCGGCCAAGCGAAACGTCGGCCGCGCGAAGTCCTGGGACGCCTCGTCGGTTGCGCCCTCTGTGCGCTCGGACCTGCCGGCCACGCCGGTCTCGACCAGGACCGAATCGATGCCAAAGCGGTTGGCACCCAGGATGTCAGTGCCAAGCTGATCGCCAAGCATCACCACGCGGCGGCGATCGATGCCGGGATGGCGGCGGGCAGCAGCCTCGAAGATGGCTGCGTTCGGCTTGCCGAGCGCCACGAAACGTTGCAACCGAGCCGGGTCGCGCAACTGCACGATGGCCTCGAGCATGACCGCGATGGCGCCGGCGGTGATGCCGAATGATTCGGGGCCGCGCGGGTAGATCAGATCCGGGTTCGGTAGCACGAGCTGAGTCGATGCGCCGCGACCAAGGCGGCGCAGCAACACGCTGACCACATCATTCAGAGTGTCGAGGAAGCGGAAGCCGTCGTCGTCGGCGACCACCACCACGCTCGCGCTGTCATCGTTGGGTGCCACCGGAACGCCGCCCGCCCGCGCGACGTAGTCGACTGAATCGCCGGTACCGAGCACGATCGTCCGCGCGCCCACCAGGCCGGCGCTCGCGTAGTAATCGGCGAGTAGCATCCCCGAGGTCAGGATGCCGTCGAGCTCAAGCTCGAGGCCAAAGCCGCGGTAGCGGCGCAGCGATGTCTCGGGCGAGCGCGAAGCATCATTGGTCACCAGCAGGTAGGGCTTCCCAGCGGCGCGCAGCCGTTGCAGGAACCGCGCGGCTCCCGGCAATGCACCCCCGGTGGTGACCAGGACACCGTACGCGTCGAGCAGGAAGAGATCGTAGCGGGCGATGAGTTGATCGACGGTGACATGCGGGACGGTGGTCACGCCCCGACCCCAAGGTGGGCGAACAGGAAATCGGCGGTCCGGCGCCAAACCTGCTCTCGCACCACCGGGTCGCCTATCTGATGAGTCACGCCGGGCAACGGCAGGTACTCGAAGGGCCGGCCGGCGCGCAGCAACGCGTCCGCGAGCTTGAGCGAATGGAAGGTGTACACGTTGTCGTCGGCGGTGCCGTGCACCAGGAGCAGCGGGCGCGACAGCTTGGGCGCATGGGCGAGCAGCCCCGAATCCCGGTAGCCAGCAGTATTGGCGGCAGGCAGATCGAGGTAGCGCTCGGTGTAGTGCGTGTCGTAGTCGAGCCAGTCGACCACCGGGGCGCCGGCCACCGCGGCCTTGTAGATGTCGGGCCGGCGCAGCACCGCCAGCGCCGCCATGTAGCCGCCGAACGACCAGCCGTGGATCCCGACCCGCGAAAGGTCCATCTCCGGATAGCGCGCGCCGAGCGCCTGCAACGCCAGAACCTGATCGGCGAGCGCGACGTCGGCGAAATTGCCCTTGATGGCCCGCTCCCAGACGCGGTCGCGGCGCGGGCTACCGCGGTTGTCGATGGCCACCACGATAACGCCGTGATCGGCGAGCCACTGTTCATAGAGGTAGTTGCGCGCGTCAGCCTTGACCACCAGGGCGTGCGGGCCGCCGTACACGTAGACGATCACCGGATAGCGCCGGCCCGGTCGCAGATCGTGCGGGCGAATCACCGCCGCGTGAAAGCCGGGTGCGCCGACGGTGGTGAGTTCCAGGTTGACCCGGAACGGCGGCGTCTCCGCGGTCGACGGCAGGCGCCCGAGAACGCTGCCGTCGGCGCGGCACACGAAACTCTCGGGCCACGCGTCGGCGGCGGTCACGGTATCAACGTACAGGCCCGCGCGGCGGGCGAACACGGGCGCGTGCTCGGCGCGGTCGCGGGTCAGCACCACCCGCACGTCCGAATCGAGCGGCACGCGCACGATCCGATTCGAGATCGCGTCGCCGGTCAGCACCCAGGCCTCGCGGCCCGCCGGATCGACGTGGCACAGCGACACAAAGCCCTCGCTCGCGGGCACGACGATGGTCTTGGTGGCGCCGTCGGGTGCGCGCAGCTCCAGCTCGCGACGGCCAGAATGTTCGGTCACCCACAGAAAGCCCCGGCCATCGGGCAGCCATCGCGGCAGGTCCTTGTCCAGGTTGACCCAGGCGTCGTCACGCTCGATCGCCAGTGGCCGCGTGGCCAGGGTGTTGTCGTCCACCGCCAGCATGACCGCCTCACGCTGATCGCGCGTCTGCACCAGCACGCACATCGGCGCGCGGACGCCTTCCCACAACACCAGCGCCAGGTAGGGATACTTGTCGCGATCCCAGTCGATCCAGCGGGTGGTGCGCGGCGCCTTGCCGGTCGCACCGGCGGCCACGATGCCAAGACGCACACGCGCATTGGCCTTGCCGGGACGCGGGTAGGGAAACACCGCCGGCGCGCGCTCGGGGTGCGCGGCATCGGCGATGGCAAAGCGCTCGACGTCGGTGTGATCGGCCTCGGTGTACGCGATGCGCTTGCCGTCGGGCGACCACCACCAACCTTCGAAGCGCCCCATCTCCTCCTGCGCGACGAATTCGGCCAGGCCATGGGTCAGGTTTTCACTGCCCCCGGTGGTGACCGGATGCGCCTTCACTTTGCCAGCGACGTCCGCCACCCAGACGTCGTGGCCGCGCACGAAAGCGATGCGGGTGCCGTCGGGGGAGAAGCGCGGATCGACGACCGCGTCCGTGGTCGCCTCGGTCAGCGCGCGCGTTTTGCGACTGGCTCGGTCGAACAGGTAGAGCCGGTTCGATAGCACCAGCAGGACGGTGGCGCCATCGGGCGACAGGCCAAAACTGGCGAAGCCCCGGTCGGTGATGCGCATGCGCTCGCGCCGGGCCTTCTCGGCCTCGGACAGCGTCTCGCCGGCGCCACCCAGGATCTCGGCTGGCGTCACCACCTCGCGGGTCGCGGCGGTGGCGACGTCGTATTCATGCAGGCCATGCACCGGCGAGCGCGCGGGACTGCGCAGGAACAACACTGCTTTGCCATCGGGGGTCGGCATGATGCGCGACGGACGGCCAAGCAGGTAGCGCCGGGTCTCGGCCAGCGAGCGCAGGAAACCCGGGTGCGGATCCGCGAGTGACGTCGCTGGTGTGGTGGGGGCGGTCGTGGGGGCGGTGACTTTCATCTTGCGGACCTCGCCTGCGCCAGCAGAGTCCTAGGACTTAACGGCAACCGGGGAAATGCACTCTTTGCGCCGCCCAAGCTGAGACCGTAGCGAAGCCAGCATCGCTAGGGCTTGCCTCGAAGAAATACCCCCAGCACCACATCGAACCGTCCTCCAGGAGAGCGCAGACTCGGTCCTGGACGCCGTCCAACTGAATGGCGGGCGCGGGGAGCCCGGGGACAACGCCCATTCCGATCAAGGCCCCGTCCGCGGCGGGTACGATCGCGGGGTCACCCCAGCACGAGATCGTTCCCTCCTCCTTTCGGGCGCAAACCACGCCACGCATGATCGCGACGTCAACGTTGTCGGAGCCAAGTTCCCCGACCGGAACTGGCGTCTCCTGCGGCACGTAGAGTTTGCCGGGTTGGCCCAACCACAGCGCCCCCCAACACCAGACTGTCCCCTGCCCAGGACCAGGACCTGCCTCACCTCGAATCGCGCACGAAGTAAGCCAGCCTGCGGCGATGTTCCTGAAGGGGCCTGCCAGGGGGACGGCAATCAACTTGTCGGAAAAGTCACGTCGCGGGTCCGGTGGTTGCGCCCGTCCTCCGAGCTGGCCGTACTCGTTGCCCTCGCCCCAGCACTGAACCGACTCCTTTCCCGCAGCCGAGCTTAGCAGGCACGCGTGTCTGCTTCCGGCTGCAAGCGATCTCACTCCCGTGATCCCCTTAACAGGGCCATCGGCCGAAATCGTCTCGACGCCCGCGTCGCGCCACAGCCAGAGCGCCCCCCTTTCCGTGAGTGCTGTGACTTCCAATTGCATGACATCGATGCCGGTCACCCTCTCAAGGCTCGAAGGGAGCTTCCTTGGTCCACGTACGGGCGACGGCCGGAGATCGCCCGGCAGGTATTCCAGGGTTTCGCCCCAGCACCACACCTGGCCTCCCGGGGTCAGGGCGCACGTGTTGCCATCCGACGCTACAGCGCTGACCCCTTGAGGCAGCGACACGAGAACCGGCACCGCACTGCTGGTCCGTGTGCCGTCCCCGATGCGGCCATTCTGGTTCCCACCCCAGCACCACACCCTGTTGTCAACGCCAACGGCGCAGAGCCCGGCGGAGATGTGCTTCACACGGCACGCCGGCTGCGCTGCCGATTCCGGAGGGTGGCCGGCACCACAGGCATCGAGCAGCGCGACGGCCAGCGCCCAGCGTGTGACGAGCGCCCGCATACGGTCAACGCAGTTGCTGGAAGAAAAGGCCAATATTCTTGCGACAGTCAGCGCCAAAATCGGTGCCGCCGTCCATCAAATCCGGGGCATCAGAAACCCACCACCCGTCGCCTTCGACATCACCATCACAAGCAGGTGCGCGGGTGTTTGGAATGCTCCGGCAAGCCGATGGACGCTCTGAAAGAGCCTGACAGCGCGCCTCCGTCCCAAAAATGTTTGGATGTCGCGGCGCCTCTGACCGCACGGTGTCCTTTATCGTTGCGCTTTGTCCACACCCCCGTTCGTCGGCAAGGCCGAACAGGCAGTGGCCAACTTCGTGCGCGAAGATGGTCGCGTCGGGACCTGCATGAATTTCCACATTGGTGTTGCCCGAACACACCCCTCCGAAGTTTGAATTCGCCACCAGAACCCCGACTTCGGCGGCCGGCTCTCGCTTCGTGAGGCGGTCGGGAATGGCGTTCGGGACGTAATACATGTTGAATTTGCGCCGATTCGCGCCGATCAGGTCGACGTTGAACCAACCATTCACGATGCGGCTGACAACGAACCTTCCGAACTCTGGGCCCGTACCGATGTTGGCAATCGGAAGAGGCTCCCTCCGGAATACTATGATGTCAGCCTTGGTCTCCGGCGGTCCGGTACGCAACAGAGGTATGGCATCTCCGCAGCTGTCCGGGCACGGATAGGGCTTTCCGTCGTAGAAACGACCGATGAGTTGGCCTGCTCCCCTCCGGCCTCGCTGCTGCGGCCACATCACCAGGAACCGGTCTCCCGATGCCACGACGGTCGCCCTGTCGAGGAGAACCTGTTCCGAAGGACCGTCGGCGACCGAGAAGTCGATGTCGAGAGGCCCACCTTCGGCGTCGAACACCTGAGCCGTGATCCCACTCTTGGAGGCATTCGGGGCTTCGGTCCAGGCGGCGAACCAGCGCCCCGCCAATCCCTGTCCGACGGCCGGGTTGGCAGGGTTGGAAACGGCCCCTGCCGGGCGAGCGTTCACGACAAAGGCGTCGGAACGCGGTTGCCCTGTCTGGAAATCCACGAGCCGCGCTTTCACCGCAGCCTGGCTCGCCTGCCAGGTGACGAGGAAATCTCCCGGCCCCGAAGCGCGCCCGAACATCGCAAGCGCGTGCGGATGGGATGCCCCTACCGAACCAGGCAGGGCCTCGATCTCCAGAGGGGCTCCCAGACGCTGTTTCGATGCCCCGTAGCGCTGGGTGAACACGCTAGTGAAATTCTGACTCTGAAACGACGTGGGCTCGGTCCACGACACCACAAAGCCACCTCCGGGCTCGACGGCAACCGCAGGAAACAGATCGGACCGATCCGTCGCGTCGTCCCCTGGAACTTGGAACTCGCCGCCGTCGAAGGCCCCGCTCCCCGAAAGCCGTCGCGCGACCAATTTTCTGGGCCTGCTGCCCTGGAGGGATCGACCCTCGGTCCACACGACCACCACTCGTCCTTGGCTGTCCATGCCCACGTCCGGGCAGGAACGTTCGATGCCCGCGACAGGCGATGAAGCGCTCAGCACGATCTCGCCTGTTCGCGGCGATCCGTCGGCTGCGAAGAGACGCGCCTTGACCTTGGGCCGCGCCGTGAATGCGCCAGGCTGGTCGTCGATGACCCACGCCACTGCGAAGTCCCCCTGTCGTGTCCGCGCGACGGCAGGGCATCCAAGTAGCGAACGATCATCCTGGGGCGCAAGGTCGACACGCTGTTTCTGGAGCACCACGGTTCCATCCGCAGCCAGGCCCTTCACGAACACGGCGAACCCAATGCGGGGGGGATCAGCGCCGGCCCAGGCAACGACCACGTTCCCTTGGACGTCCGATGCCCCGTCACCCGGAGAGTGCGGCGCGCCCGGTGTTTCGTCGATAACGATGTCGTCACCCATCTGGCGAGTGATCGCGACGTCTGCAGCCACCTGGTCGAAGCGGGTGGGTCGGATCGCCGTCAGGGAGTTGAGCCGGATGCACTCGTCCAACTCCACGTGCGCCGAGCAAAAACCTTGCAATGCTGCCTTCAGATCCGCCGAGTAAAGCGGCAGTACCCCCGCTAGAATCTCAATTCTTCTGATGCCGGCGGCGAAGGGGAGTACGACGTCGAAATCCGCGCTTGAGGACGCGGGTGCGGCGAGAGCCGCCAGCGTCACCCGCGGATCACGGATTGCAAATTCCTCGATCCGCTCACCACGGTCGTTGAAGGAACGAATCAAAAAATCATCGCCCAACGGACGGACATTGGGCGCCGCGATCGCCCTGACCTCGGTTCCCCGATTCACGACGGCACCGCTTTCTGTCATCGTAAGCGCGAGCGCGACGGAAGCCTGATCGGTTCGTTGCTCGCAGGATAGGTCCGCTCGAAGCGTAGCACCGGGCAACACAGGTGACGTTGCATCCACCTGACCAACAGCAGAACCCCTCAGCGATCCAGTCCGAAGGTAGCCTGAGAACTCCATGGAAGCCGACAAGCGCGGCAGCGCAGCGTCGCGCGGAGAGAATGTCATCAACGCTTTGAAACTGACCGCCCCGGCCGTGGAAAGTGTGCCAGCTCCAGGCACTGCCCGGTCATCGATGGTCTCAAGGCGGGAAGGCACGCCCCCCAGGCCGAGTGGGCCAGACATACCCTGCCACGACAGAAGGGCAAGGCGACCATCCATGAACTCGAAGGTGAGGTTGCCGGCCAAGGCGGCTGATGCCGGCGGGCTCGACTGGTTAGCGGGAGCGATCTGCAGTGTCGATGCATCAGAAAGAAAGCATCTCCAACCGCCCTTTGCTGGAAGGGGAGGCTCCGGAGGAGCAGAGGCCGCTGTCAATATCGCTGCGACAGGGCGCGCAGTAATCCTCGCCCCAGGAGCGACGAGAATGTCCCTGGCGAAGAAGGCTCCAGCATACCCACCCGAGACTCGCGACAGGATAAGGGAGGTATTCGTGGCGACGAACATCCCGCTGTACGGCCTCTTCAAAAAAACGACGTCCTTTCCGACATAGGCCACCAAGAGGTCAGCTGGCGCGCCCCGCGCAGAGACAATTTCGCCGTCCAGATCGAGGCTGCCTCGGATGTAGAGAAGGACAGGTCCTGCGTCCTGGTTGATCACCAGCCGCGACCCCGGCGCCAGTCGAAAATCGTCAATAAAGTAGGCGCCAGTCTTGAAGTTCAGGGTCGCATTCGCCGCGACGCGGACGCCTCCAAAGCGGCCCGGATCTGCAGTGAATTGACCCGACGGTACGACAATGTCGCTCGCCGAACCTGCGAAGCGAACAGTCCACGAGGTTTCGGTCGGTGGCGTCGCTGGGGTTGCACTGTCGATACCGCCGTCGATGACCACGCCCTGGCCGGTGATGACCCTTGGGGCGCGCACGGTGCCCCGAACACGAACGCCTGAACCAAGAACGACCGGCCCCGAAGTCCACATCTCTCCCAGACTTGCCCTGGGTCCGACGACGATCCCATGCTTTCCGAGGTTCGACACGGTGCTTTGCCCTGTGGTGATGGGCTCGACCTGGCTCTCCGGGCCAAAGACGAGATTCCCCTCGGCGGCCAAGGTCACTGCAGCTATCGGTACTGATCGGGGCGCCCTCAGGATTATTCTGAACTCTGACGCGTGCCTCGAGGTGTGTGCCAATCGAGCGACTCCAACTGAGGCATCACCGGTCTCGCAAGCCGCGAGGCCGAGTGTCACGAACAGCAAAGCCCCTGCCCACCGCGGCCGTTTCGGCGTTTCCAATGTGGGTCATCCTAAACCCCTTGTACCAACAGAGGCCAACCTTTCCCTCACCGAGCCCCCCATCATGGACAGTCGCGGCGTGGTCTACGCCCAGGCGCCGAAAGGTTTGGTGGCATTCGAGGCGAGGACGGGCACCAAGATCTTCGAGCGGCTCGATCTTCTCCCCCGGGACGCGCCTCCCCCGGACGCGCGTCCGGGCGTGGTCATCGTGCCGTCGCCTCCCCCCCGATTCGCTTGGCCATCGTCGCCCTCTCGTCTGATGGCAAGCTTGTGGTGGTGCTAACCGACGGAACGCTGATCGTCCTGTCTTCGAGGGGAAATCGGTCTGGCGCTACGCAGGGGAGGCGCTCAGCCCCCACTTGCCGGTAGTTCCTGGCAAAGGGGTCATCTACGCCGTCACACGCTCAGGATGGCTCGTCGCCATAGACGCGCCCGTCGGAACCGACGACAGCTCGTCGGGCCCTTGGCCCCTGCCGGGACGTAACGCCGGGAATACGCGCAGCATGCAGTAGATACCGACGGCGCCGGCGAGGTGCTGGCGGTCGTCGTGGCGCTGACCTTTACGCTGCCGGCCCCGACTGCGCCAGCACCGCCGCGAAGCCGGCCCGGAACGCACGCTCGGTGGTGGCCTCGTCGATGGCAGCGGCGTCGACGCCGGTGTCAACGAGGAACCGCGCCCAGGCCGCGGCCAGGCTTCGCCGCCGACTTGAGCGTGATCCGATCTGGTCGCCGCTCGTGATCCAGTTGATGGATCCCGGGACCGTGGACGGGGCGGCAGCGTGATCCACGGCGGGGCCAGCGTCTCGGCGCGCACAGAGGGGCGCCAGCCGGCATTTGCGCTGCCAGACTACCACCAGGCCACCTCGGCGCATGTGGCAAATACCTCGGAGCTCAGGTCGGATTGGGCAGCGGCGCTTTGTTCAGCGGGCTCGTGGGCTTGTCCCCGTCGGTCACCGCGGGATTGTAGGTCTGATCCCCGAAGTGCGTGATGCCGCCCTGACTCGGCTAGCAACTCCGCGCTCGCCGGGTCGAACATATTCACGTGCTAGCATCCAACGATGTCCATGACGGTGGCCCGGATCCCGAACGTGCCGGAGGGGCGGTTTTCCCGCCTCGAATACCAGGCACTGCTCGACCAGGGCGTGCTGGGGCCGGCGGACAAGGTGGAACTCATCGACGGGCGGGTGGTTCCCATGAGCCCTGAGGGCAGCATGCACTCGGCCTCGATGGGTCTGACGGCTGATGCCTTGCGACGAATCTTTGGCGACGGCTTCGCGGTGCGCGTGCAAAATCCGCTCGCGCTCGATCCCGACGGTGAGCCCGAGCCAGACATCGCCGTTGTCAAGGGCGGGCACCGTCGCTACGCCCGCCAGCATCCCACCGATGCGGTGATCGTGGTGGAGGTGGCTGAGTCGTCCCTGGCCGAGGATCGGACCACGAAGGCTCGCCTTTACGCCCGCGCCGGCATTCTCGACTACTGGATTGTGAATCTGGTTGACCGGGTGGTCGAAGTGCATCGCGCACCGTCGGCCAACGCCTACGCTACGGTGACGACCTTCGGCCCCGAGGATTCCGTGGCGCCCCTCGCGGCACCCGACCGGCCGATCCAGGTGGCGGATCTGTTGCCGTGAGGCGCTAACCGGACGCGCGGAGCCGATGTGGTGTCGCTGTCGGCCCTCCTGGCACGCCTT
>JANPCZ010000019.1:0-36823 GCA_031431215.1 Myxococcales bacterium
CGATCCGCACTACTACCGGGTGCAGGGCCCCACGTTCATCGTCGAGTACGACAACACCCAGAACAGCGCGAACCACATCCACACCGTGTGGCGTGACTACGACGGCGACTTCGGCCGCGATCTCCTACGCGAGCACCTCAATGCCGCGCACTAGAGATTCTTAGATCAAGGACGTTCCCTTTCGGCTGACGTCGAGACCTGCACCTGCGGATCGAATAGCCGCCGCCACCTGGAGCGAGGCGACGACTCTCAGAAACCTGAGATGATCGCCACTGAGGCAGGCCCCTTCTCCGCTCAATCCTCCGGCGATCCTGGTGGAACGATGTTTGCGTGCCGGCTCGCGAACCATGCGTGCCGTCAGCGTCCTTCTCGTCGCCCTGGCTATGATGTGCGGCTGTGGCGGCGGATCCCGGATCGTTGGCGCTGGTCGAGACGGTGGCGTGGATGCGGATGGCGATCGCGGCATCGATGGCCCGACCGGCATCGAGCCCTTCCTGACGGCGCTCGAGACGCCTGCGGCCTTCGCCGCGATGAGCTCCGCGGTGGGGGCCGAGGTGAAGTTCCTCCTGCCGGTCGCGGGGCGCGAGCCCGTCCCGCCGCTGACCACGCCCTGCACCTTCCAGAACACACGGTTGTTCACCTGGCACCTGCAGTTCCTGCAGAGCTTCCCCGACTACGCAGCGCTGCCCTTCGACGCCTACCAATCCTTGGTCCTCCGCTCCTCGCGCCGCCTGTGGGCCGGCGCGCTCAAGGCCTGGTCAGCGCCCGAGCACCCACTCACGCACGCGCCGGGCGTCGTCGCCTACGGCCTTTATGGGCAGCCCGGCACCATCGACGCCGACGCGATCCGGGCCGTCGATCGCGCACTCAAGGGCTGCGTCCCGTTCGCGCGCGGCCTGCTGGTCTTCGTCCCGGACGGTCCCGCCCAGGTCGGCGTGCTGACGTCAGCGCGAGCGACCCTCGCCGCGGAGGGCATCGCCTCCCTCTTGCCGGAAGAGCTCGTGGCGGGCACCGGCCACCTGGCGCACAGCCCCGGCGAAGGCTACGGCACGTTGCGCATCGTTCCCGCAGGTCAGCCGCTCGGCAACCACGGCCCGCGCGACATCGTCGTGGTCGAGAGCGCGCCCAACGACATCTCGGTCGTGGCGGGGCTCATCTCGAAGAACCCGCAGAACGAGCTCGGGCACGTGAACCTGCGCCTGCGCGAGAAGCGGATCCCGAACGTCACCGTGCCGCGCATCTACGACGCCGCGTGGGTGCGCGCGCTCGACGGCACGCTGGTCCATCTCGTCGTCCGGACGGACGGCTTTTCGCTGGAGCCAGCGACGTTGGCCGCCGCCCAGGCCTTCTGGGAGGCCCACCGCCCTGCCGCGAAAGCGCCCACGGCTGATCTGACCGTCGAGGCGCTGACTTCGTTCCGCGTGCTGCGCGCCACCGATGCCAACGCCTATGGCCCCAAGGCGGCGAACCTCGGCGAGCTTACGCGCGTGCTGGACCCGCCGCACCGAAACGAGGGGTTTGGCATTCCGTTCGCGCGCCATCGGCAGTTCATGCGCGACAGCATGCTCGAAGCCGTTGTGGCGGCGATGCTGGCCGAGCCGCGCCTGCGCACGGACGCGACCTACAAGCGCGCGCAGCTCGCGGCGCTGCGCAGCCGGATCCGCGTGAGCGCCTTTCCCGAGCCTCTCTTCACCGCGCTGCGGGCCGCGATCACCGATGCCTTCGGCGCGTCGGGCGCCGCGCAGTCCCTTCGCTTCCGCTCGAGCACGAACGTCGAGGATCTCGACGCCTTCACGGGCGCGGGCCTGTACGAATCGAAGACCGGATGCTTGGCCGATGACCTGGACTCCGACGACGTCGGGCCTTCGCGTTGCCTCACAGCCGAAGCGCGCGCCGCACTTGAGGCGGAACGCGCGGCGCGCAACGCGGAGCTCGCCGCCCATCCCAAGCGCACCTGGCTGCCAGCTCTCATCGCGGAGCTGACCCAGGACCTCACCGACGAAAAGCCCGTCCGCAACGCCGTCCGGAAGGTGTGGGCCAGCCTCTGGGAGGAGCGAGCCTTCGACGATCGCGAGTACTACGGCATCGATCATCGCCTGGCGTTCATGGGCGTGGCCGTCAACCCGACCTTCGCCATCGAGCGCGCCAGCGCCGTCGCGGTGTCGAACCTGACGATCGACGACGGCGCCCCCGTCTACCGCCTCAGCTCCCAGGTCGGCAGCGAGAGCGTCGTGCGGCCCGAGGATCCGACCTCTGTCGCCGAGCTGTTGACCTTTCGTCGCGAGGGCGAGCCGCCACGGGCAACGCAGGTCCGGATCGAGGTTCGCTCGAACCGCCTGCCGGGCGCGAGCGATCAGGTCTGGCCCGCCGCGAAGGTCGCCGAGGTCGGCACCCTGCTCTTTCGCGTGCACGACCATTTCGCCGCGAGCGTCTACCCGCAGATCGTCCCCCTGCACCTCGATTTCGAGCTGAAATTCAGCGCCGAAGGGGACGTCGTCATCAAGCAAGTGCGGCCGTTCTCTGGAACCGGAAACTAGGAGGGGACTTCGATGAAGCGCGGACAAGCATCACTCGTGTTCTTGTTGATCGGCACCACGGGCCTCGCGGGCGCCTGTGGTGGCGCTGGCGGCGCCAAGACGCCCGACGACGGCGCGGGCCAGTCGGGAAGCGCGGGGCTCGGGGGTGGCAACGCGGGTAACCCTGGGGCCGCGGGCAGCGCGGGCACCGCGGGCAGGAGCGGCGGAGCCCCTGGTGGCGCGGGCGCGGGCGGCACCGCAGGAATGGGCGCCGCGGGGAAAGATGGCGGCGCGGGCGGTGCTGACGGCGGCGCCGATGCGGGCGGCGCGGGCAGGGACGGCGGCGCGCCCGACACCGGCGGCGCGGGATCCGGCGGCGCCGGCACCGGCGGCAGCACGCTCCCGCTCACCCAGCGCCCCGTGCGGGGCACGCTCCAGTGCCAGATCACGCGGAACCGCACCGACCACAGCCCGCGTAGCTGGAACAGCCCGCCTGCGATGGTCACCACCACGGGCGGGTCGACGTTCTTGCTTCGCCCCGAGGCCATCAACCAAGGTGCGCCGCAGCTGCTCGCCGGCACGCTGAACGCCGCCGGGATCTTAGGAACATCGACGGTGGTCCAAGGCGCGGCCGCCGACGTCGGCGAGCTCGCGGCGGCCCCGCGGGGCGCCGGCTTCGCCGCCGTCTTCGTCGAGGGGACGGCCCTGCGCTTCGCCGCCTTCGACGGCGCGGGCGCGCTGGTCGTCCAGCCCAAGACCGTGTTCACAGGCGTCGATACGTTGTCGACGGTTCCGTCACTGGCGGCCGGTCCCGACGGCGGATTCGGCCTCGTCGTCACGATCAACACGGGCGGTGACAAGCGCGAGGTTCGGTTCGTCACGCTGAGCGCCGACGGCGCGGCGCGCGGTACGCCACGGACGCTGAACGCGCCCGGCGCGATCCTGCCCTTTGTGTGGCCCGCGCCTTCGATCGTCTCGGACGCGAGCGGCTACGCGATGATCTGGCGGAGCCCCACCGAAGCCCGTGGCGGCATCGACTTCGCGAGGGTCGACGTGGCCGGCGCCGAGACGGTTGCCCGCCGCCGCATCTCCGTCACTAGCGCCGTCGGCACGGTCGTCGGCGGCTCGGCCGGCTTCGATCGCGCGACCAACGCCCTGCTCGCCGTGGACGGCGGCTACATCGCTGCCTGGGCCGAGGCGAAGCAAGGGGCCCTCGGCGACAACGCCTCTTCCGAGGTCCGCATCGTCCGCCTGAGCGCGAGCGGCGTCGCCCAGTCCGCGCCGGTCCCCCTGCGCGCCGGCGTGAAGGACATCGACGAGGTCGAGCCAGCGCTCGTGAAGATCGGCCGAGCGGCCGCCGTCGCCTGGGGCCGCGGTACGCACATCTACATCTGCGGGGGCTGCGTTCCCGATCACCGCATTGACTTGCTGCCAATCGATCCCTCGGACCTGACCCCTCTCGGCAATGTTGTCTCCGTCACCAACGGCGGTGCCGCAGGCGCGAAGGCGGGGGGCCTGCTGCGCAAGCAGCTCGCCGTCACGGGCACCTCCGTGCTGGCGACGTACCAGCTGACCTTCCACGTGAGCGCGGCGCCCGGCTCGGCCGCGTTCTCGTGCACTCCTCTGTAGTGCCCCCGGAGTCCCCTGTGGCCTGGGCGCGAACGGAGTTCAAGACGTGTCCATAAATGGCCACGTCTTGAACGATTGTCAGGGGCGGGTCGCGACCCGCCCCTCGTCCGCGAAGTAAATTCGCGGACTTCACCCCACCTGCGGCCGAGCCCGTGGCTCGGCGACTGAAGAGCTGTCCAATTTATGGACAGCTCTTCAGTCCGCTGCGCCGTTCCCCGCGTACAGCCCTTCGATCACGGAACGGTATTTCTCCGTGACGACCTTGCGTTTGATCTTGAGGCTGGGGGTCAATTCGCCGGCAGCCTCGCTGAAGTCGGCTGGCAGGATGGCGAACTTCTTGATGCCCTCGTAGCTGGCCAGGTTCGCGTTCATCCCGGTGATCACGGTCTGTAGCTCGGCCTTGAGTTCGGCGCTGCCCGACGCTTTTGCCAGATCACCGCCGCCGAAGCGTTTGGCGGCCTCCTCGCTGGCGGTCAACACGGCGACGCAGTACGGGCGCTTGTCACCGTGAACCAGGGCCTGGCTTATCAGCGTCGAACGGACCTTGAGCAGGTTCTCGATCATCTGGGGCGCGACCTTCTTGCCGCCCGCGGTCACGATGAGATCCTTCTTGCGGTCGGTGATCCGCAGGAAGCCATCCTCCAGATGACCGATGTCGCCCGAATGGAACCAGCCGTCGGCGTCGATGGCTTCGGCGGTCGCGGTCGGGTTGTTGTGGTAGCCGCGAAACACCGACGGGCCGCGCATCAGGATCTCGCCGTCATCGGCGATCTTGCACTCGATGACATCGATGGCGGGACCCACAGTAGCGAAGCGGTAGCGATCGATGGTGTTGACGAACGCAGCGGCCATGGTCTCGGTCAGGCCATAACCTTCGAGGATGAGCAGGCCGGCGGCGTGAAAGAACTCGGCGATCTCGCCGGCCAGCGGTGCTCCGCCCGAGATCAGGAAGCGGCACCGGTCCAGGCCCAGGCGTGCGCGCAGCTTGGCGAACACCAGCTTGTTGGCGATGCTGTAGCGAAAGCCGAGCCAGCCGGAAGCGGGCTTGCCACCCGCGGCGCGCGTGGCCTTCGACCAGGCCGCCCCGACGCCGAAGGCCCACCTGACCAGCGCCTTCTTCACCGCCGAGCCCTGCCGCGAGCCGGCCAGCACGGCACCATAGAACTTCTCGAAGATGCGTGGCACGCCGGCCATGAACGTCGGTCGCACCTCGACCAGGTTGTCCTTGATCTTCGCAATGCCCTCCGAGAAGGCCACGACGGAACCGGCCATGATCGCGCACCACTCCATCTCGCGACCAAGCACGTGAGCGAGCGGCAGGAACAGGTACTGAAGGTCGGATTCGTGGATGGTCAGCGAGCGAATACCGCTCTGGCAGGCCGAGACCAGGTTCTGGTGCGACAGGACCGCGCCCTTGGGCATACCCGTGGTTCCGGACGTGTAAATGATGGTGAACAGATCGGCGGGCCTGATCGTGCCTGCCCGTCGGATCAGATCGGCGGCGTTGTTGCCCTCCGCCAGCCACGCGCGGCCCTTCTCGCGCAACGTGTCCAGGCTGAGCACGGCCTGGCGCACATTGGCGGCTGCGAGCACGTCAGCCAGCAACACCGCGCTGCGCCCGCGGGCATCGGGCTTTTCGAGCGCCGCATCGTCGGCGATGTGCACGATCTTGATGCCGCTCGCCCCGGTCAGCAGTGGCAGCAACTTCTCGACCTGGGCGGCATCTTCGGCGAAGACCCAGGTGGCACCTGAGTCCTTGACGATGAACGCGCATTGCTCGGCCAGACTCGACGGGTAGATGGGCACGGTGGCACCACCGGCCTTGAGGATGCCGATGTCAGCCAGCAACCATTCCAGGCGGGTCTGGCTCAGAATGCACACGCGATCGCCAGGCAGCAGCCCCATCGCAGCCAGGCCGCCGGCCACCTCCGACGATGCGACGTCGGCCTGTCGCCAGGTCACATCCACCCAACCGCTGGCGGTCCGGTGCCGAAAACCAACCTTTTCGGCGCTGGTCGCCACGCGGTTCGCCCAGACCTGGTTCGCGGTGCGCGGCTCTTCGGGTGCTGTCGCCATGCAGACAGTTCACGCACGATTCGGGCGCGCGTCAATCTTCCTTATGCCGGCTTTGCGCTACGGTGCTTGCCCCGTGAAGCTTGGGTTGTGTCTCAATAACCGCCCGCGTAGCATGCGGAGCGCTCGCCCCCCTCGAACCCTAGCCTGGTCGTACCGACTCGCCGTCCCAGATCGCCGATCGCAATGACCATGGTGCAATCCCGACTGCCCGAGCGCTACCACGTCCTTGAAGAGGTCGGCCAGGGAGGCATGGCCGTGGTGTACCGGGCGCAGGACGCGACCCTCGGCCGTGAAGTGGCGATCAAGGTGCTGCACGCGCACCTGCTGGCCGAGCCCGAGTCGAAGGCGCGTCTGTATCGGGAAGCGCAGGCGGTGGCGAAGCTTCAGCACGACAACATCCTGCAGATCTTCGATTATTCGGGCCGAGACTCGCCGGCCTCGTTCATCGTCACCGAATTCATAGACGGCTCGACCCTGAAGCAGTTCTTGGCCGGCAAGAAGCTGCCGCTACCCGAGGTAGGCGTGCTCATCGCGCTGGAAGTGGCGGGCGCGCTGGCACATGCGCACGGGCTCGGGATCCTCCACAGGGACGTGAAGCCCGAGAACGTGATGGTGCGCAAGGACGGGCTCATTAAGCTGATGGATTTCGGTGTCGCGCAGATCATCGACCTTGAGCGCATGACGGTCACCGGACAGCTACTGGGATCGCCTGCGTACATGGCGCCCGAGCTGGTCGAGGGCAAGCCGGTCGACTTCCGCACCGACGTGTTCTCGATGGGCATCATGCTGTACCAGTTGACCACCGGGGCGCTGCCGTTCTCGGGGCGCAACCCGCACGAGGTTCTGAAGCGCATCGTCGAGTGCCGGTTCGCGGATCCGCGCGGGATCAACCGCCTGATCGCCGACCGCCTGGCGCGCATCATCGCAAAGGCGTTGGCCAGGCGACCTGAGGACCGCCACCAGTCGGCCCTGGCCCTGTGCGACGATCTGCGCGACTTCGTCAAGGATGCGGGCCTCGGGGTTCCCCGTCAGGAGCTGCGCGCCTTCTTCAGCGACCCAGAGATGTACGAGGCCGAGCTGCGGCCTCGCATGGTCGTGGCGATGACTTCAGCAGGAAGGCGCGAGCGCGCGCTTGGCAAGACCGCTCGGGCGCTGGAGTTGTGGAACCGCGCTCTGGCGCTCGATCCCGATAACAAGGAGGTGCTGCGGGAACTGCGCCGGGTCGAGGGGCGGCAGCGGGCGCGGCGCATCGCGATCGCGGGCATGTCGGCGCTGGGGCTGGGCGTGGCTGTGTTCTTCGCGTTTCGCATCGGCACGCGTGAGGCGCCGGTGGCGACGGGCCCGGTGGCCGTGGCAGCCAACCCGGCGGTGTCGCCCGCGGTGCCCAAGCGACACCCGATCCCGGGACCCAAAGTTGTCGGTGCGACGGCCGAGGCGACCAGGCTTGCCGAAGTTACCCGGCCGGCCGCCGGCGAAAGTTACGGGCGCCGGTCAGCTCGCAACAAGGATGCTGGCCGTGGCAGGGGCGAGTCCAACGCCGCGATCGGCGCGGCACCCGCGGTGGCCGCGGCTAGCCCGGCCGTTGCCGCGACTCCGACCGGCAGTCCAGCGCTGCCACCGGTGTCCGCCAGGCAGGCCCCGCCGCTGGGGCTGGAAGAGATTTTCACCCTGTCCCCGACCCCCCAGGCGGTGGAGGTCTGGGTCGATGGCGTCTCGCGCGGCGACTTTGACGTCGGAAGAAACACCGTGGCGCTCAGGCTCGACCGGGTCCACACAATCGAGTTCAAGCCCAAGAGCTCCTGCTGCTTCCCTGCGACGGTTCAGGTCGGGCCGCAGGACAGGCATCCCGACAACCGCATTGCTCGACAGCTCACCTGGAAGGCAGCGAGCCTGACCGTCAAGATAGACCCGCCGGATCCGCGGGCCGTGATCACGATGAGTGCGCCGCGTGGTTCGGGTGTGCCGTGGCAATACGGCAGCAATCCCGGTGAAGAAGTCTCGGTCCCCTTTGACGCCAGGGACCAGAGGAGCAAGAGTGTCGAGGTGATCGTCACTGTGGGAGACCGTATCAAGCGCGAGAACGTCGAAGTCAGCGCCGGAGGCAGGTTCAGTAGATCGATCGCATGGGCCAACTGAGGTTTCACCGGGAGGATTCGAGAGAATAGATGATGGGCCCCACCCTGGTCGTTCTCGCACTGCTGGCGCAAGTGCCCGCGGCGCCCGCGGCGGCAGGCGCCCTGTCCTCGGCCGCCGATTTCGAAAGTGGTCGCATCGCGTTTACCCGCGGCGAGCATGCTGCCGCCGTCAAGATTCTGTCCGCCCTGCTGTACCCGGAGATCCGGCTCGCGTCCGAGTTCGAGGTCGTACAGGCGCACCGCATGCTGGCGGTGGCGCACCTTTTTCTGAACCAAAATGATCGGGCGGCGCACGAGTTCCGCAAGCTCCTGCAGCTGCGGCCTGACTATCGTTTCGATCCCTTGCTGGACACCCCCCGGGTGGTCGACTTCTTCAACGGCATCCTGCGCGAGCAGGAGGGCGCGCTGGCCGAGCTCGAGACCAGACGCAAGCAAGCCGAGCTGGAAGAGCGGCGGCAACGTGAGGCTGCGGCGCGGCGGCCGGTCATCGTCGAGAAGCGCGTCGTCCGTAACGTGTTCGGGCTCAACTTTGTGCCGTTCGGGGTCGGGCAGTTCCAGAACGGGCAAGCCCGCAAGGGCTGGGCCTTCACTTCAGTCGAGGCGGGCCTTGCGGGGGTCTCGGTCGCCACCTTCGTGAGCAACTTCGCGATCTATGGTTTTCGGCCTCATCGGGGCTGCAAGACCTCGTCCCAAGAGGGAGCTCGCAACCCGGCGTGTCCGAGCGGGCAGGTGCTCGACTATGGCGACCAGGATCGCTCGGCGTGGCTATCGCGGGTGTCGCTGGTCAGCGGTTGGCTATTCGTGGGCGTGGCCGCGTGGGGGATCGCGGACGCCATCTACAACTTCAAACCCGAGCTCACACTGGCCCAGCGCGATCGCGGGGCCAGGACGCGGGGACCGCTGCAGTTGGTCCCTTTCATGACCGATCGCGGGGCTGGTGGCGGTCTCGCCTTCCGTTTCTAGGCGTTGTCGGGGAGACTGCCGGAATGGCGACGCTTCGAATCCAGATTCCGGGGGCGGGAATGAAGGTGTACCACATCTACAAGAAGCTCACGTCGCTCGGCAGAGGCAACGACGTGGATGTGGTCCTGTCGGATCCGCTGCTGTCAGATACGCATGCTCACATCCATTTCGACGGCCGCGACTTCAATGTCGCCACGCTGGACAAGAACGCCGAGCTGCACGTCAACGGCCGACACCGCACCAAGCACCGGCTGAGTCACGAGGACCGTGTGCGCATCGGCTCGGTGGAGATGGAATTCTCTCTGTACGACGAGCCCGTCACCGACGAGACAGCGGCCAAGACCATCACGGAACTGAACTCGTACCGGAAGCTGTTTGAGTTCTCGCAGAAGCTCATGAGCGAGTACCAGTTGCCAGCGCTGCTGGATCAGCTGCTCGATGTCGTCATCCAGGTCTCGAACGCCGACAAGGGTTTCATCGTCCTGATGGAATCCGGCGAGCCGGTCGTGAAGGTCGCGCGCAACCTGCGACAGGAGACCATCTCGGACGCGGTCAGCCATCTGTCGGATTCGATCCTGAAGAAGGTGGTCGAATCACGCAAGGCACTCATCGTGTCGGACGCGCTGTCCGATGCGCAGTTCAAGAACTCGCTCTCGGTGGTCAACCTTCGGCTGACCTCGGTGATGTGCGTGCCGCTGCTCGAACGCGGCAACTTGATCGGCGTTATCTATGTGGGTAACGACAACGTCCGCCAGCTGTTCGACGAGTCGAGCCTGGAGGTGCTGACCATCTTCGCAGCGCAGGCGTCGCTGCTGATCCGCAACGCGCTGCTGGTCAACGAGCTGCAGCTCGATAACAAGAGCTTGCAGGAACGCATCGAACGTATGCGCTTCGGCGAGATTCTGGGATCCTCGACGCTGATGCAGGAGATCTTTCGCAAGGTTCAGAAGGTCGCGGGGACGGACATCTCGGTGCTGGTGACTGGTGAGACGGGGACCGGCAAAGAACTCATTGCCCGTGAGATCCACAACCGCTCGCCGCGGATCAAGGGCCCGTTCGTCAGCATCAACTGCGGCGCCATCCCGGAAAACCTCCTCGAGTCGGAACTGTTCGGGTACGTGCGCGGCGCTTTCACCGGGGCGGTGGGCAACAAGGTCGGCCGCTTCCAGGCGGCCAGCAAGGGCACCCTGTTTCTCGACGAGATCGGCGAGATGCCCCTGTCCCTGCAGGTCAAGATCTTGCGCGCGCTGCAGGACCGGGCGGTGCTGCGCGTCGGCGACACCAACCCCGAGGCCGTGGACATCCGGGTCATCGCCGCGACCAACCGGGACCTCGAGGTCGAGATCAAGGCCGGACGATTTCGCGAGGATCTGTACTACCGCCTCAACGTGGTGCTTCTGCACCTGCCGCCGCTGCGGGATCGCGAGGACGACATCGTGGTGCTGGCGCGTTACATGCTGTCGCGCTATGCGCCCGAGTACGGCAACAAGGTCCGCGGTTACACCCCGAGTGCCATCGCCGCGATCAAGCGCCACCGGTGGCCCGGCAACATCCGGGAGCTCGAGAACCGGGTGAAGAAGGCGGTGGTGCTGTCTGACAAGGCGCTGATCGGGCCCGAGGATCTGGGCATCACGCCGGACGAGTTGCCCCCGATCCTCGCGCTGGCGGACGCACGCGAGCAATGGCAGAGCAACTACATCAACGAGATCCTGAACCTCAACGGTGGCAACCGTACCAAGACCGCGCGCGATCTGGGCGTCGATCCACGAACCATATTCCGACACCTCGAGAAGGAGGGTGAGGGCGGCGATCTCTCGGCAGTGCCGCGCGAGCCCTAGCGCCCCGTTTCATGAATGAACGTGCCCGCCCTCCCCTGGTTCGGCCGCTGGCCCTCGCTGCTGCAATGACTTTCGTTGGTTGCGTGATCCCTTTGGCACCCGAGTTCGAGAACCCCGAAAAGAACCAACCGCCCTTCATCGTGTCAGCCAATCCATCGGTGGGATCGGAGATTGGGCCGAGCACCGAGGAGCAGGATGAGGAGTTTGAGGTCACTCTGCGCGATCCCAACCCGGGTGACGAACTCTACGTGCGGTGGATCTTCAACTATCCGCCCTACAGCGACGACAACACACGCATTTCCAACGTCAACCGACTGCCGCCCACATCGCCTGATGGGCCGCGCCGGATCGCGATCGCGGTCAACTGCTCGCTGCTCAGCCTGCCCAAAGGACGCAAGCAACATCGGGTCATGCTGGCGGTGTCCGATCGGCAGTTCAAGCGGGACGTGGACTCTGCTCCCGACCTGCGCCTCACGGGCACACAGCCCGATGCCCACCTGCTGCAAGCGGTGTGGACCTTGAACAAGGAGTGCAAGTGATCCGGGGTCGCTACGCGTTTGGGCTCGGGCTGCTGGCCGCAGTTCCGGTCTGCGGCGGCGCCGACCAGCAGGTGTTGCCGTCGTGCAAGCGCGACACTGACTGCGCCAACGGCCAGGCTTGTGTGGCGGACGTGTGCCTCGCGCGGTCCACGGATTCAGCAACCTGGGCGATCGAGCTCGTGCCAGTCGCCGAGTCCTTGTTTGCGCTGCGCGAGATCCCCGCGGCGACTTTCCCGATGGCAAGCCGGATGGCTGTCGACAAGCGAGGCCTCGTCATGGGCTCGGTGTCGCGCAGCGATCTCGATCTGGATCCCATGGCCACATTCCCGGCGCGTCTGGCGCTGACTTTTCAGTCCGCCATCTCGGGCAAGCCCGATCTGCAGTTCGAGACCGACGGTACCGGCAAGAGTGGTGGTGGCCCGGTCGAGTTCAGCGTGGGCGTGCCGGAGGCCGCCATCGCCGGCAGGACAGCCGCGCGTCTGCGCATCATCCCGTCGGCACCCGCGGATCGCGTGGTGCCGCCCTGGACCGCCATGGTCCAGTTGCCCACGGCGGAGATCAGTTATCCGGTGGCAGCCGACATGATTGTCATCGAGGGCGTGCTCGAGAAGCCGGGCGGCGACAAAGTGGACAACTATGTCGCCCGGGCCCTACTCGGCGAGCGCGTGGTGTCGAACTCGTGGCTCATCGACAAGTCCGGCAGGTTCCGTCTGCGTATCCCCAGGTCGGCGGTGCCGGCAACGCTCGATAGCCTGACGGTGGATATCTATCCGGCCGACCGGACAGCGGCGTTGCCCCGGCTGCTGGTCAGGCGCGTGAGTCCCGCCAAGCTGAACCTGGGGTCGGTCCAGTTGCCGACCTTCGCGTTGCCGGAGACTTTCAAGGTGCCGGTCCGCAGCGCCAACGGCGATCCGATCGTCGGGGCGACCTTGCGTTTTCGCACCGCCCTCCCCGGTGCCGTGAACGCCGAGGCCTTCTACGTGCGCGAGGTGCAGTCCGACCGGGATGGCGCGGTGGTCCCGCTCATCCCCGGAGCTGCGGGCGCGCCACGGGACTACTCGGTGGCGGTGATTTCGGCCCCCGGTTCCGAGTACGCCTCGCGCTGCATTTCGACGTACGCGGTTGCCCCGGGTAGCACCGGGGGAGAACGCATTGCCGCCACCATCGATCTTCAGCGCAAGATCGCCATCGGCGGGGAGATCACTCGTTCGGACGGTATCGCCCTTGCCGGCGTGCGTATCACGGCCACCCGGCAAGGCGACACCTTCGCGAAGGACTGCGCAAGCGACGTGGTCTCGCCACCGGGCAGCGTCAACAGCGCCCCCGACGGATCGTACCGCTTGATGCTGGAACCTGGACGCTACCGGCTTGACTACGAGCCCGCGCCGGGTGCGCCGAGTCCGCTGCACGTCGAGGAGGACGTCGACGTCGAGGTCCGGGCCACCCGCAACGTCACCCTGCCAGCCGCGCGGGTGGCCGACGGCATGGTCGTCGCCCCGGGCGCCGCGTCGGTGCCGGTGCCGGGCTGCGAGATCAAGATCTGGCAGGTCATTCCCGACGCCAAGCCGATCCTGCGCGCCCGCACGCGCAGTGGCGATGACGGCAAATTTCGCGTGATCCTGCCGCGACGGGAGTAGGCCGGCTGCCTCAAGCCCGGCCAAACCCTGTCCTGTCCTTGTCCGCCCTCAGGTTGACAACATCTCAGCACGCCCGTAGGGTCCGGTCGTGCCCGCCGGCGCTCCGGTGGCTTCGGATGGGTCTCGCGCACGGGACCGTCGAGTGAGCGTGTCCAATTCCATCAATCCGTCTCCGCCCGCCGAGTACCGCCGCTACCGCAAGTTCCTGTTGTGGCTCCTGCTGTGCTTCGTGTTCGGGCTCAGCTTCCTGCTGGTGGCCTCGGTGGCGGTGAACTTGTACCGGCGTCGCCATGCCCAGCCGCGCGGCGACACCGTGAGCGCGGACGTGACCGACCAGGAACTCACAAGTTGCTGGGACGAGCTGTCTGACATCACCGATGCCTTGCAGAAGCATCTCGAGAACTCGCACACCCTGCTCGGTGGCTACGAGCCGGCCGAGGCACAACGCTGGTCTGACGAGGGCGCCGTGTGGCGCAACCAGTCGGCGGCGTTGAGCCAACGTTGCCGTTTCCCTGAGGTGCGGGGCACCCGTCGTCGCAAGGAACTGGAAGAAATGGCCGCGGCTTTCGAGGAGCTGCGCGAGACCGAACGAACCTATGCCCAGGAAGTCGTGCGTTTCGGCAAGGACCAGGTACCCCGCCTGGACCGTATCCAGAAGCGCGTCCAAAAAATCGGTGAGCGCCTCAACCAGGCTGCCTCGCCCCCGGAAAGTAGAACACCATGAACGAAGAAATCCCGTCCTCACCGCCCGCCGTCGCGGTTGCGCCACCCGCTGCCGGCGTATCTTTCGCCGACATGAACCTGCGTCCCGAGCTGATGCAGGCACTCGCCGAGATGGGCTACGCCATGCCCATGGAGGTCCAGGCAGCGACGGTGCCGCTGGTGCGTGCGGGCCGCGATCTGATGGTGCAGTCGCGCACCGGTTCGGGCAAGACCGCCGCCTTCGGTATCCCGATGCTCGATGGCGTGGTCAAGGCCGAAGAGAAATTCGTGCAGGCGATCGTGCTGTTGCCGACGCGCGAACTGGCGATACAGGTGGCGGCCGAGATCTCCCGCATCGCCGCGCATTCGGGTGCCACGGTGGTGCCGGTGTACGGCGGCGCGCCGATGGGACGACAGATCGAGCTTTTGCGGGCAGGCGCGCAGATCCTGTGCGGGACGCCGGGCCGAGTGCTTGATCACCTCCGTCGTGGCACGCTGAAGCTCGACCGCGTGCGCTGCGCGGTTCTCGACGAGTGTGACGAGATGCTGTCGATGGGCTTCCAGGAGGACATCGAAGCCATCCTGGACAAGACCCCCAAGGAGCGTCAGACCCTGCTGTTCTCGGCGACGCTTCCCGATAGCATCCAGCGCCTGGCGCGACGGTTCCTGCGCAACCCGGAGATGGTGAAGCTGTCGGCCGCCTTCGTCGGCGTGCACGAGATCCGCCACGTCTACTACACGATCCCCGGCGGCGGGCGCGAGAGCGAGCTTCTGCGCGTGCTGACGTTCGAGAACCCGGAGCGGGCCATCATCTTTTGCAACACCCGCGACGAGACTGGCCGGGTCGCCCAGTTCCTGCGGACGTCGGGCCTGGACGCCGAGGCGATCTCGTCGGACCTGTCGCAGACCGATCGCGAGCAGGTCATGACACGCATGCGGGCGGGCGGGATTCGCTTCCTGGTTGCCACCGACGTGGCCGCGCGGGGCATCGATCTCGAGAACTTGCCCTGTGTCATCAACTACACCTTCCCCGAATCGCCCGAGGTCTACATCCACCGCACTGGCCGTACCGGCCGCGCGGGCAAGCATGGCACCGCCATCTCACTCATCGGCCCGGCCGAGGTGGGCGGTTTCTACTACGTCAAGCTGCTGTACAAGATAAAGCCCGAGGAGCGCTCTTTGCCGTCGGAGACCGAGATCCGATCGCGGCGCGAGGGCGAGCGAGTCGTTGAACTGCGCGCGGCGTTCCCCGAGGACGTCGCTGCCGAATGGCGAACCCTGGCGCGGCGTCTGAGCACGGCGCCCGACGGTGAGCGGCTGATCGCTGCCGTGCTTGCCCGCGCCATTGGCGGCGCCCTGGCTGGCGCCGCGCGCACCAGCAGCGCCGTGGTCGCGCCGCCTCGGGTCAGGGCCACACTCGATCCCTACCGCGGGGCTACCGAGGGGCCCGCCCCCAGTCTGTCGCCGCCGCGGGACAGATCTCCGCGCGAGGGAGCCGGCGACGGCGAGCGTTCGGGTAGATTCGCTGGCCGCGGTGCCACCGGCCCGCGCCGCGCGCGCGAGCCCGTCCGTGGCGGCGATCGCGATCGCTTCGGCGATCGGGACCGGGGCCGCGAGCGTCCAGCCGAACGTGCCGAGTCGCAGCCACGTCGAAGTGACAGCCCTCGCCCCGAGCCGGCCACATCGGCACTTGTTGCGGCGCCGCCGGTGGCCGAGCAACGGCCAGCAAGTTCGTCGCTCAGGATCGGCGACGATTTTTCCGCGGTGTGGGGCCACGAGCCCGCCACACCGGACGCGCCGCCGACCACGGCCATCGCGCCTGCGCCCACCCCTGCCTTCACCCCCGCCCGGGTGGAGCCGCCAGCGCTTGCACCGGGCGAGGCACGCCTGTTCCTGAATCTGGGGCGCAAGGACAACGCCACCTTGGACGACGTGCGAGGACTGCTGGCCGAAGCGGGAGCCAGCGTGGCGCCGGAAAACATCGACCTGATGAACACGCATAGCTACATCAACGTGCCGGCTGTAGATGCCGAGCGTCTGAGTGCGGCGCTGAGCGCCCGGGAACACAACGGACGCAAGCTGCAGTGCGAGCCCGCGCGCCCGCGCCGCCGCTGAACCGAATCGGCACCGCCTGTCGGCCGCGCTAGCCGGGCCGCCAGGCGTCTGTGAAATAGCGCAGGGCGTTCTCACCAAGCAACTTGCGCAATCGCGGTGGCTTCCAGCCGCGGTCCCATAGCAGCTGGGTCAAGCGCGGCAGATCGCTTGCGTCGCGCAGACCGCGCGGCAACGGCGCGAAGCCATCGAAGTCCGAGCCCAGGGCGACCGCATCGTCGCCAGCGATGTGCGCGATGTGATCGATCTGATCGGCCACGCGATCGAGGGCGCAGAACGTGCCCCCGACGAACGTCGATACGAAGATCACCCCGACGACGCCGCCCCGGCGTCCGATCTCGCGGAGCTGATCGTCGTCGAGGTTGCGCGGGTGCTGGTGCACCGCGCTGGCGGCCGAGTGCGACGAAAAGATCGCGCGAGCTGATACCTCGGCGATGTCCCAGAACGTCTTGCGGCTGGCGTGGGCGACGTCGACTGCGATGCCGTGGTGGTTGCACGCGGCGACCAGGGTGCGGCCGAGCACGGTCAAACCGCCGTCCTTGCGGCTCCGGCACGAGCTGCCGGTGCCACTGTCGCGATCCCACAGCGGGCCCAGGAAGCGGACACCCGCCTCGGCCAGGCGAGGCAGGCTCTCCGGGATGTTCTTCTCGACCACGTAGCTGCCCTCGACACCCAGGAAGAACGCGACCCGACCGCTGTCACGGGCCGCACGAATGGCGGCCACGCTGTCGGCGAGCGCCAGATCGCCTGCCAGCGCAGCCGTCAGCGCACGGGCGGTATCGAGCTGCCGCCAGAAGCGACGCGCCGCCGCGAAACGAAAGCCCGAGAACATGAGGCAGCCGAGAGCGTCCAGGCCGCCTTCGCGGATCTTGGGTAGGTCGAGATCGAGTCGCGCCGGGTTCCAGAACAGCGCCGGGCTGTGGCGGCGACGGAAGTCGAAGTCGACGTGCGACAGCTTGGTCAGAACGTCGTTGTGCAGATCGACGACGAACGCCTCGCGGTGGAAGGCGGCCACCTCGTCGGACACCGCGATGGGCGAGCCTCGCACGCGCTTCTCGCCGCGTGCCTACTGCAGGCCCGGGAACGGCTTGAGACCGTCAGGCGTCGGTAGGCCCTTCTTCGACGGCGGTGGAGCCGTGGGCCTGGGCAACCCTGACTCGGGGGTTTCAGTGACATCGACCCGCCTCCAGGTCGCGGGCCTATCGCGCTTGCTGCGTTCCCTCGCACCGGCCTTTCTGTCGCCGCCGCCGGCGCCAGGGTCGGTGGCAGAGGCTGGCGCGACCGGTGCGACGGGCACGGGCGGCGCCATGGCGGCAGGCGCAGCAGGTGGCGGTACCACCGGCGGCGCCATCGTCGGCACGGCGACCGGCGCAGGCAACAGCATGGCTGCGGGCTGGCGAGACAGGAGGACGTAGGTAACGGCAGCCGCGAGACCCAGCGCGACGCCCGCCACGATGAGCGGCACCCTGCTCGGAGCGAGCGCGGGCGTGGGACGCTCCTCGACCGCGGCCATGTCTTCGAGGCTCTCGCGCGCGAGCACAGCCGTCTTCGATTCGCGGCCGCTGGTCTTGATCACTTCTATCGCCGCTGAGGACTTGCCACCGAGCTGTTTGGTGGAACTCCCCGGCGCCACAGTCGTGGGTTGGGCCCCCGACTGTGTCTGGTCGCCTTCTTGGCGGCAGGCTTCTACAGCCGCCAGAAACTCGTCCATCGACTGCCAGCGCTTGGCCTTGTCCTTCTCAAGCGCCTTCATCACCAGGGCGTCCATATCGGCCGTGATGGCCAGGTCCGGCCGTCGGGCGCTGGGCGGCACGGGCTCTTCCAGCAAGTGCTTGGTCAGCATCGCCATGAACGAGTCAGCCTGGAACGGTGTGACGCCGGTGATGAGGTGGTAGATCACGCAGCCGGTGGCGTAGATGTCGACGCGGTGGTCAGCGTCTTTGCCCTCGGCCTGCTCGGGCGCCATGTACTCGGGCGTGCCGAAGATCATGCCGGTGCGGGTGAGCTTGGGCCCGTCGTCACCGCCGCCCATCACCTTGGCGATGCCGAAGTCGAGCAGCTTGACGAAGTCCGCGCGGCCTTCCTTCGACACCAGGAAGATGTTCTCGGGCTTCATGTCGCGGTGGACGATGCCCTGGGCGTGAGCTGCGCGCAGCGCCTTGCACACCTGGACGATGATGGGCCGCGCGCGCGCCCACGGTAGCGGCCCATCCTTCCGGATGGTGCCGCCGAGATCGCCACCCTCCAGATACTCCATCGCGAAGTACACCAGCCCATCGTTGGTCTGGCCGAAATCCGAGATGTCGATGACGTTCTCTTGACCGATACGGGAGGCGCTTTTGGCTTCCTGAAGAAAGCGCGCGGCCAGGTCCTGACGGCGTGCGAGGTCGGGAGACAGCACCTTGAGGGCAACCTTCTTCTCGATGAAGACGTGCTGGGCCACATACACCGTCCCCATGCCGCCCTCGCCGATCTTCTTGAGAACGCGGTAGCGTTCCTGCACGACCTGCCCGATGAGGGAATCCTCGGAGGGAGGCGGTCGCAACTCACCGACGGACATTCTCGTCGGAGCTTATCATAGCGATGCGCTGCGCGACGCGCCTTCACGGGCCGATGGCTACGACACGGCGTCGAGCGCGGCGACCAGATCTTCGTAGTCTTCGGACAGGGCGAAATCGACCAGGCCGAGCGCCACAGGAGCGCTGCCCAGGCTGGACAGGTCAAGCGTCGCCCCGGATTGCAGGAAGAGCACACCAAGACCGGTAGACAGATCTCCGGTCGCGCCCAGTGCGACACGAGCCGCTGCTTCCTGCAGACCATGCCACAGGCTCTCGATCGGAAACGGTGTCGCGATCTCGGCCGCCAGCGGGCCAAGCTCGGCGCGCAGCGCCCTCGGCAGTGCCTTGCCGACGCGGGCAGCGGCGTCCGAAACCAGATTCTCCAGAAGATCCGGGTGGCGGTAATCGTCACGGAACTGGCGGATGAACCCAGCCAGCAACGTCGCCATGCCGGGCGCACCGCCAGCCAGCAAGACATCGAAGTGGGTCTCAATCAGGCGCAGGGCGTACGCCGCCGCGAAACGCACCGCCACGACACCACGCCCGACCAGCTCGCTGCCCAGAATGATGGCCGGCTCGGCCCCTGGTTCAACGGCCAGCGCTCGCGGCTCGGTCGACGACACGTAAACCTCGTAGTGGCGCAACCCAAGGTCCGCGGCCAGCGGATCGATGATCGCGCGCGCGGCCATGCCCGGCTGCACGCGCTCGCTGCGACCGACGCCCCAGCGCTTGAGGTTGGGCTTGCTGGCCTTGGCCAGGGCCGGTCCCGCCAGGCGCAGCAGGGCGCGCACGCCGGGCGCCACCGCGGGCGGTATGAGGACCGCGTCGAGCGCCGGGTTGACGATGGGCAAGAGGCGGCGGCCGTTGGGCGGCGGCAGCGCCCAGCCCGAGCCTTCGCGCTCGCCCGGCTCGTCGGAGAACAGCGCCAGCAGTTGTGCCGCGACCGCCGAGCAAGCGTTGCGTTGTCGCCAGCGCAGAAGCGGGATGATGGTGCGGAGGTGGGCCAGGTCGGCGGGCTGCGCCTGCACCTCACCACGCATGAACGTGATCGACCGGTCGAGCAGGACGTTGCGCGCCTGCGGCTCCTTGACCCGTTCGTGGAAACGGGCGAGCTCACCCACGGCCTGCAGGCTGCGTGGGTTCTCGTCGACGGCACGCTTGAGGACCATGGCGCATCGCCGGATGTCGCCGGCTTTCTCCCACAGCCCACCCAGGCGCAACAGAAACGGCAAGCGCCTCGGGATGTCGCTCTCCCGCTCGACCAATTGCTCGGTCACGGCCAGTGCCTTCTTGAGCTCGTTCTGTCTGCCATAAAGCTCGGACAGCGCTTCGAGGGCCTCCTTGTTCTCGACGTCCAGGCGCAGCACGCGTTCGAAGGCGCCAGTCGCCAGCTTCACGTCCAACAGCCGCCGCACGTAGATGCGGCCGATGCGCAGCAGGATGTCTTTCAGCTTGTCCGGATCCCGCTCGAAGCGCGCCTGTCTGATGTAGAGCTCGACCGCCACCGCGTAGGCACCGTCCTCCACCTCCATGGCCGCCAGCCGCGATAGTGTCGAAAGGTGCTGTGGATCCAGCGCCAGGATCGCGCGGAGTTCGTCCTTCGCCCCCGGCCGGTCCGCCAGCTTCTCACCCAGCAAAAGGGCGCGCTCCAGGCGAAGTGTCACGGCATCCGCGGTGTCCTCGGCCGCGGTCACCGCAATGCCGAGCAACTCGACCAAGCCAGCATCATCACCGACCTGGACCAGGAGCGCGCGCAGCTGGTCGAAGGCGGCCCGGTGGCCTGGATCGATATCCCAGACGAGGCGCAGGAGCTTGATGGCACGCTGTCGATCGCCAAGTTTGTCCAGCGCGATGCGGGCGGCGAAGAACAGGGTCTCGGTCTGTCGGGATGGCACGGAAAACTCGGCCGCTTCGGCCTCGCAAGTCGCCACGACCGCATGCCAGTCGCCGCGCGCCAATTGCAGATGCCGCATCTTGAGCAGCGCCGGCAGCGCCCGCGGTTCCAGCTGCAAGGCGCGCGCGACCGCAGCCTCGGCGGCCGGCTGGTTCGCCACCGCCTGCCGAAGCTCGGCAGCGCGCAACCACAGTGTGCCGGGTAGTCTGGGATCGGCACCCTCGGGCTTGGCCAGCCGGTCAGCCAGCGACTCGAGCAGAGCGGCCGTGCGCGATGGATCGCCCGGATCGCGGCTGTCCCAGGCCAGGCGCCGTTCGGCGACAAGTTGCGGTAGCGGATCAGGGGCAGAGCTGCTGACAAGCTGGATCCAGGCCGGGGCTCGCACGCCGCCCTTGGCTTCATCGATCAGCACCGCAAGCAGCCGGGCCGGCAGCGCGAGTGGGGGGAAATCGTGCGCGAATCCGTCGAGCAACTCGGCCACCGCCTTCAGATCGCCGCGCCGGCTTTCGTCAAGCAGCAGGCCGAGCCGGATCTCGGAACTGGCCGGATCTTGCTCGCTTGCGGCCAGCAGGGCTTCGCGCGCGCCGGCCTCTTCGCCGAGCAGCTCGTGGCGCGCTCGCGCCTGGTCAAGGAAAGCCGTGGCAGCCGCCGCGCCCTGCCCCGCACCCATGTGACCTTCGGCCTCGTCGCGGAACAGGCCGGCCAGCGCGGTGCCGTCGCGCAGCGACCACAAAACGCGGCGCAGACCCAGATCCGCATCGGACACCAGGGGACCTGCCAGCAGATCACGGTACACCGCCGCGGCACTGGCACGCTGCCCGGCCATCTCGAGGGTCTCGGCGCGCTGGAACGCCAGCGCGGCGCGTTCGCGCTCCGAGCCCGCCACGCGACCGAGTTCATCGAGCACGCGGGCGCGCAGTCCCAGATCGTTCTGTGCACGCAAGAGGCGGCGCACGAATGGCGTCATGCCCGGGTTGGCGGCGCCCTTCTCTTGCAGCAGCGCCAGCGCGCGCGCGGTGTCGTTGGCGTGAACCAGCCAGCCCAGCGTCTCGGGCCACAGGTGTGGCAGCTTCTCGGCGGCGTCGACCATCAGCTGGGCAAGCTCGGCGGGTTCGCGTTTGGGGTGCAGCAGTTCAGCCATCAGCGCGGCCGGATGATCGACCGGGGCGTCCGACACCCTGGTCAAGACAGCCTGGCGGCGAACTGCGTCGGCAGCTTTGGTGGCGGTGAAACGGATCTCGGTGGCACGCTCGCGCAGCGCGGCTGCCAAGGGCTCGGCGCCAGGCAGATTCCAGGCCTGGGCGCCGTCGGCCAGCACGGCAGCGGCCCCGGTTGCCTGGCCGGCCTCTGCCAGGCGCCAGGATAGCTGCCAGAACCCCGGGTCCCGCGGCTGCACCTCGACCGCCGCCGCAAGTGCGTTGCGTGCGCCGGTTTCGTCGCCGAGATCGCGGCGCAGGATCTGCTCACGCTCCAGATGGGCGAAGCCACTACGGGCTCCATCTCGCTCGGCCCACAAGCGGAAGGCACGTTCCCTGACCGCTGGCGAAGTGGCGTCGCCGCCCAGCGTCTCGGCGCCAAGTCCCAGCACGATGGCATCAGACTCGTCGAGGGCGCCGGCCTCGAGCGCGGCCAGGGCGTCGTCGAGGTTGGACTTGGCCAGGTGGTGGCGCGAGACCCGCAGCGCGACCAGCGCGCGCACGGCGGCCGGCAGTGAGGCTGCGTCGAAGGTCACGGTCTCGGCTCCCGCCGCCTCAAGCAGATCCAGCAGATCGCGCCACGGCAGCCAGGTCTTGCGGCCCTTGGCCTGCGCCTCGGCCAGCAACTGAGCGGCACGGGTGCGGTCGCCGGCAGCGCGCGCCAGTCGCGCCGCCCATCGCAAGAGGGCAGACTCGAGCTCGTTGCCCTGCCAGGCCGGCCGCACCTGTTCCAGGGCCGCTGCGCCGCCCGGTGGACCCTGTCGCGCGGACAAGCGCAGCGCCAGGAGCGCCTGCGCGGGATCGGGAACCGCGGGTCTGGGATTCATGCCCGCGGCCGAAAGGGCGATCGCGCGCGCGCCCGCGTCGTCGTGGGCCAACTCGGCGAACCGAGCGGCGGCCATGAGCACGGCGGCGCCCGCCGCGCCGCCCAGGATGCCGCCCGCCTGCACAAGCGCTCGTGACGCCGCCGCAGCATCGTTGGCGCGGGCGGCGCGCTCGGCGTCGATGAACGGCGCCGCGGCGCCGAGAGCCGCGGCCCATGCATCGTTGGGCGTGGCCGGAACGTACTTGCCGCGGACCAGGCTCCAGGCGAATGCGAGCGCACGATAGCCGGGCCGCTCGTCGGGGACCGCTGCCTGCGCCAAGGTGGTGAGCACCGCGCCGGCGTCGGCCCGAGTCCCGGCGGCCACTTCCAGACGCAGGCGCCCGCGCAACGCCGGCATGTGGTGCGGCTCGTGCACGATCGCCCGCGCATAAAAGCCGAGCGCACCGTCCCGGTCCCCGAGGCGCTCGCAGGCCCGGCCCGCAGCTACCGCCAGCGCGGCTCGTCGTGCTGGCGACTCGCCGGTGGCGGCAGCCTCGCTGTGGGACAATTCTTCGGCGCACAGATCGCGAAACCCGCGCGTGTCGTCGACAGGAATTCCTGACCCTTCCTCTGGCCGGGATTCGATATTGGTGAACCCGTGCGGCGGCCAGGCCGGGATGTCGCCACCGTGAAGCGTGGCCAGATCGACCGCGGGCTCCTCGGTCAGCGGCAACTCGTAGGCCGAGTGCCCCGGCGCATCGAGCACGTCCCCCGTGCGACGGCCGGCGGGGCGAATCGGCGCCAGGGTGTCGGGATCGTAGAAACCGCTTATCTCGGGTAAGCCGTCGGACGTCAGCGCCCGTCCCTCGCGCACCGCCGACGCGTCGGTAGCCGGCGTCGAGCCCGCGAATCCCGCTCCCTCCGGATCGGTGTCGGGCTCCGGCGGCGCCTTGGCACTAGCGACACCCGTGCCGGCGCTGGCGGTCAGTTCGGCCACATCAGGTATGACGATTGCGTCGCTCGAAGCGGCCGGTGTCGCCGCGATCTGCGGCAACGGCCCCGGCGTCGCTTCATCGATGTCGATCTCGACCGACAGTGCCGTGCGCACGATGTCGAGTGGGGCAGTTTCCGCCTCGGCGCTCGGGATGCCGGGACGCGATCCCTCGTGGCCAAACAGTGCGGGTCGCGGGACACCTTCGTCAGTGACCTCGTCGAAGTGGAACCCTGAACCCTCGGCCGACGTAGGCTCGGCCTCCTCGTCGGCGGCGCGCACCGGAAATAACAACTCGTCCGACCGTTGCGGCGCGGCCTCGCCGGCGGCAGGGAAAGACTCTTCCCACGCGGCCAGATCCGCGTCCCAGTCGTCGGATGAAGCACGTGGCTTGCCAGCGGGCTGTCCCTGCGGGCGAGGTGGGTGGGCCGCGGTAGTCTCCGGCGCAGGGGTCACCGCATCGGGCGCCGGCGTCTTGTCGGAGACCTCGCTCACGGTTGCCCCATCGAAGCGAGCCCAGTCTCGCGGCGCAGGACCCCGTAGCGCTCAGAAAGCGCGAAGCGGATGAGATCCAGCGCGTCCACGCTGCGCAGGGCAGCGAGGCCAGGCGAGGTCTGGCCCAGCAGTGAGCGCAGCGCCAGCGTCACGTCACCGGCCGCCAGAAGGCCAAAGCGATTCGCTGCCCGCACCATCCCCGCCCGCCAGTCCGCCACATCCAGAAGTTCGGCGGCGAAGCGGGGGCCGAACACGGCCAGCCCCTTGCTGTCCTTGCGCGCCAGGTGCTTCGATAGATTCTTGCTGGCGGCCTTCAGCACTGTGGGGTCAAACCCCGTGCCCAGGTTGGCGCCAGCCAGCGCGCCGGCCGCGTGCACCAGAAGTTCGAGCTCGGCCGACGATCGCCTGTCGATCGTGGTGGCTCGCTGCCACATCAGCGCCAGGCCGCGCCCGACGCGAAAGCGCGACCCGGCATCGCCGCCCAGCACTGCGCGTCCCACGATCAGCGCCCGGTCAGGCGCGTCCACCGCCAGCACCCCCAGATCGTCCGTCCCACCAACGAACACATCGACCTCTTTCATTCCCAGCGCCTGGATGGCGGCCTCGATCCAGGCCACGCGGCGATCGCTGCCGGGTGCCACCTTGGTGTGGCGGGTGGCGCCGAGCGCGCCCAGATCCAACTTCTCGGTGCGCGCCACCGCTTCGGCCAGGTGCGGCCACAGCTCGAACAGCAGGGTCGATCCCGGGGCCGCGGTACCCGTGGCGGTGGTTGCCAGACTGGCCAGCCCAGCCGGAGTCAGCGGTCGGACAAAATCCCGCGGGCGCCCGCGCTCATTGCCCACGCCGACGGTGGCCAGGGTCTGTGCCGCTGCCTCGGCCAGATCGAGGTCGCCACGCAAGCGCGCGAGATCCCGGGTGCGCTCAAGCCGAACGACATCGAGAGGATCGGCCTCGACCAGTCTGCGGCGGATGTCCACCAGCACCCGACGGACCGCCTCGGCGTCAGCGGCCGACAGGGCGATCCGAGCCGGACTCAAACGCGAGAGCTCGGCCGCCGCCTCACCAAGGGGGTCGAGCTCAAGCGCGCCGCGAAATGCAGCCAGTGCGGCTGCAGGGTCATCCCGCTTTTCGAGGTGCAGGCGTCCCAGTCGCACCCGCAGGTTCGCCCTGCCTTCGTCGGGGCCAGCCAAAGCCTCGAGCGCCTGCAACTCGGTGATGGCGCGCTCGAAATCGTGGCGGCGCAGGGCCATGGCGATCACGCGTTCGCGGGGTTCGGGATTTTCGGGGCGTATCTCGATGGCGAGGGTCAGCATCGCCAGAGCGGCGTCAGCGCGGTCGAGCTCGTCGTACACGGCCGCCAGCTCCATCGCCAGCGCCACCCGCGCCACTTCGTCCTTCTCGCGGCGCAGAGCTTCTTCGTAGAATCCGGCGGCGACCGAGAACAGACGGTCCTCAGTCGCCAGACGCGCCAGGGTCCGCAGGGCCTCGATGTGTCCCGGCGACAGCACAAGCACGCGCCGGAAGTCGCTGATGGCGTCGCGCCGCTTGCCCAGACGCTGCGCTCGAAGTTTCGCCCGCTCGATCAGCAACCCCGCCTTGGCCGAAGAACTCACCGCTCGCTGTAGCTTGAATCCCAGCAGGATCTCGAGGCCGGGCGCATCGTCGCTGCGGTCCAGGATCTCGGTGAGACGCCGGCTGGCGTGCTCGTGGTCGGGCACCCGCGCCAGAACCCGGCGGTAAAGCGCTGCGGCTTCGGGCGATCGTCCCTCGTCGTCGCAGATGGCCGCCGCTGCGACATATCGCTCGGCCGCGCGGCGCGGGGCACGCAGCAGATCTCCCTGCCGGGCCAACGCCGCGGCCTCACCCATACGGTCTTTGTAGCAGCGCAGGACCCGGGCGACACCCTCGGTCGCCTCGATCGAGTCAGGCCTCGAGGCCAGCACGCGCTGCAACGCCGTGGCGGCTTGTTTCGGGTGCGCCCGGGCCAGCGCTTCGTCGGCATCCTCGAGCCACAGCGCCTCGGCCAGGGCGATGGCGCCGTCGGTTCTGCCTTCGGCAGTTACCAGGCGGTCGGCGCGGCTGCGGCGCAACGCTGGCAGATCCTCCAGGTGCGCACCTTGCGCTAGATCGGTTGCCGCCACCGTCACAGCCACCGTCGCCGGCGAAACCGCGGTAGCCCGCGCCAGCGCCTCGGCCGCACCGGGCAGGCCGGCGAAGGCACGTCCCGCAGCGATCGAGGTCCACAGGGCCGCGGTCTCAGGCGTGGCCACCACCTCGCTTGCCAGTCGTTCGAGGCCGGCGAATACCCGGCCACGGTCGCCAGCGCGCGCACCCGAAAGCCAATCCCACACCGCATCGGCCGCGCCCTTCCCGACCGGCGGCTCACCGGAAGGCAGGCTGGCGGACAGCGCCATCATCTCGGCTTCACGCCGCAACTCGTGCGCCAGGGGCCCGTCGGCCAGCAGCGCTGCCAGCCGTCGCAACGCCGCCACAACGCCCGCAGTGTCATCCGCAGCTGCGTGGGCCTGATGCAGGTTGAAGGCCGCGTCCAGCGCTCCCTCCCAGCCACCCGGCTCGCCGTCGTTTGCCACGCGGAAGGCCTCGCGCGCGGCCGGGCGATCGCCCATCGCCTCGAGCGCCTCGCCGCGCCACAGCGCCCGATCCGCGGGTGGCAAGATGTCCGCCGGCAGAGCTACCCCGCCGCCGGGGTCACCGTCGGACAGCAAGCGAGCCTCCAGATCTGCCCGGCCAGCGGCGCGTGCGAAGTCGAGCGACAAGGCGTGGGCCATGGCCTCACCGGTGGCGCGCAGGGGCGCCAGGGCCAGCAACGCGTCCTCGGGACCACCGCTCTTGGCGGCGTGCCAGGCCAGCCGGTACCGCAATGCCCGCGCCCGATCCGTGTTGCCAGCTTTCTCGGCCGCGACCAGCTCGGCCGTGACGATTTCGCGGCGCCGATGCGGGTCACCCCGGCGGGCCGCCAGTTGTTCCAGAGCGGCGCCGGCGGTCGACAGCGGATCCTCACGGAACGCCTGTTCGAGCACCGCGAGCGATGTGCCGGAACCACCGTCGCGTTCCCCAAGTCTTGCGCCAAGCAGAGCCAGGGCCGCTTTCACTTCGGGGCTCGACACCCGGCTTTCGAGCGTACGCAAGCCGTCCAGCGCCGCCTCGGCAGCGGACGGATCCCCAGGTGCGGTCGCGCCCGCCAGATCCACCAGGCGCACGAAAGCAGGCATGTCGGCCGAGCCGGCCGCGAGTTCCTTCTGCCGCGCCAGCGCCGCCGCCGGCTCACCCAGGAGATCCCGATGCAACATGACCAGTGCCTCGCCCAGTTCCCGGCGGCGCTCGTCATCGTCGGCGCGCGTGTGTTCGGCGGCGAACAGATCTGCCAGCTCTCGCCAGCGACCGGTGGCGGCCAGCAGCGCCGCCAATCCCTCGGTGGCGGGGCGATAGCCGGGCAAGATCGCCAGCGCTCGCACGAACAGGATCTCGGCGCCCGCAGCGTCCTTGAGTGCGCCGGCCCGCACCGCTCCCGCCCGCGACAGCAGATGAACCGCTTCCAGTCTCGAAGCCGGGCTCGCCGCCGTGGGGTCGTCTCCCAGCACCGAAGTGGCCTGGTCGGCCAGCGCCTTGGCCAAGCCATCACCGTCGCCCAGAAGCGTGAGCACGCGCTGCCGCACCAGACGCGCCAGAGGCGCCACGCGGCTGCTGTCGCTGATGCGGTCGAGCGATCCGATGGCCTCGCCCCAGGCGCCCGAACGCGCGGCCACCTCTGCGCGACGGAGCAGCACCTCTTCGCGCGTGTCGGGATCGAGGTGGCTGCCATCGCCATTCGCCCCTCCCAGCAGCGCCGCGATGGCGTCGGCCCGACCGGCCTCCTCGGCGACATCGAGGAAATCGAGCGCGAGCAGCGGATGGGTCGGCGCCAAGGCCAGGGCACGCTCGAGCACCGCGAGCGCGGCATCGCGCGCACCCCGACGCAAGAGGATGCGCGCCTTCTCGCGGTACAGCCCCACGGCCAACGGCGCGTCGAGGCGCCCGGTGCGGGACTCGCGCGACAGCCTTGAATCGAAGGCATCGAGAACTTTGAGCCGCAGGTCGGGCTTGTCGAGTATCAGTGACAGCCGGTCCAGTTCGCGCAGAACCGGTCCAGGTGCGGCGCCGGCGTTAAGAATCTTGAACAGGCCATCGGCAGCGCGACCCGCCTTTTCGGGATCCACACCACCGCGCGCGCTGCCCCTCTGCAGCCGAGCCAGTTCGACAGCCAGCAGGGCGCGCTGCTGCGGTTCGGTCACCCGGCTCACCAACCCCGACAGGGCGCTCTCAGCGTCCTCGGGGGCGCCGGTGCGCAAGCCGAGGACCAGAAGCGCGAGGCAGGCGGCGGCGTGATTGGGCGCCGCCTCCAGGGCGGAACGGTAGCTCGCGCGAGCATCAGCGTCGCGATTGAGCCGATCCTCGAGAATGCGCCCGCGCTCGACCCACAGATCCGCGCGATCGGCGGGCCCGGGCAACGGCGCGAACCGAATCTCGGCGTCGATGAGTCGCACCAGATTTTCCCACAACCCGCGCGCCTGGAACATCCGTCGCAGCGCCCAGCCGTTCGGCTGGAAGGTCGGATCCAGGGTCAGCGACTGGGCGTAAGTCTTGGCTGCCTCACGCGGCTGACCCAGTACGCCCTCTCGCAGATGCGCGACCTCGTGCAAGAAGCGAGCGGCGCGCTTCTTGTCGGTCGGGCTGGCGGCAGCCTCGTCCTCGAACAGAACGGCCGCCGCGGCGGCATCGATGTCCGCCGGCCGCAGTTCAGTCGCTGAATCGAAGGGCACCGCCGTCGCAACCACCCTGGCCGCCGTTCCGCGCAGATTGTCTTGCGCCGCTGACTCGCTCGCCTCGTCGCTGTCTCCGGGCGGAGGATTCGACATGTTGGACTTCCGAAAAAGCGGCGCCAGTATGGCGGCAGACCCGGGGAGGGTCAATCATCGAGCGTGTCCCAAAGCCTGATCGTGGGCGACACTTGCCGTTACAATGCTCAGCCATGTCGCCCCCCTCGGTTCGCCTCGGCGAGGACGCACTGACGTTGGCGATGCTGGCGCAGATCGGGCGTGACGGGCGCGGGGTCGAGTTGCCAGCCGCGGCCCGCGGGCGCATGGAACGATCGCGGGCCGCGGTCGACGAGATCACCCATGGTGCGAACGATGCGCCCCGGGTCTACGGCGTCAACACCGGCTTCGGCGCCCTGGCCGAGGTCAGCATCGACGCCGCTGCAATCCGCGAATTGCAGCTCAACTTGGTGCGCAGCCACGCGGCCGGGGTGGGTGAATCCCTGCCGGCCGACATCGTGCGCGGCATGATCGCGTTGCGAGCCGCCGTGCTCGCTCGCGGTGACTCGGGCGTCCGCCCAGTGCTGGTAGACCGGCTGTGTGCGCTGCTCGCCAGCGGCGTGCATCCGGTGATTCCCTGGCAGGGGTCGGTGGGCGCGTCGGGCGATCTGGCCCCGCTGGCGCATCTGGCGCTGGTGCTGATAGGCGAAGGTGAGGCCGAATACCACGGCCGAGTTTGCCCGGGCGGCGAAGCCCTTGCGGCGGCCGGGATCGAGCCCCTGGTCCTCGAAGCCAAGGAGGGTCTGTCTCTGGTCAACGGCACGCAGCTCATGACCGCGGCAGGCGCGCTGGCGGTCGGTGACGCCATCGAGCTTGCGCGCACGGCCGACGTCACCGGGGTCATGTCGCTGGAGACCATTCGCGGATCGCGGGGCCCGTTCGATGCGCGGATTGCGGCTGCTCGCCCGCATCCCGGCGCGGTGGCGGCAGCGGCGGCGCTTTGGCGACTGACCGAGGAGTCCGGCATCGTCGCGTCGCACCGCGACTGCCACAAGGTGCAGGACGCGTACTCGTTTCGTTGCATGCCCCAGGTCCACGGCGCCGCACGCGACGGGCTGGCCTTCGCGCGGGCGACGCTGGAGATCGAGATGGCATCTGCGACCGACAACCCCCTGGTGTTCGTCGGCGACGATCCGGGCGCCGCGCAGTTCGTCTCGGGAGGCAACTTCCACGGCCAACCGGTAGCCCAGGCGCTCGACTTCGCCGCCATCGCGGTCGCCGAACTGGGCTCGATCGCCGAGCGCCGCATCGAGCAGTGCGTGAACCCGGCGCTGTCGGGGTTGCCGCCATTCCTGGCCTCATCGAGCGGGCTGCACTCGGGGTTCATGCTGGCGCAGGTGACCGCGGCCGCGCTGGTCAGCGAGAACAAGATCCTGTGCCACCCGGCATCGGTGGACTCGATCCCATCGTCGGCGGGCCGTGAAGATCACGTCTCGATGGGCGCGCACGGAGCGTGGAAATTGCGACGTGTGGTCGACAACGTAAGGCGGGTGCTGGCCATCGAGGCGCTGTGCGCGGCGCGCGGGCTTGATCTGCGGCGTCCGCTGCGGCCCGGCCCCGGCATCCGCGCGGCGCACGATGCTGTGCGGGCGGTGGTGCCGCCGGTCGAGGGCGATCGGGCGTTGTACAAGGATATTGCCGCCGTCGACGATCTGGTTCGCAAAGGGCAACTGCTGGCGGCCGCGGTCGCAGGCGCGGGGCCGCTGCCATGATCAGGAGCTAGCGACATCATGGCGATCGTGGTGGTCTTCATCGAGCTGCGGGACGAGCGGGCGACCGCGCCTTCTCTGCGAGCCCTCGCCGCCGCGCGCGGCGTATCGGACGAACTTGGCGCCAGCGTGTACGGCCTGCTGGCCACGGGCGCTCTCGCCCCGGACGTGCTCGAGCGCCTGTCTGTGGAGCTGGGCCTGGCAGGCGCTGACAAGATCCTGTTCTGCGCGGATGCCACTCTGGCGGCGCCAGCGCTCGACCTGACCCACGGTGCCTTGCTGGGCGACCTGGCCGAGCGGTTGCGGCCGTTGCTGTTCATGTTTCCGGTGGGCAGCGCTGGCCGCGAACTTGGCCCTGGGCTGGCGGTGCGTACCGGCGCCGTGTATTGCCCCGATGCGATCTGCGACATCGTACCGCCGATGATCGACCAGCCCGACGCCGGGCCCCAGTTGCGGTTGCGCCGGCGACGGGCGGCCGGGGACGGCACGCGCGAGATCTGCGTGCGTGATCTGGAACGCCCCGTGGTGGCGCTCATCGGATCCACCGGACCTCACGCGGCCGGCGGGCGCGAAGCGGCCGAGATCGAGATGCTGACCTGCCCACCGGCGGCGTCGGTGCTGGCGTTCGAGGAGGTGTCCCGACACGACGACGAGGACACGGCCGTTGAAATGGCCCGCGTGGTGATCGTGATCGACCAGACCAGCCCCGCCGACGCGCATCGGGCTGACACCGGCGATCTCGCGGTGCTGGCAGCGGACGCCGTGCCGTCCATCGCCGACGCGGGCTGCCCAAGCTTGGTCATCGATGCTCGTGGCGGGCACCCGGGCAAGGACCTTGCCGTCCCGATCGGCTTGCCCACGGTGCCCGATGGCCTGCGTGCGGTGGTGACGAGCACGGCGCCATCGCGCAAGACCGCGCCACCAGGTCAGGACGCGCTGTGGATGGCCGATCCGACCCGGGCGGTTCGCGAGCTCGCCGACGCGCTCGCGGTAGCAGCGAGCGCACCGCGAGGAACAAGATGAAAGTTCTCGTCTGTCTCGAGGGCCCAGAGCCCGGGCGCGCCAGCACCACCGCCTTAGCCCTGGCCCTGGCCCTGCCTGCCGAAGCCGAGATCACGATCTTGACCGCGGCGGCCGACGACAAAAGCGCATGGCGTCCGGAACCGGTGCCAGCGGGAGTGACCCAGCTTGTCCGGCTGATCGATCCGGCGCTCGGTGAGGGCGACTTCCTTACGCTCGGGCTGGCGCTGGCGATGGCGGCCCGGCGAATCGGCGCGCAGCTGCTCCTGACCGGCGCCCGTGCCGATGACGAAGGACTGGGCGCGGTTCCCGCGGCCCTCGCCCGCCACCTCGACGCTCCCCTGCTCACGCGGGTCGACAGCGTGGACGGGTCGACGGCCGATGCGCCGTACGCAACCATTCGCGGCGGCGGCTTGGTTCGCGTGATGAAGATACGCCTGCCGGCCGTGCTGTCGGTCGCAGCCCTGGCCTTGATGCCAACCACGCCGCCACCTGCACGCGCGACCACCACCACCACCATCGAGACCTGGTCGCTGGTGGATCTTGGTCTCGATCCTGCCGTGATCCTTCGTCGTGACGACGGTCTTGGCGTATTCCGGCCCGGTGCCGGCAAGGCCGCCGTGATCTCGTCCGCCGCTGAACTGCTACGGCTTGCCGGGCTGTGACGGGGCCGCCGCGCCCAGCTCGCGCGCCAGTTCCTCCAGCTTGTCGCGGGTATTGAGCGATGGATCGTCGAGCACCCGTTCGAGCAGCGCAGCCTGCACAACGCCGATCTGTCGTCCGGGCGCAATGCCGAGGACGCGCATGATGTCGCGACCGTTGATCGCGAGATCGCCGACATTGAGAACGGCATCTTCGGCGGCGACTTCGGCGATACGACGGCGCAGCTCGACGGTCTCGGCCTCGCGGGCCTCGCCGAAGCCGCGGCCTTCGATGTCGGCCTCGCGCAGTGCCAGCAACGCCGGCAGGCGCTCCTCGCCGATGCGGCGGGCGAAACGCCGCACGGTGCCGTCGCTCCAGTCGGGCGTGTAGAAGAACATGTGGTGCGCGACCAGAGCGCACACGCCGTCGCGGTCGCTGTTGGGCAGCTTGAGACGCCGGCACACGTCTTCGGCGATCTCGGCGCCGACGTACTCGTGCTTGAAGAACGAGTACTCGCCGGGGGCGCCTTCGCGTGGTTGCTGCGCACGCGGCTTGCCCACGTCGTGCAGCAGGGCGCCCAGACGCAGCACCAGATCACCCTGGGCACCGTCGAGCACGGCCAGTGTGTGGCCATAGACATCGTATTTGTGGAAGCGGTTCTGCGTGCAGCCGACGCCCTCCAGAAGCTCCGGGATGATCTCGGCCAGGAGACCGCTTTGTCGCAATAGCTCGATGCCGCGTGACGGCTGGTCTGCCGCCAGTAGCTTCGCCAGCTCGTCGCGCACCCGCTCGGCCGACACCTTGCGGAACGAGCCCAGCGTGCGCGGGATGGCGAGAAGCGTCGGTGGGTCAACCGTGAAGCCAAGCTGGGTCGCCTGCCGGACCGCGCGCATGGGCCGCAGGCCGTCTTCCTCGAAGCGCCGCTGCGGATCGCCCACGGCGCGCACCAGTTTGCCAGCGATGTCGGTGCGTCCGTCGAACGGATCGGTCATCGCGCCGGTCAGCGGATCGAACGCTATGGCGTTCATGGTGAAATCCCGCCTCGCCAGATCCTCGATCAGGGTCTTGCCGAACTCGACCGACGATGGGCGCCGCCCGTCGAGGTATTCACCCTCGCCGCGGAAGGTGGTCACCTCGACGTGGCGCCGGTGCTCGCCTTCGCCCGTCAACACCGTGACAGTGCCGTGCTGCAACCCGGTCGGGATCGCGTAGTGCGCGCCGAATAGTGCCAGCACCGCGTCGGGGTGCGCGCTGGTGGCCACGTCGAAGTCGCCGGGTTGTCGCCCGAGCAACAGATCTCGCACGCCCCCGCCGACCAGGTGCGCCTCGTGCCCGAGGTCGCGCAGGCGCTGGCATACGCCGCGCACATCGTCCGGGATCTGGGCCTTGTCGATCATCGACGACCCGAATCTAGCGCGCGGCGCGGATGGGCCGCAGCGTCTCTTGCAGAACCGCGAGCGCACGAGCGGCGGCGTTCTGCTGCGCTTCCTTCTTGGACTTGCCGTGTGCGCGCGCGTACTCCTTGTCGCCCAGCGAAATTGCGACCTCGAAGGTCTTGTCGTGATCCGGTCCCTCCTGCGCCACCACGGTGTAGCTGGGCGCCACGTGCAGGCGCGCCTGCGAGATCTCCTGCAAGCGTGACTTGAAGTCGGCGCCGGCCACCGAGTCAGCGTCAGCCAGGACCGGCGTCCACAGCCGTTCGGCCGCGCCGTACGCGGCTTCGAACCCGCCGTCGAGGAAGATGGCGCCCATCAAAGCCTCAAGCGTGTCCGACAGGATCGACTTCTTCTGGCGGCCGCCAGCCTGTTCCTCGCCGCGGCCGAGGAAGATCCACTGCCCAAGCCCCAGCTCGTCCGCGACCTTGGCCAGGCTCGATTCGTTGACCAGAGCGGCGCGCGACTTGGACAGCTCGCCCTCGGGCCATTCGGCGTAGCGCTTCATGAGGAGGTCACTTATCACCAGCGCCACCACGGCGTCGCCCAGGAATTCCAGGCGCTCGTTGTCAGACCGTCCCGGCTCGGAGCTCTCGTTGAGCCACGACGAGTGGGTGACCGCCACCTGGCACAGGGTGGGATCCTTGAACTGGTAGCCAAGTTGCGCTTCGAGCGTGGCGTACGTGCGGCGGGTGGCGTCGTCGGGCATTGGCGCCGAATTATAGCCGCGGTAGCTCGTTCAAAGGTGGGCCGTCAGTCCACCTCGCATAGGAACGCGTATGTGGGCGCCGATCGCGCGGCAGGCGTCGCCTGCCCCCGGGAACGATAGCTGGGTGGTGAAGGTTCGGTAGGACCGACCAGAGAGCGGAGTGGTCGTGGGACTCAGAGCGGCGGTGGGCCACGCATCCGCCGTGGTCCCCTGGACCGCCTGAAGTGGACAGCGCGGTCGCCCATGACGACACTAGGTTCAGGGCAGATCGCGATGCCCGATCTGGCGCCGCAGCACCCAACGCCGCCGCGGCCGGGTATCGCGGCGGCAGCTCTCGCACCGGCGATTCGCCCGCTTCGGCTAATGGACCAAGTTCGCAGGGCGATCAGAACCCGGCATCTCAGCCCCAGGACGGAGGAGGCGTACACGGCGTGGGTCCGGCGGTTCATCGTCTTTCATGGCAAGCGTAATCCGGGCGAGATGGCGGAAGCGGAGGTCGGGGCGTTCCTTTCATCGCTCGCCAGCATGGCCGGCGTTCCGTCGCTGGTGGCGAGCCTGCTCTATGGAAGTGGGCTGCGGGTGCTGGAAGGGCTGAACCTGCGGGTGAAGGACCTCGACTCTGAGAAGCGCGAGATCCTCATTCGCGACGGAAAGGGCCGCAAGGACCGTCGAACCATCGTGCCGGCCGCACTCGTCGAACCCTTGCGGCGTCACTTGGAAGTCACACACCAACAACATGAGGGTGACCTGCGGGCGGGCGCCGGCTTCGTCGCCTTGCCCGACGCCCTCGATCGCATCTTCCCCGCCACCCGAACCTACCGCGAGCCAACGAGCGGACAGCGTCGACGCCACCACCTGCACGAGACCGACATCCAGCGAGGCGTTCGCGAGGCAGCCGCACGAGCCCGCATCACCATTCGCCACCCACCTGCTCGAAGACGGTTACGACATCCGCACCATCCAGGAGTTGCTCGGCCACCGCGACGTGAGCACCACCATGATCTACACCCACGTCCTCAACCGCGGCCCGGGCGGCGTCCGCAGCCCCCTCGACCGATGAACCCTTCGGCCGGATTACGACGACCATCACCGGCGGTGACCACCTGCAGGCGTGGGCGCCGCCCAACTGGGCATTGCAGCATTTCAGCAGACGGTCGCCATCAGTCGATCGTTCCTCGCTCCCTCTGGCGCCCGCAGCTGAACGCCCGTGCGTTAGCCCTACACGCCCAAGGCGACAGGGGTGTACGGTCCCTTGCCAGATGTATATGCCGGGTATATACGTGATGGGTGGCTGGCTTCCCCGAGATCCTCGCGCATTGCGTCGGGTTTCAGTGGGATGAGGGCAACGCTGACAAGAACTGGGAACTCCATCGTGTATCGCGGGCGGAAGCGGAAGAGACCTTCTTCAACCGGCCCCTCGTCGTGGCATCGGACGACAGGCATTCCGAAAAGGAGATTCGCCTGGCGGCTCTTGGAAAGACCGACGCCGACCGCCTCCTGGCGATCGTATTCACGGTTCGGGAGAGCTTGGTGAGGGTCATCTCAGTCCGGGACATGAGTCGACGAGAACGGAGTTTTTATGAACAAGCGACGTAAGAAGAGCAAGGTCTCCGTCCCTCAATTCGCTAGCGAGGACGCGGAGCGGAAATACTGGGCCGAGCACGATGTCACGGACTCCTTCGATTGGAGCAAGGCCGTGCAGCCGACCCTTCCCAATCTGAAGCCGTCAACGACCGCCATCTCTCTGCGGCTTCCGATTTCGATGCTTGAGGAGCTCAAAGCCCTGGCGAACAAGCAGGACGTTCCTTACCAGTCCCTGATGAAGCTCTATCTCAACGAGCGCATCAGACGTGAACGCATTCGCAAAGCGTCGTGACTCCGCTAGGTCCCAGATCCGGACCGAAAAGCGAAAGGTGACGTCTAACCTGCCGTTGAGCCTGCCTGGTGCGGCGCCTGCTGCCCGAGGGACTCGCTCAAAGCATTACCGTGGTAATGTATCCGCATGGCTATCGCGCAGTCGAAGGTCACGGCCCAGGGGCAAGTCTCGGTTCCTGCTGAGGTGCGGCGGAAACTGGGCGTCGGTCCCGGCTCGGTCTTGGAGTGGGACGAGGAGGGTGGAAAGGTCGTCGTCCGGCGGGCGGCGCGATACTCGTCGCAGGATGTCCATCGGGCGCTGTTCCCGGCGGCTCCCAAGCCGCGCACGGTCGAGGATATGAAGGCAGGGATTCGCAAGTACATGAAGCGTCGTCATGCGAGCCGTTGATACCAACGTCCTCGTGCGGCTCGCGACGCGAGACGATCCGAAGCAGGTTTCTGCCGCGGAAGAATTCGTCGCGAAGGGAGCCTGGGT